>VEQW01000083.1 GCA_018883025.1 Solirubrobacterales bacterium | reverse complement strand
GCACAGGGCACCATCCATACCGAGGTCTCCGACCCGAGTGCCCCGGTTCCCGGCAGCCCGCCCAAGGCAGATGCCAGGAAAAGCGGCTCGGAGGGCAAGGGCGGGTAGCCGCCGCTTAGAAGTGTCCTGTTAGCCGTTTCTCCCGGATCAGTGAGGCGGCGGTGCCGATCAGCAGGATCAGCCCGATGATCGCCAGGGAGATGGTCGGATCGAGCTTGCCGACGAACTCCTGGGCACCGAGCTTCAGGCCGACGAAGACGAGCAGCGCCGCCAGGGCGGTCTTCAGGTAGTAGAGCCGCTCGACCAGGATCGCCACCAGGAAGAAGAGGGGCCTTAGCCCCAGCAGGGCGAAGGCGTTGGCGGCCCAGACGATGTAGGTGTCGGTGGTGACCGCGAGGATCGCCGGGACTGAGTCGACCGCGAAGAGGAGGTCGACCAGCATGATCCCGACCAGGGCCCCACCCGAGGCCGTCAGGACCCGCTTGCCGTTCTGCTTCAGCCAGAGCTTCCCCGAGTGGTCGTCGACTATCGAGAGGCGGTCCTTGATCTTCTGGACCAGCTTCTCCTCGCCCTCATGGTCGTGGCGATGCTGGAAGAGCCGGATCCCGGTCCAGATCAGGATCGCTGCGAACGGGATCGAGAGCCAGCTGAAGGTGCTGAGTGCGGCCGCGCCGACCACGATGAAGATCGCCCGCAAGACCAGGGCCCCGATGATCCCGTAGGTCAGGAGCCGGTGCTGCTGTTCGCTCGGGATCGCGAAGGCAGTGATCACCAGAAGGAAGACGAAGACGTTGTCGAGCGAGAGCGACTTCTCGATCAGGTAGCCCGAGACGTAGGTCTTGCCCGGCTCGGTGCCCATGGTCAGGAAGACGTATCCACCGAAGGCAAGCGCGATCCCGATCCAGAAGACGCTCGCCAGCGCGGCCCCGCGAGGGCTCATCACCCCGCCCCGTGAGCGCATCACGACCAGATCGAGGAAGAGCAGGACGGCGACGATTCCGACGAGGATCAGCCACTCGTCGAGCCCCGCGTTCGAGGAGGAATCCATTCCCCACGGAGGCTATTCGAAAGCACCAGGTCCCGACCGGGCCGAACGGGGCCAGCTTCTCCTCGCTTCCGCCTGAGGGAAGGGCGACAGGGAGACGAACTACGACTGCGCCGTCTGCACCGGTGGACTGCTTGGAGGCTGGTAGGACTGGGGTGCAGAGACTGTCTGGGGTGAGGGGGTGCTGGAGAGGGCTACGACGGTTGGGGACCCTCCCTGGGCCCCTGGACCACTCGAGGCGAGATCTCCCCCCTGGGACGACTTCGTAAATCCGGATGCGCCGGCACCGAAGGCGATTGCGACACTGCTGAAGCCGACCGCGAGAAGCCCCGCGAAGATTCCCACCGTCTTTCGAAGGCGAGAGATCCGAAGCCTGCGGGCCTCCACCTTTGCCAGGGCGAGGGCTCGGCGGTCGCGTCGCGTGGGGTCTTCCATGCCGCAATAGTCGCTCTGCAGCTTCTGAAGTTCCTAAATCCCCCGTGAGAATCCCCTTACGCAGTAGACGCCCGAGCCCCCCTTGGACGACCCAGACCCCCGACGCTCAAATCGGGTAGGCATGGCTCTTTGTGCGGCATTAGGGTCCTCAGCCATGGTCAAGGGAGATGGGTCGAAAAAGGGCCTGGTCCGAAACCTCGGGCTGGTCGGGGCGGTGGCGGTTTCCCTCGCGGTGGTCGGCCCGAGCATGTCGGTCAGCCTGAACCCCCAGGCGATGGCCGAACAGGTCGGTGGCTCGGTCCCGATCGTCTACCTGTTCGGCCTCGTCCCGATCGCGACGATCGCGGTCGCCTTCGTCGTCCTGACCCGCCGCCAGGGAACCGCGGGCTCGCTCTACCAACTGGTCGGCATGGAGGTGGGGCCGCGTGCCGGGGCCGTTTCGGGGATGTGGCTGCTCGCCGCCTACTGCTCCTTCACCGCGATCACCGCCTCCTCGTTCGGGATCTTCACGGCCAGCTTCATCGAGGCGGTCACGGACGTCAACGTCGGCAACCCGGGCACCTTCGCGCTGATGGCGCTGGGAATGTTGACCGCCCTCTTCTTCTCGGTCCGGCCGGCCCGCCGGGCGAGCCACCTCCTGCTCGGGATGGAGGGCCTGACCATGACTCTGATCACCGTGACCGTCGTGATCACCTTCATCACCCTGATCACGGTCGGAGGCCCGGAGGGGCAGTCGGTCGACTTCTCCGACTTCCGGTTCCAGGGAGTGACCACGGAAGGGCTGGGGCTCGCCCTCACCTTCGCGATCCTCTCGACTGCGGGCTTCGAGGGCGCCGCGGCGGCCGGTGAGGAAACTCGCAGGCCGACCCGGAACATCCCCCTGGCGATCGTCGCCACGGCGCTCCTGGTCAACGTCTTCTACATCGGGGTCAGCGCGGTCGGGGTCTGGGCCTTCGGGATCTCGCCGAACGACCTCAAGGCATTCGAGGCAAGCGCCTCGCTTCCGGGCGAGATCGCCGACACCTACGTGACCCAGGGCCTCGGCGACTACATAACCCTGGGTGGGGCGATCAGCTCGCTCGCCTGCATGATCGCCGCCCAGATCGCCGGCGGTCGGGTGATGTTCGCCTTCGGCCGCGACGGGCTGCTGCCCAGGCGCCTCAGCAAACTCTCCCCGGTCTGGTCCACCCCGGCCCTGGCCAGCCTCGTTACGGCCGTGATCGGCTCGGTGATCGTTGCCCTCTCGACCATCCCGACCTCGGGCCAGCCCTTCTCGGTCTTCGAGCTGACCAGCGATTACGCCGGGGTCCTGATCAGCTCGGCTTACGGCGCGGCCTGTCTGGGTGCGGTGGTCGTTCTGTGGAGAAGGGGCGGCCGTGGCCGACTCGGGAGCCTCGTCCCGGCGGCCGGCATCGCGATCGTGATCGCCGTCCTCTACTTCTCGCTCTTTCCCCTTCCGAGCGGATGGGAGCTGGTCGCACCGGTCGCCGGGGTGACCACGGTGATCGTGATGGCGGTGGTCGGCCTGTTGGTAAACCGGCGCGGCGGTGGCGCCCATGGGGCCACACCGAACCCGGAATCCTGAGACGGGGCCGAATGGGCCTGGAGGGGTGAGCCAGCCTCGACCGGAAGTGGCCCCGGGTATGCTGCATCCCGAACTACTTGGGGAACTGATCTGAGAGACGCTTGGCCTGAACGCCTTCGTCGATCCGGAAGGGATCTCGATGCGACAGGCCAAAACAGGAAATGGGGTTTCCCGGTTTTTCCGGGCGCGAGGCTCCTCCAGGCCCGGCCGAGCCGTATTCCGGGGCAGGACCGTACTGGTTGCGGCCCTCTCGATCGGGTTGGGAGTCTCGACCGTCGAGGCCTCCACCGCCCCGGCGGCCACCTGGAACCTTCCCGCCGTCGAAATCGCGGCCGCTACCGGGCTCAATAACTATCTCGAGCAGCCCGAGATAGCCATAGCGGCCGACGGTACAGCCACTGTCGTCTGGAACCGCCGCTTCAACGGAAGCGACTTCGTGGTCCAGGCCGCAACCCGGCCGCCCGGAGCGAACACCTTTGGGCCAGTCGAGGATCTGTCCTCGCCCATCCAGGTCCTCCGCGGCCTCGAGATTGCGGTGGCGCCGGACGGTGAAACCACGGTGGTCTGGAGCCGTTCCGACGGAAGCACCGACCTGGTCCAGGCCCGCACACGGCCGGCCGGGTCGAACACCTTCGGGGCCGTCGAAGACCTGTCCTCGACCGCCCCGACCATCAGCGACCTCCGGATCGCGGTAGCGGCCAACGGTGAAACGACGGTCGTCTGGACCCGCAACACCGGCTTGCTTCCCCCCACGCTCCAGGCCACGACCCGGCCGGCCGGGTCGAATACCTTCGGGGCCGTAGAGGACCTGACCCCCGTCGGCCAGGACATCATCAACGCCGAGGTGGCGGTCGCGCCCAACGGGGAAACGACCGTCGTCTGGACTCAGATAGGGCTGAGCTCCAACTGGCTGGTCCAGGCCCGCACACGGCCGGCCGGGTCGAACACCTTCGGGGCCGTAGAGGACCTCGCCTCGAGCAGTTTGAGCGGCTTCGCCCCCAAGGCTGCGGCCGGACCCAACGGGGAGACGACTGTCGTCTGGACCCGCGGAGGAGGTAGCCAGGTAGTCCAGGCCCGCACACGGCCGGCCGGGTCGAATACCTTCGGAGATGCCCAGGATCTCTCGGTGGCCAACCTGAACAGCAGCAACCGTCCCGATGTAGCGATAGCGGCCAACGGGGAAACCACGGTCCTATGGACGACCTTCTTTCCCGGTTCCGGGGATGTGGGGCAGGCCCGCACACGGCCGGCCGGGTCGAGCGCGTTTGGGGCTGTCGAAGGCATCGCGGAAGTAAGCAACCAGTCCGTGCCCCGGCTGGCCGTGGCCCCCGATGGGGCGGCCACCGTCATTTGGGAAAGGGAGGACGTCGATCCCTTGACGAGTCTTACGGTCTTCACGGTCCAGACCGCCTCACGGCCGGCCGGATCGAGTGCCTACGGAGCGGTCACGAACCTCTCGGCAGCCGGAGCCGAACCGAACAGCTCCCGGGTGGCCACAGCACCTGATGGATCGAACACCGCCGTCTGGGTCCAGGCCGGAACCAGCCTTCAGGTAGCGAGTAGCGATCCAACCACCTACCCGCTTGCGGTCCAGCTCGCCGGCAAGGGCGAGGGCAAGGTGGCTTCCAGCCCGGCTGGCATCGAGTGCGGTTCTACCTGCGAGGCCCTCTTCAAGCTGAGCACCAAGGTCACCCTCACCGCCACTCCCGCCCCCGGCTCGAGCTTCACCGGTTGGTCCGGCGCAGGATGTTCGGGCACCGGGAGCTGCGTGGTGACGATGAGCGAAGCGCGATCGGTCACCGCGACCTTTTCCGGGAAGAAACCCAAGCTCGGCCTCTCCCTCGGCGGCCCGAAGAAGGTTCGTGCAGGAAGGGCCTTCAGGGTGGGAATCCGGGTCACCAACAGGGGCGCGAAGAAGCCGACCCCGGTCGGCTCGCGGGCGACCAAGGCCGAGACCGTGAAGACCTGTCTCGAGGTACCGCGGAAACTCTTCGTGACCAGGGTCCAGAAGGGTGCGAAGACCCGGGGACGGACCATCTGCTGGACCCGCGCTTCGCTCGGGACCAGCAAGTGGGTCTCCTACAAGGTGAGCCTCCGCTCGTCTTCCTACTTCGGTGGCTCTGAGGCTCTAAGGGCGAGCGCAACCGCGAATGGTGAGTCCGGCACCACCACGAACGCTTCCCGCTCCCTGAAGATCCGCCTGGTCGATCCCAGGCCCGCGCCGAAGCCCTTCCCCCCGACCGACTGAGGGCTTCAGCGGCGGCAGGTCCGCCTCGAGGGGTCGGAATGGAGCCAGCCGGGATCGAACCGGCTAGAGATGAGATTCGCGATCCCTCAGCACCCAGGTGGCCGGTGAGAAGTCCGAAATCTCCATTTGGACGAGTAATGCCTTTTCGACCCGCAACAAACTAGCCGAAAATCTGGAACTCTTTCCACTTTCCACTCGTCGCCCTGTCCGCCGTATATCCGCCTCCGCTGGGCGCAGTCGAGCCAAAGACGTAGCTGTTATCCCCGAAGCGAAGTCCGTCGAAGAAAACCTTTCCCTCGCCGGGCGAAAACTGGAGGTTGTAAACCTCGATCTCGGCC
>VEQW01000082.1 GCA_018883025.1 Solirubrobacterales bacterium | reverse complement strand
CGGTGCAGAGCTCCAGCGGCACGAGCTTGAGGTCGAGCCCCCGTTCCTCGCAGAGATGGGAAACGGCTTCCCTCAACGGTCCGTTCGCGGCGACACCGCCTCCGAGCGCAACCGCCTGCCATTCCCCGGACCGGAGGGCACGCTCAAGCTTCGCCACGAGCTGGCCGACGATCGCGGCCTGGTACGAAGCGGCGAGGTCGGCCCGGTTCCGCTCGACGCCCTCCTCGCCGAGGTCCCGACAGGTGTAGGCAAGTGCGGTCTTGGTCCCGCTGAAGCTGAAGTCCAGTCCTGGGTCACGCCTCATTGCGACCGGAAAGTCGAACGCATCGGAGGAGCCCTCCTCGGCCAGACGCTGGAGTGCCGGGCCGCCCGGGAAACCGAGTCCCAACATCCTGGCGCCCTTGTCTATCGCTTCCCCGGCAGCGTCGTCGAGGGTCTCCCCCAGGACCTCGAACCCGTCACGGGACCGGACCCCGGCGAGCAGCGTGTGCCCGCCCGAAGCAACCAGGCAGAGGAATGGGGGTTCCAGGGGGTCGGGCGCGAGGAAGTTGGCGGCAACGTGGCCCTCGAGGTGGTCGGTCGGGACGAAGGGGAGGCGCCTGGCATCCGCCAGGGCCTTGGCCGTGCTCACTCCGACCAGCAATGCCCCGATCAGCCCCGGGCCCGAGGTCGCGGCAACCGAACCGATCCGGTCGAGGTCGACCCCGGCTTCGTCCAGTGCGGTCTCGACGACGGGACCGATCAGCTCGATGTGTCGGCGCGATGCGACCTCCGGAACGACCCCGCCGAACCGCTCGTGGGCCCGCTGGGAGGAGATGACGTTGGAGAGGATTCGGTCCCCGTCGACCACGGCGGCGCAGGTGTCGTCGCACGAGGTCTCGATCGCCAGTACGGGCCCGGAGCCCGGAACCGGCTCGACCACCTAGGTCGCCCCCAGCGCCTCGGCCGGAACCCCGGCGGCGATCGGGTCGCCCTTCCACATGACCAGGGCATCTTCGCCGTCATCCGGGTAGTAACCGGACCGGGTGCCGGCGGGCCGGAAGCCGAGCTCGCGGTAGAGGGCGATAGCCGGCCGGTTCGAGGCCCTCACCTCGAGGGTCACCGGAACCGAAGCTCCCGCCTCGGCGAGCGAGTTGACCACCAGGCCGGATCCGATGCCACGACGCCGATGAGCGGGATCGACGGCCACGTTCATCAGGTGCCAGGCGTCGGGCAGGCGAGTGAGCACGGAGTAGCCGACCAGCCGCCCGTCGACTTCGGCAGCCAGGGCGACCACGTCGGGCCGGCCGAGCTCGACGTGGAACATCGCCGGACTCCATGGGGTCTTGAACGATCGCCGCTCGATCGCCAGGACGCCTGGAAGGTCCCGCGAGGTCAGCCTCCGGTACTCGGGCAGGACCGGGTCAGTCGCCATCCCGGCGCTCCCTGTTCCAGCGCTCTGCATCCGGTGCTCTGAGGTAGATCGGTTCAAGCGGTCCCTGTCCGTTTCGGTCTTCCTGGTCGCCCAGCTCGCAAATCGCCGAGCCGAGTAGATGATTCGCCGGGTCGTCGACCCCTGCCAGCTCCAACCCGAGAGCCTCCAGTTCGGAGCGGAATCGTATCGCTCCCGGGCCGGCAACCAGCGCCGACCCGCCCAGCCGCGAAACGACCTCCGCCAGGGCATCCGGGGATCCGACCGAAGCGGGATGCAGCTCGCTCCCCCCACGGTCATAGGCGGCGAAGAAGAGTTCACCACGCCTTGCGTCGAGCGCCGGGACGGCGATCGACGGCCCGTCCCCCTCCGCGCCTCGGGCGATGTGAATCGAGCGGGCCATCACATCGAGGGTCGGTATCCCGGCCACCTCTGTGGTCCGGGCCAGGGCGATCCCAATCGCTGTCGCTATGGCCACCCGGAGGCCCGTATAGGTCCCGGGTCCGACTCCGGTCACCACCCGACCGACCCTTTCCCAGCCGCCGACGGAATCGACTGCCTGCTCGACCGCCGTGAGGAGTTCGGATGAGTGTGCCGGACGATCCCCCTCGACGGGCCCGGAACGGAACTCGAAGGTCGATTCGCCCCCGACCATTGCAGCGACGACCGTCTCTTCGGTCGCGGTGTCGAATCCGATGATCGCGGTCACGGAACGAGGGTAGAGTGCGTGGAGAAGGGTCGCCTGGGGGATGGCCGTTCAGGGGGCGAGACCAGGAAAGCTACCCCGGGACCGGGGAACACGGAGGAAAAGGATGCGACTGAGCAGGCCCACAGGAATCGGTTTCCGCGCAACACGGAGGGCGATCGCGATCGTGGCCCTCGGTGGGGCCATTCCCTTCGCCATTGGCTGCGGTGAGGGGTCGGACCCGATCTCCGACCAGATCAACCAGCAGGTCGATGGCCTGAGGGACCAGGCCACCCAGGAGGCACTCAACCAGCTGAACGAGTCGAGCGGTGGTCAGCTCGACAAACTTCAGAGACAGACCGAACGGGCCCTCAAGGAGCTTAACCGGGCGAACGACGCCTCCGGTGGCCAGCTCGACGAACTCCAGAGACAGACCGAACAGGCGCTGGAACAGCTCGATGAGGCCCGGGGCCAGGGCAACTCACCCTCCAACTGACTCAATCGGGACTCACCGGTTCGGAGAGGCGTATCTCGCGTCGGTCGCCGTCCAGGTGGCGGATTTCGACCCTGCCGATCCGTCTGGGTGAGTCGAAGAGATTGCCCATCGGCCGGTCGGGCCACTCGACGAAGGTGATCCCCGACGGATCGAGGTATTCACCGAGCAGGTCCGGCACCTCCTCCGCGGGCAGCTCCAGGCGGTAGAGATCGAGGTGGAAGGCCGGGACCCGACCCCGGTACGCCCGGCCGATGGTGAAGGTCGGCGAGGGGATCGGGCCCTCGACCCCTAGCTCCCTCAGGGCCGAGCGGACGAAGGTCGACTTTCCGGCCCCGACCTCACCGACCAGCAGGATCAGGTCCCCGGGCTGCAGGCGTCCGGCGAACTCGGCTGCGATTCGGGCCGTCCCGCCCTCGTCCTCGGAGACCACCTTGGAATCGGCCACGCTCAACGATCTTCGGGTCCGGGCGACGGCTCTGCGAGAAGGGAGGGCAGTGCGGCAACGTCGTCGCGAAACTGGTCGGCGACCCCGGAGGCCCGAAGGGCGGCGGCCGGGTGGAACATCGGGAAGAGCCTCACCCACCGTTCGCCCAGCTGGCGCACCACCGGCTTCCCGTGGACTTTTGTGATCCCGGTCGGCTCCCCGGTGAGGAGCTTGGTCGCGAAGTTGCCGAGGGTGGCGACGACCTTCGGCTCGATCAACTCGATCTGCCGAAAGAGCCAGGGCTGGCAGGTCTCGACTTCCGAGGCGAGCGGGTCGCGATTGGCCGGTGGCCGGCACTTGAGGGTATTGGCGATGAAGACATCCTCCCGATCGATCCCGACTCCAGCGAGCGCCTCGGTCAGCAAGGCCCCGGAGCGCCCGACGAAGGGCAGGCCCTGCCGGTCCTCTTCCGCCCCCGGAGCCTCACCGACGAACATCAGGTCGGCATCGGCGTTTCCAGCTCCGAAGACGACCTGGGTCCTGGATTCGCTGAGGGCACACCTCGTGCATTGCCGCGCCTCCCTGAAGAGGGAGACGAGCATTTCACGCCGTTCGACCGGATCGGGCGCCACGGGGCAACCCTATAATCGGGCAGTCGGTCGAGTGCCGGACAGGCAGGCCCCCGGGGTCGCGTGATCCGACCGTCAAGACCGCTACGAAACCGATTGGAAACCGTCTGGTATCGCCGAAAGGGAACTGGAACGGATTGGAACAGGCAAGGCCAAAGTCATTCGACGACCGCGTAGTCGTCATCGGTAGCGGCCGGCTCGGTGGCTCGGTGGCTCGCAGCCTGAAGGCCATAGGGATCGAGACCGAGATGGCAGGACGGGACTTCGACCCCGACTCGATGCAGGGCACGATCGTCCTGCTCTGCGTTCCTGACGACGAGATCGGAGCGGTGGTCTCGAGGATTGCCGAATCCAGCTCGGTTCCAGCAGTGATCGGCCACACGAGCGGAGCGACGGGACTCGAGGCCCTCGTCCCCGTCGAAAGTCCCGGTGGGGCCTTCTCCCTCCACCCGCTTCAGACGGTGCCCGATCCGGCGACCGACCTGGCCGGCGCCCCTGCTGCGATTGCCGCTACCGACCAGGGAGCGCTCGCAGTCGCCCGGGAGCTCACTGACCGACTCGGGATGGTCCCCTTCGAAGTGGACGAGGAGGCTCGCGCCCTCTACCACGCTGCCGCAAGCATCGCCTCGAACTTCCTGGTCACCCTGGAGCAGGAGGCCGCCGAGCTGATGGAACGATCAGGGGTCGAGGAACCACGGGAGATCCTGGCACCCCTGGTCCGTAGAAGCCTCGAGAACTGGGTCGAACGCGGACCGGAAGCCCTCACCGGCCCGGTGGCACGGGGTGACACCGAAACGGTCGAGCGTCATCGGGCGGCGATCGCTGAACGGGCCCCCGACCTGCTCGAGCTGTACGAGGTCCTGGCCCGATACACCGCCCGGCTCTCCAGCAGGGGGGCGGTCCGGTGACGACGGGTTCGGGAACGGTCCAGGTCGTCCGCTCGGTTGCCGAGCTGGAAGGGATCCGGGAGGAGCTCCGCGGCACCGAACTGACGGTCGGCTTCGTGCCGACCATGGGGTTCCTCCACGACGGCCATGCGAGCCTGCTCGCAGCGGCCCGTGCGCAATGCGACTTCGTCGTTCTCAGCATCTTCGTCAACCCGAAGCAGTTCGACCAGACATCCGACCTCGAGGCCTACCCGAGGGACGAGGAACGCGACCTGGCGATCGCGGCAGAGCAGGGTGTCGACCTCGTCTTCGCACCAGAAGTGGATGACCTCTACCCGGAAGGGTTCGACACCTCGGTCGAGGTTCGGGGCCTGACCGATGTCCTCTGTGGCAGCGAGGCCTCCCGCGGGGCGGGGCATTTCCGTGGGGTGACCACGGTCGTCGCCCTCCTGCTCAACCTGGTCGATCCCGACGTCGCCTACTTCGGCCAGAAGGACGCGCAGCAGGTCGCGGTCATCAGCCGGATGGTCAGGGATCTCGCCTTCCGTACCCAGGTAGCCGTCGTCCCGACGGTCAGGGAACCGGACGGCCTGGCAATGAGCTCGCGGAATGCCCGCCTCTCGGAAGCCGGGCGCCAGAGGGCGGTCATCATCCCGCGAGCGCTGGAGCGCGCAAGGGAGGTGGCGCTGAGCGAAGGCCCGGCCGCGGGGATCGAAGCGGGACGGGACGTTCTCCGGGCCGAGGGACTCGAGCCCGAGTACCTGGAGGCGCGAACGCTTTCCGACCTGCGTGAGGTCGAAGATACGGGCGAGGAGGAGTGGATGCTCGCCGTGGCGGTCGAAGTGGATGGCGTGAGGCTGATCGACAACCTGCCGGTCGAAGCCGGTGGGGAAAGGGGGACTGGACGATGAGCGGTGGATCCCGCAGGGAGCAGGGTCAGGAGGGCGACACGGGTGAGCCGAGGCCGAGGGTGACGATCCAGGACCTCGCAAGGATGAAGGCGGCCGGTGACCCGATCGTGATGGTCACCGCCTACGACTATCCGACCGCGAAGATCGCCGACGAGGCCGGGGTCGATATCGTCCTGGTCGGCGACTCGGCAGCGAACTGCGTCCTCGGGTACGACAGCACCGTCCCGGTCGGGATGGATGAGATGCTCGTCCTCACCCGGGCCGTCCGCCGGGGGCTGGAACGCCCGCTGCTTATCGGGGACCTGCCCTACGGGTCATACG
>VEQW01000081.1 GCA_018883025.1 Solirubrobacterales bacterium | reverse complement strand
GATGATGATCGCGATCAGGATGTTGATCAGCAGGAAGGAGGAGATCAGGACGAAGCTGACGAAGAAGATCCAGGCGAACTGGGTCACCTCCTGACCGGCGAAGAGGATCTCGTTCCAGCCTTCCAGGGTGAGGATCGTGAACAGCGTCAGCATCGCCTCGCCGATGTCGCCCCAGCGCTCCGGGATCTCGTCGCCGAAGATCTTCCAGCCGATCATCCCGTAGATGAAGATCAGCAGGACGGCGAGCGCGGCCATCGAGGCGATCGGGGGAATCGCCCGAGCCATGCCCGAGAGCAGCACCCGGAGGTCGGGCAGGACGCTGACTACCCGGACGACCCGGAGCAGCCTGACCAGTCGGAGCAGGGTCGCGTTCTCCCTGACGCCTGGAATGAAGACCGCGAAGACGACGACGAAGTCGAAGACGTTCCAGCCGCTCCGGAAGTAGTCCCAGGGCTTCGAGCCGTAAGCCGATATCCGGAGCAGGATCTCGACGATGAAGATGCCCAGGAAGATCTCGTTGAGCAGGTAGAGGGTGTCGCCGTAGCGGTCCTGGATGTCCGGGTAGGTCTCGAGCCCGAGGACGATCGCGTTGAGGATGATCACCGTGAAGATGAAGCCCTCGAACCAGCTCGAGTGGACGATCCGCGAGATCGCCGGGACCCGCTCGAGTGGGTCTGCCGCGGGGTTTGCCTGCCCGTCCACGGGGGAAGCCTAATCGCGGGGGTGATCCGGGTGCTGCGAGCTCACTGCTCCCAGCACCGCCCCGTTTTCGTCAGGCGCGGGCGACCTCGACCCTGGCGATCGTGGTCATCGAGAGGTAGTAGAGGTCGCGCTCGAAGCCTGGTGCCGGGAAGAGGAAGGCCTGTCCGGGGGAGGGGACCCGGGCCCGGGCCTTCTCCTCGCCGGTGTCGAGGTCGAGCACGACGACCGAATCCGAGCCGATCGGCAGGGCGGCCCGGCGCATCGGGGCGCTCCGGCCGAGTCGCCTGAGCGCTGGCCAGAGGGCTTTCCGGGCGAAGGGCTTCCGCCGTAGGGCCAGGTCGCGGTAGTCCTGGACCACGATCTCCCGGGTGTCGGGGAAGACGACCAGGTGGCCCGCATGGGCCAAGCCGTCCCTTCGCCAGAGCGGCTCCAGCTCGTCGCCGACCAGCTTCCAGCCGCGGACCACGGCATTGCCGGCGTCGTAGGCGACGACCACACCCTCGACCGGGTCCCAGGCCGGGGGGTTGGACTCGGTCCCGTAGGGAAGGCCGCTGATCTCGACCGAGCGGACCGAGTCGGGGTCGTCCCTCCGGCACCACCAGAGTCTGACCGGGTCCGGGTCCTCGCCGCTCCCGACCATCGTCCAGTCGACTCCGTTTCGGCCCTGGTCCATCCAGAAGACGTGGTCGTCCGCGATCACCGGGTCCCAGCCGAAGCCCCGACCGGGAGCCGGCCCGTACCGGGGTCGCCAGGTCTCGTCGATCGTTATCCGACCGGCATCGCGGTCGAAGCGCAGGCGGAAGACGGTCTCGGTACCGACCGCGACCACCGATTCCCCATCGGAGGAGAGCCTGGCGATGCTGGGCTCCGGCAGTTCGAGTTCGGGCGCCACCGATTCGAGGGTGTCGGGGTCGAGCACCGAGACGGTCGAGGGTGCCCGACCGCGGGGCGCGTCGCAGTCCTTGGTCACCAGTTCGCCCGAGTCGAGGACGACGAAGGAGTTGTAGGGGCGATCGACCGGAAGCCTTCGGGTTGCCACCTCATCCAAGTCGGGGGTAAGGCGGTAGGCGCCGGTGCCGAAGACGGCGAACAGGTCGCCGTTGGCATGTGCAGCGATCCCGCCCGGCCAGTACCTGCCCGAAGGCCACCTGCTCGTCGAGGCCGTCACCTCGAGGGTTTCCGGGTCGAGGCGCTCGACCCAGCCATCCACGTCGCCCGCGAGCGGGTCACCGGGGGGGATCGTGTGGCGAAGCGCGTAGAGCTCGCCAGGTTCCCGTCGGATCACCATGTCGGAGGCGAAGGCGTCCTTCGAGGCAGTCACCTCCAGCTGTTCATCCGGTTCGATCCCGAGGCCCGGCTGGCCATCCGGCCGACAGAGCCTCCGAGGGCCGCCGTCCTCGGCAGTCCACGGCCTCGGCCAGTAGGCACCCGGCACCACCCGTTCGTCGTCGCCGGCCATCCGGGGCCCGTCAGGCTCCTGGCGTCGGGAGCGGCCGGGAGGGGAATAGACGACTGTCCGCGAGAGCGGCAGCGCGGAAGCGATGGACCTCGAGGTAGCCGGGATCCTGGATCATCGTCAGGAAGGCATCCGGAGACGGGTACTCGACCAGGATCACCATGTCCCACTCCCGTTCAGCGGGGCCGATCAGGGTGGAGTCGCAGACCACCGCCTGGAGCACCTTGCCTCCGACGCCAGCGAGGAAGGGAACCGTCTCCTGCGAGTAGAGGCCGTAGGCCTCGGCACCGGTCATCCCTTCGCAGGGCTCCCCCGCCTCCTCACGGAAGCGGATCAGGTTCACCATCACGACCGGGTCGTCCCCGAACCTCTCGGGAAGGCTGGCTAGACCGGCTTCATCGGGGACGAGGTAGGCGTCTTCCACTACCCGGACCCTAGCCGGTGGAGGGCGATCCGGTCAGATCGCGAAGCGGAGCTCGCCACCCCGGGAAGGGGAGGAGGTGATGAAGCGCTGGACCTCCCTCTCGTCCTCCCCGACCGGTTCGAGGACTCCGGCCCTGGCCACGGCTTTCATCACGATCTCCATCTCCGCCATCGCAAAGGAGGCCCCGATGCATCGCCTGACCCCACCCCCGAAGGGGATCCAGGTGTAGGTGCCGGGCTTGGTGTCCTTCCAGCGGGAGGGCCGGAACTCGAGCGGGTCGGGGTAGACGTCCTCGCGCCTGTGGACGAGGTGGATGCACGGAACCACCATCTCTTCCGGCTGGAAGGAGTAGCCCGCGATCTCGACCGGCCGGTTGACCTGCCGGACGACTACGTCGAGCACCGGTCGGAGCCTGAGGGTCTCCTGGACCACGGTGGTCACGTACTCGTCGTCACCGTCGGCGACTGCCTGGTGGAGGGCCTCGGTACTCCCCTCGGTGTGGGCGAGCCTCTCGAATACCCAGGCGAGCGCAGTAGCGGTCGTTTCATGGCCGGCGACGATCAGGGTGACCAGCTCGTCACGAACTTCCCTGTCGGTCATCGGCCTTCCCTCTTCATCCCTTGCAGTCAGGAGCATCGAGAGGATGTCGTTTCGCTCCTCGAGATCGGGCGCGAGCCTTCGCTCGGCAATCAGGCGGAACAGGGATTCGTCGAACGGATCGACTACCGGCCGGTGCATCCTCTTGACCAGTCGATGGCGCGGCCCGAGCAGGCCGGGGAGGAGCAGGCTGAAGGGCCTGCCCATCCGGTCGAGCATCGCCTTGGCTTGACTGGACAGGACGTCATGTTCGGTTCCGGTGGCCTCGGTACCGAGGACGATCTCGAGGATCACCTCGAGGGCGATCGCCTGGCTGTGGTCGCGCATCGCGAAACTTCCGTCCCTGGGCATCCGCTCCACCTCACGCTCGGCGATCCTCTGGATCGTCGCCGCCTGGGCCTCGAGCCGCTCGCCGTGGAAGGAGGGCAGGAGCAGCTTGCGCTGGCGCATGTGCTCGTCTTCGTCGAGGATCAGGACCGAGTGCTCTCCCAGCGCCGTGGCCAGGATGTCGTTCCCCTTACCGGCGTGGAGCGCCTCGGGAGAGGCAGTGAAGACCTCCTTGATCGCATCGGGGTGGGTCACCATGTTCCAGCGGCGGCGCTGGAAGTTGACCTGGAAGACGTCGCCCAGATGGGCCGCCTTCTCGAAGAACCGCTTCTGCGAGCGTGCGAAACGGACGCCCTGGACCAGCCTCGGCTGCCTGAGGGTGGGAGGGCTCGGGACCGGCATTCGGTCGGACTAACCGGCGGTGGCGGCCGCCGGGTCGGAGGGGTTCTGGTGGGCCCACTCGATGATCTCCTTCGAGCCGGTGATCGTCGAGCCGTCGTCCATCTCGAGGACCGGAACCCAGGTCTGGCCGGTCAGCTCCTTGATCTTCCTGCGCTTTGGCTGGAGGAACATCGGCAGCGGCCCGAGTCCGTAGACCTTGACCACCTCGGGGTCGTACCCGGCCTCCCTCAGGGCCTTGTCGGCCTCACCGCACGGGTGCTTGTGGGTCCCGATCTTCCGGGTCCAGGCTCCGTAGCAAACGTAGATCTTCACGTAGCGCTCCTCCTCTGGTTCCTTCCTTACCCCGGAGACGGGGCAGATCGGACCGGAGCCTAGAGCACCGGGTCCGGTCAGATTGCCCTCGGGGTGGACGCGGGCGTTGGCGCCGGTTAGGGTCGGGGCCCGGAAAGGGTCGTGGGCGTTCGTTCGGGTCGATCGGGGCTAGGATGCCGGCATGGAACCGACCCAGGTGGCAGCAGCAGATCCGATGGAAATGGTTCGACCGGGTGCGCCCGGCGACGGCCTGATCCTCAACCCGAACGAGTGGCGCCTCGACCACCTCGATCCCGAGGACCGGCAGAGGTTGCAGGGGATAGTCGAGTGGTTCGAGACCCGCGGCCAGGAGGCGCTGAAGGACGCCGACCGCGACCACGTCTGGTACCGGGACTTCATCGACGCCCAGGCCGAACTCGGGATCTTCGAGGCCTTCCTTACCCCAGAGCGCGATGGCGGGGGAGACCCTGCCCGCCGGTGGGACACGACCCGGATCTGCGCCTTCAACGAGATAACTGCCTTCTACGGACTGGCCTACTGGTACACCTGGCAGGTAACGATCCTGGGACTGGGGCCGCTCTTCATGTCGGAGAACGATGCCGCCCGCGAGAAGGCGGCCGAGCTCCTGGGTGATGGGGCGATCTTCGCCTTCGGGCTGTCCGAGCGTGAACACGGCGCTGACATCTACTCGACCGACATGGTCCTCACCCCGAACCCCGACGGCTCCGGCTGGACGGCGAGCGGCGAGAAGTACTACATCGGCAACGGCAACGAGGCCGGGATCGTTTCGGTCTTCGGTCGGGTCGAAGGGATCGACGGGCCCGAGGGCTACATCTTCTTCGCGGCCGACCCGGAGCGGGATGAGTACGAGCTGATCCGGAACGTAGTCAACTCCCAGAACTACGTCTCCCAGTTCCGCCTGAACGACTACGCCGTGACCGAGGAAGACGTGCTCCACACCGGTCCGGCCGCCTTCGACGCGGCGCTCAATACGGTCAACATCGGCAAGTTCAACCTGGGGTTCGGCTCGATCGGAATCTGCGAGCACGCCTTCTGGGAGGCGATAACCCACGCCGACAGCCGGGTCCTCTACGGGATGAAGGTGACCGACTTCCCGCACGTCCGACAGGCCTTCACCGACGCGTTCGCCCGCCTCGCAGCGATGAAGCTGTTCGCCTATCGGGCGGCGGACTACATGAGGACGGCCTCACCCGAAGACCGCCGGTACCTGTTGTTCGACCCGATCACCAAGATGAAGGTGACCAGCGAGGGCGAGAAGGTCGTCGACCTGCTCTGGGACGTGATCGCCGCCAAGGGGTTCGAACGCGACATGTGGTTCGAGATGGCTGCCCGTGACATCCGGGCATTGCCGAAGCTCGAGGGGACGGTCCACGTGAACATGGCCCTGGTGCTCAAGTTCATGGCTTCCTACCTGTTCGACCCCGACACCGAGCTGGAGGCGCCGGAGCGGGTGCTCGAGCCGGGCGACGACACCTTCCTGTTCGACCAGGGACCGACCAAGGGACTCTCGAAGATCCGGTTCGCCGACTGGGAGAAGGCCTACGAACCGTTCCTCGGCGTACCAAACGTGGAGAAGTTCGTCGGGCTGGCCCACTC
>VEQW01000011.1 GCA_018883025.1 Solirubrobacterales bacterium | reverse complement strand
ATCTCGTCGTATTGCCCGAGAAGTGGCCCTGGATAGCACGGGACGAGGGGATCCGGGATGGCGCCGAGGAACTCGGGGGTCCAGCAATCACGGCGGCCCGTTCCTGGGCCCGTGACCTGGGAATCCACCTGGTAGCCGGGAGCTTCACCGAGGACCGGGGGGACGGGACCTTCACCAACACCTCCCCCGCATTGGACCCGGATGGGGAGGTCATCGCCCTCTACCGGAAGGTCCACATGTTCGATGCCGAGGTGGATGGGATCGAGTACAGGGAGTCCGCCTTCGAAGAGGCCGGTGACGAGGTCGTCGTCTTCCCCCTCGGAGAGGCGATGGTCGGCCTGGCCATCTGTTACGACATCCGCTTCCCGGAGCTGTTCATGGCCCTGGCCGAGCGGGGTGCGACCGTGGTCTGCCTGCCGTCGGCCTTCACCCCGAAGACCGGTCGCGACCACTGGGAGGTCCTCGTCCGGGCTCGGGCGATCGAGAACCAGTGCTTCCTTGTGGCCGCCGACCAGTTCGGGGAGGCCGAGCCGGGGTTCGGCTTCTGGGGTCACTCGCTGGTTGCGGATCCATGGGGCCGGGTGGTCTGCGCCCTAGATGATGGTGAGGGCTATGTGATTTCGGACCTCGATTTCGACGAGCTCGAACGGGTAAGGGCGGATCTTCCGGCGCTCGAGCACCGCAGGCCCGACCTCTTTCCCGTGGCAAGTGGGGGGGCTGCCTGATGCCGAGCGACGTAGCCCTGGAGCGGAGGCGCCAGATACTCGATGCTGCCGTCCGGGTCTTTTCCCGACAGGGTTTCCACTCGACCAGGGTGAGCGACATCGCCGACGAGGCCGACGTCGCCTACGGTCTCGTCTACCACTACTTCCCTTCCAAGGATCAGGTACTCGACGAACTCTTCACCGAGCGGTGGTCGCTGCTCCTGACGGCGATCGAGGAGGCGGACCGGAGCGAGCTCGAACCCCGTGAGAAGCTGGGGGCTGTTGCCGGCTTCATCATCGAGTCGTACCGGTACGACCCCGACCTGATGAAGGTGATCATCGTCGAGGTGACCAGGGCGGCGAACTCCTTCGGGCGGACCCACCTCGACCAGATCGATGCCGCCTTCAGGCTGATCGAGAAGATCATCACCGAGGGGCAGGCCTCCGGGGCTTTCACTCCTGCAGTCGACCCCTACTTCGCCTCGATGTCGTTCTACGGGGTCATCGAGCAGCTCCTGACCGGCTGGATCTTCGGACTCCTCCCGACTGGTGAGGCGGAATTCGAGTCGGCGGGCGATCGCGTGGTGGCGATGGTCTGCGACGGGCTTGACAGCGATTAGCCGCGCACCCTCCGGCGAACTCCATCGATCTTTCTGCCGGGTAGTCTGTCCCGATGGAGCAAGACCTGGTTAGACGGATCGCCTGGAGCGCGATGCTGACTGCCTTCGGGGCACTCGCGAGCATCCTCGCCTCCAGGGTTGCCGCCCTCGCCTACAAGAGGATCTTCAACGAGGATCCGCCCGACTGATGGCAACCACCGGAGACCCGAACCGGCCCGACTCCGAGAAGACGATCGGCGAGCTGGTCCTCGAGGTGACCGAACAGACTGCGGTCCTCGTTCGCGAGGAGATCGAACTCGCCAAGGCCGAAGTCTCCGAGAAACTCTCGACCCTCGGCAAGAGCTCTGCCGTTGCAGTCGCAGCCGGGGTATTTGCGTTTCTCGCGGTGATCCTGCTGATGCAGGCGTTCGCGCTCGGGCTCAACTCGCTCTTCTTCGAGGATGAGCCCTGGGCCGGCTACCTGATAGAGGGAATCCTCTTCATCGCGATCGCGGTCGGGGCGGGCCTGTTCGCCAAGAAGACCTTCGCCGAGACCGGGCCGCCGGTACCGACCGAGGCGATCGAGGAGGCCCAGAAGACCCAGGCGATCCTGATGCCCGGGGAGGATGAGGCGTGAGCCCGTCCGACCCGACCCAAGGAGCCGGTGGAACCCCGGTGCCGCGTCCCGGGGAGGAACCCGGCACGCCCGTTCCCGGTGACGACGCGGTCGCCAGGCCCGTCACGGGGGTCGATCCCCCCCGAACCGGCAGGTCGTCGGCCGAGATCCGGGCCGACATGGATGCCCGTCGTCGACAGCTGAGCAACTCGGTCGACACCCTTCGCACCAAGGTCGTCGAGGTGACTGACTGGCGGAGCCAGATCCGTCGTCACCGCCGCGAGATCGTGACGGCGGCGGTGGTAACCGGGTTCGTGGTCGGCGGCCTCCTGGCCCTCAGGCGTCGCTGATTCGACCTCTTGGAGTGCTTCCGGGCGCGTCCTCGCGGCGGAAGAGGTCGTCGGTCAGCGAAGCAACCCGGTCGAGGAAGAGGATTCCCTCCAGATGGTCGAGTTCGTGGAGGATGCAGCGTGCCTCTATCCCCCTCACCTCTACTTCGCCACCTCCGGTCTCGACGATCGCCCGCCTCGGCCTACGGACGTTTGCCGTTAGCTCCGGCAAGCTGAGGCACCCTTCCCGGCTGACCTTCGTCCCTTCAGAGACTTCGACCACCCCAGGGTTGACCATGACCACGAGTCCAAGGGGGTCCTTCGCATGGGGGTGTTCGGTCACGTCGACCACCGCAATCCGCGCTGGAATACCGATCTGGGGTGCGGCCAGTCCCACGCACCTTTCGTTCGCCCGCATCGTGTCGACCAGGTCGGCGACTATCGCGTCGACCTCGGATGCCTGGGCCGGGGCAGCGACTTGCTTCAGGATCGGAGCGGGATAGGTGATGACCTCGCGAACCGCCATCTGATCGATCTTCCGGTCGCCGACCCCGGGGTCGGCGGCCCTCAGATCACCTCGACTTCGAGCTCCGAGATCGAGGCTTCGACCTCGGCTTCCTCGGCCATCGAGGCGAGGGCATCCTCGAGGTCCCCCGCGTCCCCGGGAAGCGCCACTTCCATCATCAAGGTGTAGAGGTGGCCGTCGCCCGAGGCGGTCCGCCGGGTCTTCAGGTCGGTGATGTTGACCTCCCGCTCGGCCATCAGCTGGGCGGCCCGGTGGACGATCCCCGGCCGGTCGGCGCCGTAGATCGTGACCACATGGGTCGGGTCCGGACCTCGGTCCAGCTCGCTTACCGGACAGAGCGTGACCGCATCGAGTCCCAGCCCCCGTCCGGCCTCGTCGAGTTCGACCCGGAGCCGGTCCACCTGGGTGTCGTCGGGGACCGAGACGATCAGCATCACGGCGAACTGGCCGTGGAGCAGCGACATCTGGGAGTCGTCCACGTTTCCGCCCGCTTCGACCAGGACGCCGGTCAGGCCGGCGACTATCCCCGGTCGATCACGACCGATCGCGGTTACTGCGAGGTTCACCTGCCTGTCCCGACGTGCTCGGCCGGGGCGACCCCGAGCGCGAGCAGGCCGGGGCCGCCATGGATGCCGAGGATGGTCGACATTTCGTTCATGAAGATGCCCTCGGTCCCGAAGACTTCCCTGCAGTAGTCGGCTAGCTCCTCCATTCGTTCCGGAGCCTGGATGTGCTGGGCCAACCAGACGTATTCAGTACCTTCCGCGGCCTTTTCGGTCGCGATGTCCTTGATTCGCTGGATGCCTTTGCTCATCGTCCGGACCCTTTCGACCGGGTATACGGTCTCATCGAGGGTGATGATCGGCTTGATCTTCAGCGCCCCGCCGATCCAGGCCTGGGCCCCACCGATCCGACCGCCCTTCTGGAGGTAGTCGAGGGTCTCGACCAGGATCCAGTTCTGCTGGGTTTCCGCCACGGCTTCCGCCCGCTCGATTGCGCCCTGTACCCCGAGGCCCTCGCGGAGTGCATTCGAGGTCGCGAGTACCGTGAGCGCGAGGGCTCCGGCAGTCGCCCTGGAATCGACGAGGTGGATCCGCTCGCCACCACGCCCCTCGGCCTCCAGTTGGTCGGCTGCCTGGCGTGCCGCCTCAAAGGTTCCCGAGATCGCGGCCGAGAGGTGGACCGAGACGATCTCCTTGCCCTGGTCGAGGAGTGGGCCATAGACGTCGATGAAGTCGCCGATCGAGGGCTGGGAGGTTTTCGACGGCGTGGGACTTTCGATCACCTCGCGGTAGAACTGGCCAAGGTCCTCGATCTCGTCCTCGCGCTGTTGGTTTTCGTCGACGATCGTGTAGAGGTTGACAACTTCGACATCGAGCCGTTCCCGGTCCTCTGCGGTCAGCGACGCGGTCGAGTCGGTGACCAGGCCGATCTCCGGCCCACTTTCTCCGTTACCCATCGGGCGGTTGTATCAGAAGGTGGTCGACCGACGACCGGGGTTTACGATCAGGCGATGTCCGAAGTTGACCTGGTGAAGGAGGCCCCGGAAGCCGGGAACAGGGAAAGGCCGACGGTCTTCCTGTTCAGGTGCCAGGCCCCGACAGACCTGATCTGCCCGTGCGGCCGGGTCGCCAGGCGGCTGAAGCGTGCCGGGGTCACCTACGAAACCCGTCGAGTGGCCTTCTCCCGGCGTCACCGCCCGGAGATCGTCGAGCTGACGGGGCAGTCGGCCGTACCGGTCCTGGTCGACGGCGATCAGGTCGTGCACGACTCGCGCAGGATCCTCGAATACGTCGGGCGCGAGTTCGGGACCCGGTAACCTTTTCCCCGTGGAGGCTTCGACTGAAATCCCGGAATCGGCCATCTCGCTGACCGACAAGGCTGCGGAGAAGATCCGTGAGCTGCTCGGCGAGGATCCCGATTCGGCCGGCCAGGCCCTTCGGGTCGCGGTACGTGGCGGGGGCTGCTCCGGCTTCCAGTACGCACTTGCCTTCGACGAGCGAAAGGACGACGACCACGTCTTCGAGGAGCAGGGAGTCGCGGTCGTTGTCGACAAGGTCAGCATGCAGTTCGTCTTCGGGTCCGAGGTCGACTACGTAGAGGGCTTGACCGGGGCCGGGTTCCAGGTCAACAACCCGAACGTGGTTGCCGCCTGTGGGTGCGGTTCCTCCTTCCAGGTGAAGGAAGAATCGGACGAATCCGTCCCCGCCTGATCCACCTTTCAGCCCTCGCAGTCCCGGCCTTCGGCTGATAGTTTCACTGCGGTGTTTCGAGGCAAGTCTTGGGGAATTCTGCTCGGAGGGACCTTGGTAATGGCTGCCCTCGTGCTCGCTGCTTGCGGGGCTGGTGATCAGGGAACCGAGGCGGGTGGCGAAGGCGGCCCCGCCTCCGCGGCAACCTGGCCCGAGTGCCGCCAATCGAAGGAGATCATCAAGCAGTGCAACGGCGTGGACCTGCGAGGCAAGGACCTGTCGAAAGAGAGGCTCAACGCCATCTTCATGAACGGTTCCCAGCTGGGAAGGGACGAGGGTGGGCGGCCCACCGACCTCTCGAACAGCTTGATCACGATCGTCTTCCTGAACGACTCCGATTTAAGCGACGCCCGAATGGTCGGGACGACGATCGAAACGACCGAGATGAAGGGGGCGGACCTCGCTCGCGCGGATCTGAGCGGCGCATCGCTGAAGAGGGTCAAGCTCAACGGCGCGAACCTGGTCGAGGCGAGTCTTCCCAAGGCCAAGCTGACCCCCTTCAACCAGTTCGTCGATGCCGATCTCACCTCCGCGGATCTGTCGAACTCATCCCTGGTCTGGAGTTCCTTGATTTCGGCCGACCTTACCGACGCCGTCCTCGAGGGAGTCGACCTGAGGGGCGCGGAGCTGGGCAACGCGAACCTGACAAGGGCGGATCTCACGGGAGCCAAGGTCTCCAAGTTCACCGAATTCGGCGGAGCGATCTGGGAGCAAACGATCTGTCCTGACGGTTCGGTCCGAGACCGCGAGTGCGACTGGGAATACGTCCAGCAACGGCCCCGAAAGGGAGACTGATGCCTGCTAGGCGCCCGACCCTGGCCGCAGTTGTCGCCGTCGCCATGTCCTGCCTGTTCCTGACTGGCTGTGGTGGGAGTGATGGCGGCAAGACGACGGCCGCTTCAGAGGGGGCGCCGACCTCGGCAGGGGAACGGCCCGCCTGCTACCCCGACTGCCAGGGAGCAGACCTCCGCTCGAAGAACCTGATCGGTGTCGACCTGTCCGGGGTGGATCTCACGGATGCCCTCCTGACCGGTGCCGTCTTGACCAACTCGATCCTGACCGATGCGACACTGACCAACGCCGACTTCGAGGGGGCGATGCTTTACGGAGCCGACCTTTCGGGTGCGAGTGCGGCCAACGCGAGGTTCCCGAACGCAAACCTGATCAAGGCGAATCTCTCCGGGTCCGACCTCACGGATGCAGACTTCACCAAGGCCGAGTTCTCCAAGGTGGCTCGCACGGGAATCGAGAAGGCCACGTTCACGAATGCCGACCTGACCCGGGCCGATTTCACGACGGCCACCCTTCGGACCGTCGACCTCTCCGGCCTGAAGATGGACGGAGCCATCCTGGTCAAGGCCAGGGCTGACTACGTCAAACTGTCCGAGTCGAGCCTGCGAGGGGCCTCGATGCAGGGGGCCGACTTCATGCACGGGAAGTTGATCGGGACCGACCTGACTGAGGCCGACCTGACCAGAGCAACCCTGGTCGAGGCTGACCTGATCGAGGCTGACCTGACCGATGCGAAGCTGCCGAAGTCGAATCCCTACAAAGCCGTATTCAGGAATGCAGACCTGACCGAGGCCGATGCCCGCGAGGCCAGCTTCTACATGAGCGATCTGACCAAGGCCCGGCTCCTTCGTGCCGAGCTGGCCGACGCGAGCTGGAAGTCGGCGGACCTGACCGAGGCCAACCTGACCGGTGCCCGCGGCTTCAAATACGGCTCGCCCCGCCCGATCTTCCGTCAGACGATCTGTCCCGACGGGATCCGGACCGACACGGGTTGCTGAGATCCGGCCCCCTGCCATGAACACATCGGTGGTTCGGTCTTCATCCCCATACCCGTAGATCCCCGTGCGCGGGAGGTAGACGGGGGATGTGCTCACCGAGGAGGGACGACGAGGGTGAGTGCGCCCCCGGCTGCCAGGACCCGCGCAAGAGGGGTTAGGTGGCGAGCCGGCTTGGGGGGCAGTCAGTTGCGCTCGATGTCGAGTGGCGGACTCTGGGCCGGCAGGTCGGCAGGCGATTCCGGCGTGTCCGGCATCTCGGGCTGTTCGACCCCGAGGGTCTCGGCAAGCTCGCCGGAGGCGAACATCTCCTCGACGATGTCGCACCCCCCGACCAGCTCGCCCTTGACGTAGAGCTGGGGGAATGTCTCCCAGTCCGAGATTTCGGTCGTCACCTCGCGAAGTGGCTGAAGGGCCGGGAGGACGTCGATCGCCCCGTACTCGATCCCCATCCGGTCGAGGATCTGGACCGTCCGGAGTGAGAACCCGCAGCGCGGCTCAGTCGGGGTTCCCTTCATCAGGAGCAGCACCTCGTTCTCTGCGATCAGCTGCCTGAGGCGTTCGGTGAGTTCCTCGTCGGCCATCGGGCGATTCTAGGTAATGGGGTGGCCGGGGCGGACCGAGCCTCGATCAGGCGGGGTCATCCGGACGCAGGGTGGTGACCGAGAGGGCATGGATCGTCCCGTCCTCGAACCGGTCCCGAACGGCCGCCTTGACCAGCCGGTGCTGCTGGAGCCTCCCGATCCCCTCGAACTGCGGCGCCCTGACGACCGCCCGCAGATGGTCCCCGGTCCCGGTCTCGTCGAGCACGACGACCTCGGAGCCGGGGAGCGTCCGCTCGATCATCGCCTTGATCTCATCCAGGTCGGCAGCCATCGGCACTCAGTCCCCCGATCCCTCTCCGTTCGATGCCGCGAGCAGCTCTTCCCGGGAGGCGAACTTGACCCGGGGTCTCCCGTGTGGCTCCCCACGTCCGACCTCCGCCCGGTCGATCCGCTCCCAGCCGGAGAAGCTCACCTGGTGCACCTCGCGACTGGTGAGGATCTCCTCGACCGACCCGGGTGAGGGGTCCGAGGGTGAGAGCAGGTTTCCGGCGACGACGTCCTCGATCAACATCTCGACCGTCTCGGTGGCGCACTTCTTGTTGGTCCCGATCACTCCCGAGGGTCCCCGTTTGATCCACCCGGCCGTGTAATGGCCGATCCGCTGGGGCCCGTCTGCGCTCTCGATGACCCTCCCGGCGCGGTTGGGGATCGTCCCGGAGTCCGAGTCGAACGGGACCCCGGCCAGCGGGGCGCCGCGGTAGCCGACCGACCGGAAGATCAGTTCGCAGTCGAGCTCCTCGCGTTCGCCCGTGTCGTGGGCCCGCAGGGAACCGTCCTCTTCGACCAGCTCGTTCCGGCCGAGGACGATCCCTTCCACCCGATCTTCGCCGAGGATCTCTACCGGGGACAGCAGGAACCTCAGTGAGATCGTCTTCGGTTTCCCGCCCGGCTTCCTCCCGACGTAGCCCTGAACGGTCTCCACGTTGACCCTGGCGGTCTTGTCGGCCTCGTCGGATTCGATCCAGGCCTGGCTGACCGGATCGAGCTCGACCTCCGCGGGTTCGACCACTACCTCGGCCTCCTCGAGCTCGCCGAGTTCGATCACCTCGGGATTGGTGAAGGCGGCCTGCGCCGGCCCGCGGCGCCCGACCACGACTATCTCCTCGATCGGGCTGCGGTCGAGCACGTCGATCGCGTGGTCGGCGATGTCCGTCTTCCGGAGTTCCGCATCGTCGAGGGCGAGCATTCGGGCAACGTCGAGGGCGACGTTGCCATTGCCGATCACCACCGCCCGCCGGGCCCGGTCGATGTCGAACTCCAGCTCGGCGAAGTCGGGGTGGGCGTTGTACCAGCCGACCAGGTCCGAGGCGGGGTGGACCCCGGCGAGCTCCTCCCCGGGTATGCCGAGCTCCCGGTCGTCCTCGGCACCGAAGGTGTAGAAGATCGCGTGGAAGTGGCGTTCCAGCTCTTCGACCGTCAGGTCGCGCCCGATCTCGACATTGCCGAAGAAACGGAACCCCTCGAGTCCGGCAGTCCTTTCGTAGACCCGGGTCACCGCCTTGATCTTCGGGTGATCGGGTGCGACTCCGCCCCGCACGAGTCCGTAGGGGGTCGGCAGCCGGTCGAACAGGTCGACCTGGGCGTGGAGTCCCTCCTCACGCAGGATCCGGTCGGCGGCGTAGAAGCCGGCCGGCCCGGCTCCGATGATCGCCACCCTGAGTGGCTCTGCCTCTGTCCCTGGCCGATCGCTCAAGCCCGACCGAGTCTAGACCTGGCGATGTGCATTCGCCTCGATCTCGGCCGCGAACCGGGGCCAGAGCTGCTCGGGAAGGTCATGGGCCATGCCCTCGTAGATCCGGAGCCTCGCCTTCGGGACTGCCCCGGCGGTCCGGCGCCCACCCCGGGGGAAGACGAGGCGGTCGGCGGCCCCGTGGATGACCAGGGTCGGCGCGCGCACCTGGCCCAGCGCCTCGGTCCGGTCGGGCTGGGTGTTGACCGCATGTAGCTGGCGGGCCGTTCCCTCCTGGTGGATTCCGCGGTGCCAGGCGATCGTGGTCAGTCGCCGCAACCTCTCCGGATCGGGTGGGTAGACCGTCGAACCGATCGTTCGGGCGAGCATCTCGACATGGTCGATGAACTCATCGAGTTCGAGCGGACGGGGCTTGAGCAGGGCGAACCCCTGCCTGGGGGCCGGGAAGGCGTCTGCCCGGGCACCGGTCCTGGACATGATCGAACAGAGGGAGGCGACCCGCTCGGGGTTCCGGATCGCCACCGTCTGGACGATCATCCCGCCCATCGAGAAGCCGGCGAAGTGAGCACGCTCCAGCCCGAGGTGGTCGAGCAGGGAGACCAGGTCGTCGGCCATCTCGTCCATCCCGTACCGAAGGCCGCGCCGGAGGCCGAAGAACAGCGCCCTGCGATCCGGCGAGCCGAGGTCGTCGAGGACGGTCGAGGCGCCGGAGTCCCGGTTGTCGATCCGGATGACCCTGAAACCCCGCTCGACCAGCATCCCGCAGAGGGCTTCGTCCCAGTAGATCATCTGGGTTCCGAGTCCGGGGACGAGCACCAGGGCCGGGTCGTCCGGATGGCCGAACTCCTGGTAGGCGATCTCGACCTCTCCCTCCCTTCCGGCAGGGGCGAGGGAGACCTCGGGGAGCGGAGGAGTCCCGTTCGGTCCCGAACCACCGGTCTTGCTGGCGGCCTCCATACGTATTCCCACCGTACAGGGCCACGGGGTCCCGCTCCTTTATCCTGATCCGGGTGCGGATCGCGCTCGTCACGCCATATTCCTGGTCCTATCCCGGGGGGGTCAACCGCCACGTCCAGTCGCTCGCCGAGCAGCTCCTGGCGGAGGGGCACCACGTCCGGGTGGTCGCCCCCTTCGATCCTCCGGGCAGGCTTTCGACCATCCTCCACAGCTCGGCGCCCGAACAGGTCGAACTCCCCGACTACCTGATCCCGTCGGGACGCACGGTCGGCATCTCCTCCAACGGCGCGGTCTCGAACATTCCGGTATTCCCCGAGGCGATCAGGGGCATGAGGCGCGAGCTCGAACAGGGCGGCTACGACGTCGTCCACGTCCACGAACCGACCACGCCCGTGAATGCCTGGGACGCCTGTCACTCGACCGGGGCGCCGGTGGTCGGAACCTTCCATGCCTACTCGACCAAGCCGGTGCCGAACCGGCTGGCGACGATGGTCGGGGCGAGGCGGACCCTGAACCGGCTTTCGGCCAGGATCGCCGTTTCCGAGGCCGCCGCCTGGACCGGTCGACGCTGGTTCGGCGGCCACTACGAGGTGATCCCGAACGGGGTGGACCTCGACCTCTCGCCCGACCTCGACCGCGGGCCATCCGACCACCTGCGACTGCTGTTCGTCGGCCGGGCCGAGGAACGAAAAGGACTGCCGATCCTGCTCCGTGCCTTCGAGGCCCTGGTGGCCAGGACCCCCGCCCGTCTGGCGATCGCCGGATCCGAACCGGACGAGGTAAGGAGGCTCCTGGCGGACCCGAGCCTCGAGCGGCATCTCGACCTCCACGGTCGGGTCGAGCGTCAGGAGCTGGGGCGGCTGCTGGCCGAATCCGATCTTCTCTGCGCGCCGTCCCTGTCGGGCGAGAGTTTCGGCATGGTCCTGACCGAGGCCTTTGCCGCCGGAACCCCCGTGGTCGCCTCGGGGATAGCCGGCTACAGGGACGTGGTTACCGATGGGGTCGACGGAGTCCTGGTTCCTCCGGGCGATCCCCAGGCACTCGCCGAGGAGCTCCAGCGAGCTTCCGAAGAGCCCGAGCGACTGAGGACGATGGGTCGTGCGGCCAGGGAGTCCTCGAAGCGGTTCGCCTGGCCGGAGGTGGCGCGCCGGGTCGTCTCGGTCTACGAAAAGGCGATAGAGGTCGCGAGGCCGGAGAGTGTCACGGCGCGGATCCGTCAGCGGGTCGGGCTGGATCCCTCGGACGGCCTTCCCAGGTCCCCGGCGGAACGTCTTCCCTCGATCGACCCGGTGCTGCCCGGAGCGAGTCGCTGGACCAGGGCCCGAAAGGCTGCGCTGGGGGTTGTCGGAGTGATTGCCCTCGCCCTGACGATCATCGCGGCCGAGCGGATCGGGGTCGACCAGGTCGCCGGCGCGATAGTTAGATCGGACCTCTCCTGGGTCTTCGTCGCCCTCGCCCTGATGGCAGGGTCACTGTTCGTAAGGGCCGAAGCCTGGCGCTTCATCACCAAGGCCGCTCTGCCGGGCGACTCCCTCAGACGCCGGGATTTTGCCTCGGCGACGATGATCGGGGTGCTGATGTCAGCGACGCTCCCGGCAAGGCTAGGTGAGCCCGCCCGTGCCGTCGCCCTGGCCCGGCACACCGGGCGGGTCCGCCAGGCCCTGCCCGTGATCGTCGGCACGATCGTCTCCCAGGCGATGTTGAACCTGCTCGCCCTGTTGATCCTCGGCATCGTGATCGTCGCCTCGACCGATCTGTTCGCCGGTAGCTCGAGGACCCTGATCACCTTCAGCCTCGTACCGGTCATCCTCCTGGCGGCAGTCGTGATCCTTCCCCTGGTCGTCCGTCGAGGCAACGGCGAGGGCCGGATGGCCCGGGCGCAGGCAGCGATCCATTCCGTCCTCCTCCAGGTTCGCTCGGGACTCTCGATCTTTCGGCACCCCAGGTACGGACTTCCGGCAGCGATCCTCCAGATCCTGGCCTGGGCGATTCAGGTCGCGGCCTGCTGGGCCCTGCTGCTCGCCCTCGGACTCGACCTCGACCGGGCGCTCGCGGCATCGGCCGCGGTTCTTTTCGCGGTCAACGTGACTGCGGTGATCCCGGCGACACCGTCGAACATCGGCATCTTCCAGCTCGCCGTGATCACCGTCCTTACCACCGGTTTCGGGGTCTCGGCGGCAGACGCCCTCGCTTACGGCGTGATCCTTCAGGCGGTCGAATTCGCCACCGCGGTGGTGCTCGGAGTCCCGGCGCTGCTTCGCGAGGGACTCTCCTGGGGTGACCTCAAGGTCCAGGCGATGGCCGCCTCCCCTGTCGAGCTCGATCCCTCCCGACCGCGGCGCGGGTCGGCCCTCGATTCGACTACCTGAGCCTGCTCAGCTCGGGGTGCCTACGCTGCCGGGCAGCTCCTCCTCGACCTCATCGTCGGGCAGGCCGCTCCGGTCAGATCCGGCAATCACCTCGTCCGGAGCTTCGTCTTCCGGTACGAACCCCGACTTCATCCCGAAGTAGACCGCCTGGGGGTGGTGGGCGATGATTGCGACGGTCGACTGCTCCGGCATCACCGCGTGACCTTCCGAGAGGGACATCCCGATTTCCTCCAGCTCGAGCAGGCGCCAGACCTTTTCGTGCTCCGACTGGTCGGGGCAGGCGGGGTAGCCCCAGGAGTAGCGACGACCCTGTGCCTCCCCGATCCCCATATCCCGTCGTACCTTCGAATGTAGCCACTCGGCGGTGCCCTCGGCAGCCTGGACACCGAGGCCGTGGGTGTAGAGCTGCTCGGCAAACTCCCCCTCGGCTTCGAGCCTCTCGAGCAGGTCGGTCACGTCTGCCCCGACGGTCACGCCCTGCAGCGCGACCACGTCGCGGGGTCCGCCCTCGTCTATGGGGCGGAAGAAGTCGGCCAGGCAGATCCGGTCGTGGCCGGGCTGGCGGGGGAAGGACAGCCTCTCGAGCTCCCTCGACGGATCGACCGGGTCGAAGATGACCAGCTCGTTCCCATCCGAGGCGCAGGGGAAGTAGCCCAGGCGCGCCCGTGGCTCCAGGTAGTCCTGTTCCTTCCACATCCGCTCGAGCCGCGGACGGAACTCCTCGTCGACCAGGCGGTCCCACTCGTCGCCCTTGACCCCGCGCCCTCCCCAATGGAGCTTGAAAAGGACGTGGAGGTCGAGGTGGGGGAAAACCTCGTCGAGCCCGACTGGGATCTCCCGCACTCCGAGGAAGGGAGGCTCCGGGATCGGGGTATCGATCCGGACCTCGGAACGGACCGAGTCGTCATCGACTCCCGGACCGTCAGTTTCCTCCTTCGGCTTGGCCCTGAGTTCGGCGGCAGCCTCCCGAGTCCGGGTCAAGAGCCCCTCCCGTGCCTCAGGGTCCATCAGCTCATCCATCGTGTCGAGGCCCTGGAAGGCGTCCTTGCAGTAGAAGACCCCCGGTTCGTAGACCTCTTCCGAGTCCTTCCCGTGCGGGTAGAGGGCCCGGCGACCGAAGTCCCGGTTGATTGCGGCCCCCCCGATCAGGACCGGGTAGTCGAGGCCGCGATCATGGAGCTCCTGGATGCAGATCGGCATCTGCTTGGAGGTCGACACCAGAAGTGCCGACAGCCCGATCGCGTCCGCGTCGTGTTCCCTGGCCGCGTCGATTATCTGTTCGACTGGAACCTGCTTGCCGAGGTCGATCACGGTGTAGCCGTTGTTGGTCAGGATCGTGTTGACCAGCGACTTGCCGATGTCATGGACGTCACCGAATACGGTCGCGATCACCACCTTGCCCTTCGTGTGTCCCTCGATCCGGTCGAGGTAGTTCTCGAGCCTCGCGACGGCCCGTTTCATCACTTCTGCCGATTGGAGGACGAACGGCAGAATCAGCTCGCCGGCCCCGAACAGGTCACCGACCTCCTTCATCGCCGGGAGGAGTACCTCGTTCAGGGTCGGGACCGCACCGATCTTCTCGACTGAGCGGTCGATCCACTCCTCGACACCATCCTTCTTCCGCCTGAGGATGTGCCAGTGGAGGGCCTCCTCCGGCGACATGTCGGCCGTGGGGTCCTCGCCCTCATCCTCTTCACCTGACTCGCCCTTCGACTCGAAGTGGGCGACGAAACGTTCCAGGGCCTCGGGTGAGCGGTTGAAGACCAGGTCGTCGGTCAGCTCCCGCTCGGCCTCGGGGATCTCGCTGTACGGGGTGATGTGGTTCGGGTTGACCATCGCCAGGTCGAGTCCGGCTTCGACAGCGTGGTGGAGGAAGACCGAGTTGAGTACGGCCCTGGCCTGGGGCGATACCCCGAAGGAGACGTTCGAGACCCCGAGCGAGGTCTTCACCCCGGGAAGCCGCTCCTTGATCAACCGGATCCCCTCGAGTGTTTCGGTTGCCGACTCCCTCCACTCCTCATCCCCGGTGGTCAGGGTGAATGTGAGCGCATCGAAGATCAGGGCCTGCCGGTCGAGCCCGTGCTCGTCGCAGGCGATCGAGACGATCCTCTCGGCTATCTCGAGCTTCCGCTCGGCCGTCCGGGCCATACCCTCTTCATCGATCGTCAGTGCGATCACCGCCGCTCCGTGGGCGGTCGCGAGCGGCACGACCTCGTCCATCCGGTCCCGGCCGGCCTCGAGGTTGACCGAGTTGACGATCGCCCGGCCCGGTATCTGCTCCAAAGCGGCCTTGATCACCTCGGGCTCGGTCGAGTCGACCTGGATCGGGGAGGGCTGGGTCAGCGAGATGCGCTTGACGGTCTCCCTCATCTGCTCTGCTTCGTCGGGGCGCTCGACTAGTGCGACGCAGACATCGAGGACGTGAGCTCCGCCTTCGACCTGGTCCTCGGCGATCCCGACCAGCGAGTCGTAGTCATCGGCGAGCAGGAGTTCCTTGGCCTGACGCGAGCCCTGGGAGTTCACCCGCTCGCCGACCAGGGTCGGCCTCGGTTCCTGGACGAGGTCGGTAGAGGTCATCATCGACGAGACCCGGGGTCGGCCCGGCTCCGGCCTCGGCTCCGGTACCAGTCCAGAGACCCGCTCAGCGATCGCCGCAATGTGCTCTGGCGTGGTGCCGCAGCAGCCCCCGACGATTCCCACGCCGTACTTCTCGACGAACTCACCGAGGGTCTCGGCAAGGGGTCCGGGTTCCTCGGGAAAGATCGTCTCGCCGTCCGGCCCCTGTTCCGGCAGGCCGGCATTGGGAATGCAGTGGACCGGTACCGGGGAGTTCTCCCCCAGGTAACGGATCGCATCACGCATGTCCTCGGGCCCCGTCGAGCAGTTGAGTCCGATCACGTCGACGTCGAGTGCCCCGATCGTGGTCAGGACTGCCGAGATGTCGGTACCGAGGAGCATCTTCCCACCGTTGGGGAGCAGCGAGACCGAGACCTGGATCGGGACTTCCCTGCCGATTTCCCGGAAGGCCTCCCGGGTGCCGAATATGGCTGCCTTGACCTCGAGGATGTCCTGGGCGGTCTCGATGATGATCAGGTCGACCCCGCCCTCGACCAGGCCGCTCGCCTGTTCCCTGAAGATCTCTGCGAGTTCGCCGAACTGGATCGAACCCAGGGTCGGATCGTCGGAGGCCGGGAGGAAGCCCGTCGGGCCGATCGATCCGGCCACGAACCTCTCCTCACCGGCGGCGTCACGGGCGATCTCGGCTGCCCGTCGGTTTATCTCGAGGGTGTGGTCGGCGAGGCCCCACTCGTCGAGCTTCAGTCGGGAGGCCTGGAAGGTGTCGGTCTCGATGACCTCGGCGCCGGCGTCGAGCATCGAGCGGTGCACCCCCTCAATCACATCGGGACGGTTGAGGACGAGCGCCTCGTGGCATTTACCCTCGAGGCCCCCGTAATCCTCGGAGGTAAGGTCGAACTCCTCGAGGGTAGCCCCCATCCCGCCGTCGAAAACGACGACCCGCTCGCGGCATGCCTGAAGGAAGTCCCGCTCGGCCATTCGTCCATTTTAGGGAGCCGACTACAATCGCTGGTTCCCTTGGCCATCGAGGAATTCCTTTTCTCCATCTCGGACGCGCTCCGCTGGCCGGTGCTCGTCCTGGCCCTGCTCGCTCTGGCCTGGTCGATCGTCGAGGTCGGCATCCTCCTGGCCGAGATCTGGCGTCGCAGGCTTCGCTCATTCATCGGCCTGGAAGGGGCGGTCGGGCAGGCGGGGGACCTGCTCGCCCGGGGTGATGCCGCGGGCGCCGCCTCCGAGCTCGTCTCGGTCTCCTGGAACGGCTCGATGGCCGAGGCGATGAGGTCGATAATCGTCTACCGGGACTTTCCGGATGCAGACAACCGGATCGCCAAGAGCCTGGCGGACTACGACTACCGCTCGATGAAGCGCCTCGAGCGGACCCGGATCCTGGTCCGGATGGGTCCGGCCCTGGGGCTGATGGGTACTCTCATCCCGCTATCGCCCGCGCTGGCCGGTCTCGCCGAGGGGAACGTCGATCAGCTGACCGAGAACCTCCGGATCGCCTTCGGGGTGACCGTGGTCGGACTCTTGACAGGGGCGGTCGCCTTCGCGGTCTCACTGGTCCGCGACCGGCTCTACGCGCAGGACTTCTCCGACGTCGAGTTCGCCGCAGCCGAGCTGACCCCCCAGGCGGTCGAATCACCGCTCGTACCGCCCCCCGTCGGCCCGGCCGGTCCGACCTCCGTCTCCCTGGGCAACCCATGAACCGGGTAGGGGGGAGGGTTACGGCCAGGGCAAGGACCCGCGAGGATCGGGCCGGTGACCCCCTCGACGGGCTGGTCAACCTGTTCGACATCGGGATCGTCCTCTCGGTCGCCTTTCTCCTCGCTGCCCTCTCCTCGCTCGACCTCACCTCGGTACTGACCGACCCTGGCAAGGCGAAGACCGGCCAGACCGTGCCGGCCGACTCGGTGGTCGTCCCGCCCGATTCGAAGGTGAAGACGATCGTGATCGAGCCCGGCCAGAAGGTCGCGGGCCGGGGCAGGGAGGTGGGAACGGTCTACCGGTTGGAGGACGGCCGGACGGTGATCGTCAAGCCGGGCGGGGCTTCCGGCCAGTCGGCGCCCTGAATCAGGAGCCGATCCGGTCCCGGCCGCGTGCGGTCACCAGCCGGGTGATCCGGTTGATCACCGAGCGGCGCTCCGCCGTGTAGGGGAACCAGAAGGGTTCCGGCAGGTTGGGAAAGCGAGCAGTGACTATCGCTTCGGAGCGACAGTACTTCCGGATCCCTGCGCTGCCGTTCCTCCAGCCGATTCCGGACTCCTTCCAGCCGCCCATCGGAATTCCGGGGGTGAGGGCGTTGAAAAGGACGTCGTTTACGTTGACCGCCCCGCACTCGATCCGCCGGGCGACCTCCTCGGCCTTCCTCCTCGGTCCGAAGACCGTCGCCGAGAGTCCGTAGCGGGTGTCATTTGCGAGCCGGACCGCCTCTTCCTCGTCAGCGACCGGCATCACCCCGACGACCGGCCCGAAGGTCTCGTCGCGCATCACCCGCATCGAGTGGTCGACGTCGACCAGCACGGTCGGCTCGTAGTAGTCGCCCTCGCCCTCGCGGCGGCTGCCCCCGGTCAGTGCGCTCGCTCCTTCCCGGACCGCATCTTCGACCTGACCCTCGACGATCCCGGTCTGGTTCGGTGAGGTCATCGCCCCGACGTCGGAGCCGTAATCGGCTCCGTCCGGGCCCTGCTTCAGGTCCGCCACCTTCTCGACCAGCTTCTCGACGAAGGGCTCGTAGGCCGGCCTCTCGACGTAGATCCGCTCGACCGACATGCAGATCTGGCCCGAGTTCATCATTCCGCCCCAGGCCGCCGCTTCCGCGGCGCGGTCGATATCGGCGCCGTCGAGGACGATCATCGGATCCTTGCCCCCGAGTTCGAGGCTGACCGGGGTCAGGGTGTCGGCCGCCCGCTTCATCACCAGTCGCCCGGTCCGGTCGGAGCCCGTGAAGCCGATGAAGTCGGCCTCGTCGATCAGGGCGGTCGCCGGTTCGGCAGTTCCGTTGACAACACCGATCACGTCCGGGCCTCCGATCTCCTCGCGCCATGCGTCGACGATCATCCCGAGGGTGAGCGGGGTGAACTCCGAGGGCTTCATCACCACGGCCGCCCCGGCTGTCAGGGCCGGAATCGCGTCACCGAGGGAGAGGATGAGCGGGAAGTTCCACGGGCTGATCAGCCCGACGACGGGGTATGGGGTGTACCGGATCCGGAGCTTCCGGCTGAAGGTGACCAGTGAATGGGGCCGGACCTTCTCCTCGCCTATCCAGCGCGCAGCCCGGGATCCGTAGAAGTTGATCTGGTCGGCCACGTAGAAACCCTCGTTCGAGGCATCGGCCCGGACCTTTCCGGTCTCGGCCTGCATCGAATCGGCGACCTGCTCGGCGTTCTCGACCAGCCAGTCGCGCAGCAGGCCGAGCCACTTTGCCCGACCGGTGATCCCCAGCCCTTCCCACTCGGCCTGGTTCGCCCTCACCCGGGCGACCGTCGCCGCGACCTCCGCGGGCGAGTCCTCGTGGACCCGGGCGATCTCCTGGCCTGTGGTCGGGTCGATCACGGGGAAGGTGTCCCCCCCGACGGCCGAGCCGTTGGTCGACGCCGCCTCTTCCGGGATGACTCCCTCGCTCGTTTCCTGGGTCACCTTCTGTCCCCCTCCTCGGTGGCTTTCGGCCTCACACCGGGGAACATATACCCGAAGGGCCCGGGGCCCCTGATTCGGCCTCTTCCGCCCGCCGGGGAGTTCCTACCTGCCGGCAGAGAGCCTGAAGAGTCCGCCCTCGAGTGAAGTCGCAAAGACGGTTCGGTCGGCCCGCTCGGTGAAGGAGGTCACCTGCGGGATGGTGATCGAGGTCGCTTTCGGGGTACTCGGTCCATCGGGACGACCGGGGAGCGAAAGCAGGCGGCTTCGGCAGAAGTCCCCAAACAGGTAGCGACCCTCGAGCGAGGGGAGGGTCGGATCCCTGACCACCAGCCCACCTGTGACCGAACAGTAAGCGGGGTGGCCGAGGGCCGCAATCGGTCCTATCGGGTCGTCGGGCCTGGGCCCGTTCCCCGGGTAGGGCTCGAAACCCTCGAAGTAGCTCCAGCCGAAGTTGCCTCCGCGGGCCCGCTCGAGGGGAACGGAGTCGACCTCTTCCCAGGCGTCCTCGCCGACGTCACCGATCGTTATCCGGGGAGCGTCCGACCGGCTCAGGTCGAAGGACCAGCGGAACGGGTTCCTCAGGCCGACCGCGAAGATCGGGGATCTGCGCCCTCCGTCACCCGGGAACGGGTTGGTATCGGGTACTGAGTAGGCGGCTCCGTCTTTCGGCCTGGGGTCGATCCGGAGCAGCTTGCCGAGAAGGGAGCCGCGGTCCTGGGCGTTTCCGTCCTGGTCACCGCCGCCCCCGCCGTCCCCGGTCCCGAAGTAGAGGTCGTTGCCCAGGAAATGCATCTGGCCGCCGTTGTGGTTCGGGTAGGTGGGGTGGGGGATCCGAAGGACGACTCGCCTCGAACCTGCCGCAGCTCGCAGCGGTCCACTCCGCCGGTACTCATCGATCTCGATATCGCCGTCCCGGTTGGTGAAGTAGACGTAGAAGCGGCGTGTCTCCCGGTAATCGGGCGGGAAGGCGATCGAGAGCAGGCCCTCTTCGCCGCCGTAGTTGACCTGGGAGCGGAGGTCGAGGAAGGGCCTCGCGACCTTGCGTCCGCCCGAGAGGACCCGCACCCGGCCACGTTGCTCGACCACGAACAGGAGGCGGGGAAAGCCCGGTGCAGTCTTCACCTCGACCGGCTCGTCGAACTTGGCGACCCGGACTGCCCGCGGGACCGCGGCGCGGACCGCGGCCTCCCGCTCGTTCGCCCGGGTCGTTGCATCGTTGGCGGGCGCGTTGGCGCAGGCGGCACCGGTCACCGTGGCCAGAGCCGCAAGGGCGGTGGCAACGGCCAGGCCGGACCCGAAGGACCGGCCGGTCCCTTCAGTCCGAGTTCTCTTCCTCGATCTCGACTCGTCGCTGGACATCTGGGGGTAAGGGTACGACTTCGCCCTCTTCGTTCACCCGGGTGAGGGTCGGTCTGTTGCTTATCCTCACTCCGAACAACCCCTCAGGTGGCGCTCCGGTTCGGTCCACAGCCCGGACTTCCGGGGAAAGGCCCGCATCGACGATCCAGGCAACCTCCTCCACCCCAGGCTGGACCGCTGTGACCCTCCAGATCATCGTCACGGATTCCCCGGGCGGCACCGTGCCGAACTGGAAGGTCCGCCGGCTGGCAGTTCCGGCCCCTCCGCGTCCCTCGGTCCCCGCCAGTTTCGGGTATCCCTCCTCGACCACCCAGACGGGACGCTGGGGTGAAGCGACCCCTTCCTGCTCCGAGCGATAGGCGAAGGCGAGCGTCGAATCCCTGCCCGGCAGGTCGATCGAGACGTTGATGTCCGGAACGGCGCGATCGCCGACGTTACGAACGGTCAGGGCCATGTCGTAGGTCTCGGCCACGGTCTGTTTCTCCGGGAAGGTCGCCGATTCGACCTCGACCGTGTACTTCCCTGGTTGCTGGTCCGGGAACTGGTTCGGCTCGCCCCCGCTGGAGCAGCCAATCGCTGCCGTCGCGAGGGCCGCCGCTGCGAGCGATACGGCCGCCAGTCGAATCCCTTTTCGCCGTGCCTCGCGCAAGCCGAGCCGAACATTACAGGGGGCCTCCACGACTGCTCCGGGGCCGGAGCATCCCCTAGACTTCGGCGCAAGGAGGAGCTTTCGGGAGTCGGATACCGGGGGCGAGGAGATGGTCAGAGCAGCAGCAGACAGGGCGTTCGCCCCGGCTCGCGATTTCTTCACCGAGATCGGAGAGCTGGTCCTGCTCACCGGTCGGACGATCGGCTCGGCGGTAAGGGCCCCGTATCCGTACGGCAACGAGTTCATCGGCCAGTTCCTCTTTGCCCTCCAGCTCTGCTGGTTCCCGCTCCTGATCTCAACCGTGGCGTTCGGCTTCGGCGCCCCGGGACTCCAGGCAGCGAACTTCCTCTCCCTCTTCGGCGCCCTCGACCGACTCGGTGGCTTCTTCGTCCTCGCATCTATCCGTGAGTTCGCCCCGTTCGTGACCGCCGTCGTCGTGGCCGGCGTCGCCGGTACCGCGATCACCGCCGACCTCGGGGCGCGGAAGATCCGCGAAGAGCTCGACGCGCTCCAGGTCCTCGGGGTAGACCCGATCAAGAACCTGGTCGTTCCGCGTTTCCTGGCCCTGATGCTGGTGACCGGCCTGTTCGACATATTCGCCCTCCTGTTCGGGATCGCCGGCGGCATCGGCGCAGAGCTCCTCTACCAGCAGCCGCTCGGGGGCTTCTTCGGAACCCTCTTCGCCAACGCCTCGACCCTCGAGCTCGGGGCATCGGTCCTCAAGTGCACCCTGTTCGGGGCGATCATTGCGATCGTCTGCTGTTACAAGGGCATGACTGCCACCGGCGGTGCGGCCGGCGTCGGCCGGGCGGTCAACGAAGCGGTCGTGATCTCCCTGCTCGGGGTATTCGCCTTCAACTACGTGTTCACCCAGACCCTCCTGGCGACCAACCCGTCGCTCCAGACGATCAAGTAGATGGGGAGCGCCTGGCTGACAGTTCCGCGTGACTGGATCGAATCCCTCGGGGAGATCACCCGGTTCTGCGGGATGGTCCTCGGCCAGGTCTTCTCCGGCCGGGTCTTCAAGTACTTCGGTGAGGCGTTGAGCCAGGCAGGGATCCTGATCCTCGGCTCGACCGCGGTGATCTTCGGGCTGGTCTTCACGATCGGCCTGACCTGCGGGGTCGAGGGGGCCTACTTCAACCGATCGGTCGGCGCCCCGGCCTACGCGGGCGTGTTCGCTGCCTGGTGCAACCTGAGGGAGGCGATCCCGTACGCCTTCGGCTACATGCTCGCGGCCAAGGTCGGCACCGGGATCGTCGCCGAGCTGGGCGCGATGCGGATCTCGGACGAGATCGACGCGCTGGAGGTCATGGGCGTGCCCCCGGTCACCTTCCTCGCCGCAACCCGGATGCTCGGGGCCTTCATGACCCTTCCCTTCATGTACATCGCGGCGATCGGCGTCGGCTACATCGCCTCCTACCTGGTCGTGGTCGAACAGATCGGCGACGTCTCGGCCGGTGGCTACCTGCTGATCTTCTGGATGTTCCAGAATCCGCCAGACGTGCTGTTCTCGCTGATCAAGGCGATGGCCATGGCGACCGTGATCGTCCTGGTGGGCTGTTACTACGGATATACGGCGTCGGGCGGACCCGTGGGAGTGGGCACGGCCACCGCCAAGAGCATGGTGCTAAACATTGTCATGGTCCACATCATCGGGATGCTGGGCACGCTTGTGATCTGGGGTGCAAACCCGCGCGCCCCGATAGGAGGGTGAGGTTTATGGACGGTGAGCGACCCGACGAGGCCCGGGACAATCCGGAAGATGGTCCGGAGCTCTCGCCCGAGATCGAGGAGGCGCTGGGGGACCTCGGTCCCAACGAGGAGGAGGTGGCCACCGAGATCGAGGAGTACGACGAGACTGCGGCCGCCGACGCCGGTCCCGAGGTCCCGGTCGGAACTGTCCCGCAGGCTGCGGCCGGAGACGAGAAGTTCGTCGCCAGCGACGGTGCCGTCCTCGGACGCGATTTCGTGATCCCCGGGGTCGGGCCCAACGACACCGATCCCTACCGGTGGCACACCGGAACCAAACGCGACCATGGCGGCACCAACGCGATCGAGGTGATCGACCTGGTCAAGCAGTTCGGCAGGACGCGGATCCTCAACGGCCTGAACCTCGGCCTTCCCGACGACCAGATCTCGATGGTCCTCGGGCCGTCCGGGACCGGGAAGAGCGTCCTGATCAAGCACATCGTCGGTCTGCTCTATCCCGACTCGGGCGACGTGATCGTCAAGGGGGAGTCGATTCCGGCCCTGTCCGACGACGAGTTATTCGAGATCCGCAAGAAATTCGGCCTCCTCTTCCAGGACGGCGCCCTGTTCGGCTCGATGAACATCTATGACAACGTGGCCTTCCCCCTCCGCCAGCACACCGACAAGGGCGAGGAAGAGATCGAGTCGATCGTCACCCGGCGGCTGCGCGAGGTCGGCCTCGGCGAGGCCCACTTCAAGATGCCGAACGAGCTCTCGGGCGGCATGCGGAAACGGGCGGGCTTTGCCCGGGCACTGGTCCTCGATCCCGAGATCGTGATGTTCGACGAGCCCGATTCCGGTCTGGATCCGGTCCGGACCGCGCTCCTCTGCGAGCTGATCAAGGAAGTCCACGCCGAGAGCGGTGGCTGCTACCTGGTGATCAGCCACGACCTGGGAACCGCACGACGGATCGCCGACTTCATCGCGGTTCTCTGGAAGGGACGGATCGTCGAGAGCGGTCCCAAGGAGGAACTGTTCGAGTCGGAGAACGAGTTCGTCCACCAGTTCCTCGGGGCTGACGTCACCGGCCCCCTCGCAATGGATTGAACTTCAGGGAGGTTCCAGGCGCGGCCGCCTCGGCCCTCGCCGGGAGGCCGTGGCCGTTCCTCGCGGTCGCCGGGGTTGCGGTCGCACTCGCCCTCGTGGCCATCGCCCGGGCACCGGTGCAGCCGGTCGAGGATGCACTGCTCGATCGCGATACCGAAGCCTGGGCAGCGACCGAAAGGGCCGAGAAGGACTTCGGGCGCGATCCGATCACGATCGTCGCTTCCGGAGACCTCGACCTGATCCTGGATCGCTCCGGACTCGATCGCCTCAGCGTGCTCGAGACCTGCGTGGCCGGTCGGATCGAACGGGGGAGGGGCGATCTCTTCCCCCTCTGCAAGCGACTCTCACGACTGGACCCTGCCGTCGTCTTCACCGGACCGGCGACCTTCCTCGGCCGGGCGGTGGCCGGACTCGGTGGTGTCTACCGGGCCCAGCTCAGGCGCCTGCAGGAGTTGCCCCGGGGACCGGCCCAGGCTGCCGAGCGCCGGTTCCTGCTCAGACAGCTGGCCGGCGTGGTGGCCCGTTACGGACTGGTCTCCCCACCCAGCCTCGAGGACAGGGCGTTCGTCGATCGGGTCGTCTACGGGGCGGGAACCCGAAGGGAAGGCCCCAAGCCCAGGCTTTCCTACCTCTTTCCCGGAGGAGATTCGGCGCAGGTCGTGATCAGGCTCGACCGGAGCCTCGACAAGGAACGGGAGGCCGAGGTGATCGACCTGATCGAGCAGGTGGCTCGCCACCCCGACACGGCGATCGACCAAGTCGACTATCTGATCACCGGGGCCCCGGTGGTGCTCGGTGACCTCGACGGGCCGGTCCGGGTCGGAATCGGGATCGTCACCGGCGTCGCCCTCCTACTGATGGCGCTCGCGCTGTTCGTCGTCTTCGGATCGGTCTGGAGGCTCCTGCCCCTGCTCCTCGCGGCCTTCGCCGTGGTGGTTGCCGCCGGACTTCTCGCCATGGTCGGCGGGCGCCTCTCACTGGCCACCCTCGCCGCCGCGCCGATCCTGGTCGGACTCTCGGTCGACTACGCGGTCCAGATCCAGGCCCGCTTCGACGAGGCCCTCACGAAGCTCGAGGGAGGGGACCGGCACCGGGCGGCACGGTCTGCCGCACGCTCTGCAGCGAATCCCGGCTTTCCGGTCCTCGCGACGGCCTCCCTGGCAACCGCTGCCGGCTTCCTCGCGATGGCCCTGTCCGACTATCCCCTGGTTTCAGAGTTGGGGCTGTTGCTCGGGGCAGGGCTCCCGGCCTGTCTCCTGCTGGTCGCCTTCGTCGGCTATCCGATGCTCGGCCTCCGGGAGAGGCGGGAGGGGAGTGAGGG
>VEQW01000080.1 GCA_018883025.1 Solirubrobacterales bacterium | reverse complement strand
CGCCAGCACCGTCCTGACGATCCTGGGGTCGTCGGGGGGCAGGAACCTGAGCAGCGGCAGCAGCAGGCAGGAGGCATCGAGGGCGTCGGTCTCGTAGTGCTGGGTGAACACCCCCCGGTCATCGACCGCATTGGCGCAGACGTCGGCATGGATCGTGTCGGCCTCCTTCTGCCACTGCTCGGCCAGGTCGAATTCCTCCCGCAGCCGGGCAAGCCTCGCCCCGCGATCGAGCGCGACCCAGCACATCACCTTCGACGAGGTGAAGTGTTGCGGCTCGCCCCGGACCTCCCAGATCCCCCGGTCGGGGTTCCGCCACTTCTCGGTCGCCGCGTCGACCTGGCGCTTGAGGATCGGCCAGATCTCCTCCGGCATCGAATCCCGCGACTTTGTGTGGAGGTAGAAGGAGTCGAGCACCGCCCCCCAGACGTCGTGCTGGTCCTGGTTGTAGGCGGCGTTGCCTACCCGGACCGGCGTCGCCCCGCCGTAGCCCTCCAGGTGGGTCAGGATCTCCTCGTCCAGCCGCTTTTCGCCGGTCACCCCGTACATCACCTGCAGGTCGTCGGTGTCACGGGTCACATCGGCGAGGAAGTAGAAGAAGTCGTTCGCCTCCCAGTCGAAGCCGAGCGTGTAGAGCCCCCACAGGGTGAATGTGGAGTCCCTGATCCAGGAGTAGCGGTAGTCCCAGTTCCGCTCGCCCCTGGGCGTCTCGGGAAGGGAGGTGGTGGCGGCGGCGACCAGGGCCCCGGTCGGTGAGTAGGTGAGGCCCTTGAGGGTCAGGGCCGAGCGCTCGAGGTAGCTCCTCCAGGGGTGGTCGGGGAAGGTTCCGCGGGCCAGCCAGTTCTGCCAATGGTGGGCGGTCCAGACCATCCGCCGCCGGGCTTCGCCGTACTCGGTAGGGGGCTCGTGCTCGCTCCAGGAGAGGGCGACGAAGTGCTCGTCCCCCTCTTTCATCATCGTCCGCGCGGTGGTCCGGGGACCCTCGCGGCCGAGGTTGAGGTCGGTGGTCAGGGTAAGGCGGAGATCGGAGTCGGGCGCCGTGGCTACGGCCTGGCGGTAGTCCTCCCCGGTGTACTCCCAGCTGGCCTGGGCCCGTCCGTAGTCGAAGACCGGCTTGCAGTCGAGGGTCAGCTGGACTTCACCATGGACGCACCGGACGAGGCGCAGAAGCACGTGGTCGGCGTCGTAGTCGGTGGGTGCCCTTCGATGGGTGTGCGAGCGGTCGCGCTCGTGGTGCCACGGTCCGATCAGCAGGACGTCCTTCACCAGCAGCCAGCCGTCAGGGGTTCCCCAGCTCGTCTCGAGGACCATCGTCCCGGGGATGTAGCGGCGGCTGGCCGGGACGTGGATGTCGGCCGGACCGATCCGGAAGTTGCCGGCACCCCGATCGAGGATCGACCCGAACACGCTCGGGGAGTCGAACCGGGGGATGCACATCCACTCCACGTTTCCGCTCGGTGCGACCAGCGCCGAAACCTCACCGTCGGAGAGGAATCCGTAGTCGGCGATCGGGGGGAAGGGCGAGACGCCAGGCACGGCTTCCTGGACCGGGATCTGGTTCTCCCAGGAGATCCCATCCGGGCCGATCGTGGGAATCTGTGGTTCGGACTTGCCAGCTTCCATCGCTTCTCTCCTAACCGGTCGGGTCCAGCCGGGGTGCGGCCGGTCGACCGGGTCGGAATCGTCTCACAACGGCTGGTAGGGGCCGGCGGGGGCCGATCCGCGGCCGATGTCGTCCAGCCCGCCGCTCAGGAGCGGGAAGCGCGCCAGGCGACCAGCTTGCGGCCCAGGGTGGGGGAAGCGCTCGAGGCGAGGTGTTCGGCCTCGAGGCCGGCCTCGTCCGGGTCCAGCCCGAGAACCTCCCGGGTCAGGTCCCGGGCGGCGTTCCTCCGCGAGGAGAGGACCAGGGCCGCGCTCGTGCCCTCGGAGGTAAGTGCCAGGCCCTCCTCCTCGACCAGGCCCATGCCCCGGAGCTTCCTCACCATCTCGAGTACGGACGGCTGGGACACCTCCAGGACCCGGGCGAGTTCGGCCTGGGTCGGCTTCGTCTCGGCCTTCGAAAGGTCGCTGATCGCGATCAGGTAGCGGGCCACCCCCTCGCTCCACTCGACGCAGGGGTGGTCGACCTCGCCTTCCTCCAGGGGTTCGGTCTGCTTCGGAGCCATTGGCTCGATTCTACCGCCGACTCCACCTCCCATGGGGAGGTTGGGAGCTCAGGGGAGTTCCTGGGCGTTCCGTGCCGCTCGCTGGGCAGCGGTCCGCCGGTACCGGGTGTCCGCCTCTTCGGGAAGTTGGTCGTGGGGCATCCCGGGCAGTACCGGGTCGACGAAGAAGACGGCGGTGTCGGCCAGGACGTCGTCGAAGGCCCGCCGGTCGGGCTTCACCAGCGCCCCCAGGAAGCCGAGACCGAAGGGAATCGCGGCCAGCCAGAATCCGACCAGTCGCCGGAAGGCGGTTCGAGCGCTGAGGCGCCAGTCACCATCCTTCTCGATCCGGATGCTGAGGAAGCGCATCGCCGGGGTCTGGCCGGCGAGGTTCCAGAAGCTGAAGAGGTAGACCGAGGACCCGAGGAACCAGAGGATGCCGGTGATGGTCAGCGATTCGAAGCCGAGGCCCTTGAAGTCGAGGGCGAGGGCGCTGGTCACTGCCTGGAAGAGGGCGATCGTGAAGGCGAGGAGGAAGTTGACGATCAGTGCGTCGATCCCGATCGAGAGGGCCCGGGTGAAGAAGCCGGCCCTCGATGTCTCTTCGGCCCTCGGATCCCGCCTGAGGATCCTTGCGAGGTGTCGCTCGACCCAGTCGTCGAGCCTCGCCGTCACGGCTCTGATCTCGATCCCGAGGTCGGTGACCAGCCCGACGCCCTGGGATGCGATCGCATCCCGGATTTCCGGCGATTCGGCAATCCGCTTGATCAGGAGTTAGGTTTCGTCGCTCTGGAGGACCCGGGCCCAGACCCGGTCGACCATCTCGCTGTCGACCGTCTCGATGACCGCCTGTTCGACCCGCTCACTGGCCAGGGCCTCCTCGACCGCCTGGGTCACGATCCGACCGTTGATGATCCGGGCCAGTGCCCTCTCGGTGGTCTCGCTCTCGACCGCCCGGACGATCGCATCCTCGATCAACTGGTCGATGCCGGTCACACCGGCGATCCTCCGGGCCCCACGACCGCCCTCACTGACGATCCTCTCGGCGAAGGAATCACCGGGAGGGGCACCGGAACCGCCATTCCCACCCTTGCCGCGTTGGTTCGGCATTGCCGGAGCCTAGTCGCCCTGGTCGGTGTCGGGAGTTTGGGAGAGGGTGGGAAAAGCGCGAAACCCCGCCGCCGAGTCCCTCGCGGCGGCCTCCGTTCGGGGGTCGAGTTCCGCCTCGTTCAGATCCGCCTCCGCCCCGAAAGCCGTGACCAGCGCCTGCTCGACCTCTTCGATCGCCGGCCCCTCACCCCCGGCATCGAGTGCTCCGGCGGTGCTCGGATCGAATCCCAGGCCGAGCGCTCCGTAGACGGGGACCAGGACCTCACGAAGCGCTGCCGCCCCCGAGACCGTCATCACTACGCCGACGTGGGCAGCCCTCGAGACCATCCGCTGGCCCAGCCCGGCGACCTTGACTTCCCGATCGAGGATGATCGAGTGGTCGCCTGGGCAGTACTCACCGGGAAGCCGCCCTACCGCTGCATCGAGACCCAGCCTGGTCAATGCCGAGAGGATCGTCCCGGCGACCAGGTCGAACCTCTGCCCCGTACGGCGGGCCGGCTCGCGGTCGGGGAGGGTCAGCCCGAGGACCAGGGTCTCCCCGACGTAGGCCGTTGCCCTGCCGCCCGAGATCCGTTCGATCCCCGGATAGCCCATCTCCGCTCCTCTGCCTGCTGCCTCCCGGTAGCCCGGGCTGACCGTGTCCCTCCGGCCGAAGGCGACCGCCGGCCCGGTCCGGGCGATCCGGAGGGTCGGACCGCGCTGCCCGCTTGCAACCTGCTCGAGCAGGAGCCGGGCCAGTGCAGGCCCGGCGGCCGGATCCTCGGGGAACGACGTCCTGATCAGGTCGAGCCGCATCCGACCCTTCCACTCGCCCCGAGGGTGGCTAACCTGCATTCGTCTTCGAAGCCCGACATTCCGGGATCAACGATATTCGGCAACTGGACAGCCCTCGCCTTCCTCATGGTTCTCGCCCTGGCGATCGCCGCCGGCAACGTGTTGCTGCCCGAGGACGGCTCCGAGGCCACGACCGTGACCGGCCAGGCCGGGGTGACCCCCGGCTCGCTCCTCCTTCCCGGCCGCACTGAGGAAGTCGAGGCGGCAGTGAAGAACCTCGAGGCGGATACGAGGGAGCACCGGAGGGAGCAGCGCAGGCTCCGGCTGATCGACCGGTTCAGGCCGCTCCCAGCGGGGGTGACGATCGAGCGCCTGGAGCAGATCGCCGAGTGCGAGTCCGGGGGCGACCCCAGGGTCGTCTCCTCGAGCGGCCTCTACCACGGCAAGTACCAGTTCCACCCGGATACCTGGCGCTCGGTCGGGGGCAAGGGCCTGCCGTCCGAGGCGCCAGAGGTGGAGCAGGACTACCGGGCCGGGCTCCTGCTGGCCCGGTCCGGTCCGGGCCAGTGGCCGGTCTGCGGCGCCTGAGCGAGGCGTATCCCTGGCGGAAAATGCCGGAAGGTGGGAAGATCCCGGGCCGTGCTCCGTGGAGCAGTCCAGATAACTGCCTCGTCCGTCCGTTACTCGGTGGTCACCTCCGACCGGTCACAACCCGGAACGGTGACCGCCGGCTTTCGTGAGGTCGCGACTCTCGCCGGCGATCCGGAGGAGGCCGAATCGGCGGTTGCCGAAGGCGTCGAGGCGGCTCGCATGGCTGGGGCCGAGGTCGTCCAACTCCTCGCTGCGCCCGAACTCAGAGGGACGCGACTTGCCAGCCGCCTGAGGATCGGTTCCAGGAAGCTCGGCACCGGTGACATGGTTTTCACCGGGGGAGGGGCGGCGATCGCGGCTTCCTTCATCGCTTCCACGGCATCACTTCAAGGCGACGCCGGGCCCGTCGAGGGATCCATCACCTGCGGGGTCCTCGGTCTTGGTGACCACTCGGTCGGGCTGGCGGTCGGGCGGCCCGGGGAGAGGCCGTCCTGGATCGGCTCACGGCCGGTCGGCCTGGCCCGACTCGCCGAGCGGTCCAGGCTCTCCGACCCGCCCGAGCCGGCCCAGCTCGCAGCAGCACGTTCGGCAGTCGAGCGGGCACTGGGCAGCTTCTCGACCCCCGCGATCGACCGGCTTGTCTCGGTTTCCGATCTTTCACAGGCCACCCGGATCGCCTGTGGAGAGCGGGTCGATCGGGAGTTGCTCTCAGGGACGCTGGACGACCTGGTCGGGATGACTGCCGACCAGCTCGGTGCGACCGTCGGCCTCGGTCCCCGGCTGGCCCGCCTCTTCCCACTTGCCCTCGTTGCCCAGCTGGCAGCCGTCGGCACCTTCGGGGTCGACCTCGTCCCACTCGATCCAGACCCGGCAGGTTTGGGTAGCGCCCTGGGGGAAGTCTCGGGCGTGGGGACCTGAACCCAGTGGCGGTCGATTCTGCCGGTGTCGTGCTCCAGGTCGGGCAGGAGCGCCACGACACCGGCAGCCACCCCGAGAACGCGACCCGGATCGAGGAGGTCGTGGCGGGGCTGGAGGCGGCGGGCGAGCTCTCTTCCCGACCGGTGACCGAGGCCCCGGCAGCTTCGGTCGAGGCGATAGAGGCCGTGCACGCACCGGGCCACGTCGAGGCGATCCGTGATCTGGCGGAGCGGGGTGGGGGCTGGATCGATGCCGACACCTGCGTCTCACCTGCAAGCTACGAGGTGGCGCTGGAAGCGGCCGGCGGGGCGATCGAGGCCGTCGAGATGGTCACTTCGGGACGGGCGCCGGCCTCCTTCGCCCTGGTCCGGCCCCCGGGACACCACGCGACCCCCGATCGCGCGATGGGGTTCTGCCTGTTCAACAACGTGGCCGTCGCAGCCCGCCACGCACAGGCCTCCCTGGGAGTCGAGCGGGTGGCGA
>VEQW01000079.1 GCA_018883025.1 Solirubrobacterales bacterium | reverse complement strand
GCCTGGGCGGGGCGAGGGCGGGGCTCGCCCTTCGCGGGGATCTGGAATCCGACGGTCCGGCCGATCGCAAGCTGGTCCAGAGCCAGCGGGCAGCGGTCACCCGACTGATCGATCGGTATCTGCGACCGCTCCCCCGACTTGTCGAGGGTGTCGCGTTCGGACGGGAGGGGGCTAGCGCGATGATCGACGTCTCCGACGGCCTGCTGGCCGACCTCGGCCACATCGCCGGGGAGTCGGGGGTGGGGATCGAGCTCGAACCCGACTCGATCCCGGTAGATCCGGACCTTCAGGAGATCGGCGATCTGCCTGGCGCGGCAGACCCGGTGGTGTTTGCGCTGTTGGGTGGCGACGACTACGAGCTCGCGCTCACCTTCCCGCCCGACCGGCTCGATCGGCTCGAGCAGGCTGCGAGCGAGTCGGGCTCCGACCTGACAGTGATCGGCTCGGTGGTCGAGGGCGAGGGAGTCGAGCTCCCCGCGGGCTTCGCGGATCCCCGCACCGGCCCTCGAGGGGAGCACGGTTTCGAGCACTCCTTCTGATTCGACCGGGCCGGGGCGCCGGTTTTCGTATCCTCATTGGCGATGCATCGACTTCTCGGCAGGGACCGAAGGCCGGTCACGTTCGGCCTGACCGCAGGCGCGCTTCTGCTCGCCCTGGGGGTCTCCGCCTGCGCCGAAAGCGGGACCAGCGATCCGGTGGCAACCGGGGGCGGCGAGGTGATCGAGAGGAAGATCGTCTCGGTCTCGGTCCAGCCCTCCGGCGAGGTCTTCAACCCGGCCGAGATATACGAGCGGACGGCCGACGGGGTGGTGGCGATCAACGCCGTCTTCGACTCCTCTTCGAGCAGCCCGTTCCAGCCCGGCGCGGCCCAGGGCTCCGGTTTCGTCCTGAACGGTGATGGGGAGATCGTCACCAACGCACATGTGATCTCCGAGGGCGAGGGCGAGGACCGAACCGCAGCCCAACGGGTATTCGTCGAATTTCGCGACCGCAACGTCGTCCCGGCCGAGGTGGTCGGTTTCGACCCCTTCACCGACACCGGGCTGATCAAGGTCGACCCCTCGAGCGTCGATCTCGTCCCGTTGAACGTAGGCGACAGCGACAGGGTGGTGGTCGGTGAGCCGCTTGCCGTGATCGGCAGCCCCTTCGGTGAGGACAGCTCGCTCTCCACCGGGGTCGTCTCCCAGATCGGTCGCTCGGTCCGCTCGCTGACCGACTTCCAGATCGAAGGGGCAATTCAGACCGACGCCTCGATCAACCCCGGTAACTCGGGCGGCCCGATGCTGGATGCCGCCGGCAGGGTGATCGGGATAAGCCAGCAGATCGTCAGCCGTTCGGGCGCCAACGATGGGGTCGGCTTCGGGGTCCCGATCAACTCGATACTCCAGTCGGTCGAGCAGCTCCAGGGCGAGGGAGAGGCCAACTACGCCTATATCGGCGTCAGCACCCAGCCGATCTATCCCCAGCTGGCCGACAAGCTCGGTCTTGGGGTCGATGGTGGTGCATTGATAGCCGAGGTGGTCGACGGGGGGCCCGCCGACAAGGCCGGCATTCGTGGGAGTGAAGAGGAGATCACCTTCCAGGGCACGCGCTTCGCCGTCGGTGGCGATGTGGTGGTCGAGGCCGATGGCAAGCCGGTCGACAAGGCCGAGGACCTGGGCCGGATCATCGCGGCCCTCACCCCGGGTGAGACGGTCGAGCTGGTCGTGGTCCGGGATGGCTCCCGCGAGACGATCGAGATCGAGCTCGGCGAGCGCCCGACCGCCGTTTCGCAGCCCTAGCCGAATCGGGGAGCGGCCCGGGGGCTGGCTCTAGACTCGTTTTCGTGGGTCAGGACGCCGAGGAACCTCTTGTAATCGTCTCCAACCGCGGTCCCGCGCGGTTCGAGGTTGGACCTGACGGGGAGTGGACCGCGCTACGCGGAGGGGGTGGGCTGGTCACCGCCCTCTCGGGCCTGGTCGCCCATCGGGACGCGATCTGGATCGCCTCGGCGATGTCCGAAGACGACGTCGAGGTTGCCCGCTCCGCCGGGGATCAGCCGGTCGAGGTGGAACTCGGCGGGATCGACTACCGGGTCGTCCTTGTCGAGAGCGACCCCGAGGCCTTCGACCAGTTCTACAACGTGATCGCCAACCCGATCATCTGGTTCATCCAGCACTACCTCTGGGACCTCTCCAACGCGCCTGACATCCGCCAGGAAGAGCTGGATGCCTGGACCGATGGCTACGAGGTGGTCAATCGGGACATAGCCAGGGCGGTCGTCGAGCAGATCGAGGGCCGGGAGAGGCCACTGGTCATGCTCCACGACTACCACCTCTACACCGCCCCGGCGATGATCCGCGAGGCCCGTCCCGACGCGATCCTCCACCACTTCGTCCACATCCCCTGGAGCCAGCCGGACAGCTGGCTGGTGCTGCCGGCCGGGATACGGAAGCGGATCTACGACGGCCTGCTCGCCAACGACATCATCGGGTTCCACACCTCCCTTTACTGCCGCAACTTCCTGGCCGGCTGCGAGCAGCTGATGGGCTACGAGGTCGATTACGACGCCCTGACCGTTACCCATCCCGGCGGCCGAACCATGGTCCGCTCCTACCCGCTCTCGATCGATGCCGCCGGCCTGGAACGGGCCGCCGAGGCCGAGGAGGTCGCCGCCGCCGAGGAGGACCTGCTCGAGCGCCGCCGCGACAACCTGATCCTCCGGGTCGATCGGGCAGATCTCTCCAAGAACGTGCTCCGGGGGTTCACCGCGTTCGACACCTTCCTCACCCAGCATCCCGAGTTCCTCGAGAAGGTCACCTTCGTCGCCCACCTCCAGCCCTCCCGTGAGGATGTGCCCGAGTACGCCGAGTACCTCGAGCGGATCGAGGCCCTGGTCGCCGTGGTCAACCACCGGCACGGGACGACCGACTGGATGCCGATCGACCTGCGGGTCTACGAGAACTTCCACGACGCGCTGGCCAGGTACCGCCACTTCGACCTCCTGATGGTCAACTCCATCTTCGACGGGATGAACCTGGTCGCCAAGGAGGCCCCGGTGATCAACACCCGAAACGGCGTCCTGATGCTTTCCGAGAACACCGGTGCCCATGAGGAGATCGGCGAGTTCGCCCTGACGGTCAACCCCTTCGACATCCAGGAGCAGGCCGATGCGATCCATGCCGCCCTGACGATGAGTCCCGAGGAGCGGGCCCGCCGGGCCGATGGCCTGCGCGAGGTGATCCTCTCCCGGACTCCCGGGGACTGGATCGACGAGCAGATGGCCGACGTCGAGCTGGTGGCCGGCCAGGAAGCCAGCCGTTGAGCCGGCCCCTTCCCCGCTCCTCGATCCTGGGAGCGCTTTGCCTTGCGCTGCTGATCTGCCTGGCGGGTTCCGGCCCGGCCCAGGCAGCACCGAAGCTCAAGAAGTGCGAGATCGGTGCGAAGCGGCCCTTCCGCTGTGGGCACATCTCCGTGCCGAACGTTCGCGGTGCTCCGGAGTTGGGCAATCGCCCGATCGGCTTTGCCCTCAGGCCGGCCAGCGATCGTTCCCGGCCATCCCGCGGCACGATCGTCTTCGTCGAGGGTGGACCCGGTTACGCCGCGACCAACTTCGATGCGATCCGGCCGTTGACCGCCGTCTTCGCCCCCTTCCTTCGCCGGTACGACCTGCTGGCGATCGATCAGAGGGGAACAGGTCGCTCCCGGCCGCTCAACTGCCCCGGGCTCCAGCGCGGCCGCGTCTCGGCTTCGAAGGGGTTGCGTGCCTGTGCCGAACAGCTCGGACCGCTCTACCAGGGCTACACCACCGCCGAGTCGGCGGCCGACGTCGAGGCAGTCCGTGAGGCCCTGGGAATAGAGCGAAGCGGGATGATCCTCTACGGGGACTCCTACGGCACCTACCTGGGCCAGGCCTACGCCGCCCGCTACGGGCAGGGAATGCGCGGCCTGATCCTCTCCTCCGCCTATCCGATCACCGGCGAGAGTCCCTTCTGGCCGAGCCTCTACCCGGCCGCCCGTCGGGCACTCCGGCTCGCCTGCGTCCGTTACCCCGAGTGCTCGGGCGATGCGCTCGGACGGTTCGACCGGGTCCTGCGGCGGGCCGGGACGCGGTCCGGTTTCACTCAGCAGGTCCTGGTCTTCCTGATGATGTCGGCCTCCTCCTATGCCCCGGGTTCCTACCGCCGCCTGAACAGGGCGGTCTCGGCCTGGCTCGAGGGTCGGCCGCGCAGGCTCCGGCTGATGACCGACCCCGGACCGCCCGGTTCCGGACCGCCCGGTTACTTCTCCGAGGGGATGTACGCGGCGGTCGTCTGCAACGACTACCAGGTCCCCTGGGATCGCTCCGATCCGGTTGAGGAGCGACGGGCCGAGCTCCGTCGCCGGATCCAGGCCTTCCGGCCCCGCGACCTCTTCGCCCCTCTCTCCCGGGAGACCTGGGCGATGAGCCCGGCCAGCGGGATCTCCTCCTGCCTTCCCTGGCCCGGCCCGACTTCGCTGATGGAGCCGGCGATCAAGCCCGGCCAGAAGATGCCGGCCGGCCTCGACACCCTGGTCATCGCTGGCGAGTTCGATGCGATCACCACCGCCTACGAAGCCCGCAAGACCCTTCGCTTCTTCCCCCGCGGGCGCTACTACGAGGCGAGGAACCGGGGTCACGCCTCCGAGCTCTACTTCCCCTTCACCTCTCCGGTGACCGACCGGATCCGGGGCTTCGTCTCTTCGATCACCCGCAAGGGCTAGCCAGGTCGACCCGGGGCGAACTCCTCGCTCCCGTCGGCCGGGACCGACGGCTTCGGGGGTGGCGGTGGTGGTGTCGGGGCTGGCGCAGCAGGTGGAGGAGGAACCGGCGTGACCGGGATCGTGGTCGATTGGACCGAATCGCTCTCGCTACCTGGGGTGCTCTTGGACCTTCCGTCATCCGGCTTCCGATCCGGACTTCGCTCTCTCTTCACACCCTTCCCACCGCTGGCTTGCTCCCTGGTCCTTCCCCGTCGCGCTTCACGGTGCTTCCGGTCTCCTCTCTTCCCGCTTCTTCCCGTTCGTCGTTCTCCGGGTTGCCCGGTTGTTTCCCGACGGGGGTTCGGTTCGCCTCTTGGCTGAGCAGGCTCGACCGGAAGGGCCGCTTCGGTCTCCCCAGGCCGAAAGCCCACGTCGGCCGGCAACGGTGGAGGTTCGGGGGCCCGGAACAGGTCCGGAAGGGTGATCAGTCCGAGGACGGCGAGGGCGACCGCCGCGGCCAGTCGGAGTGCCCGTCCTCCGTCCACGGTCAGGTCGTTTCCGCCACCCGGGAGCACGGGAGGCCCTCACCTTTCGATCTGATGGTTCACTCAGGTCTTCAGCCCGGGACGAACCACCTTCTCCCCCGGGAGGGGTCCGGTTTCGCCTCCCCGTTATAGTCCCGCCCTGCTTTGGCCGATCAAGAACGCCATTACGAACTGGTCCTGATGCTCGACTCTGGCCTCGAAGAGGCCGAGCGGGACAGGCTTGCCAACGAGGCGAAGTCCTCGATCGAGAAGGGCGGCTCCGTTCTCAACGAGGACAACTGGGGCGTCCGCGAGATGGCGTACCAGATCGACCACAAGGGAGATGCCGATTACCGCTGGTACCGATTCAGCTCCGGTAACGGGGTCCTCGAGGAGCTCGACCACAACCTGAAGATCGCTGACGGGGTGGTCCGTTTCCGGGTCTTCGAGGTCGAGCCGGATTCGCCGATCCTCCCGGCCCCGCCCGAGACTGCCGTCGTCATGGCCCCGACCGGGGACGACGACGAGCGCCGCGGCCGCCGCGGACGCCGCTAACCCTCGGTTCGCCCTTCTTGCGTGGGCCCTCCAGTCCCTTCCCTTCGGACCCGTCTGCCCCGCTGACGCACCGACCGCATCGAGTCAGGCGGGGGCTCGGGCAGGTGCTCCCGCCTACCCCACCAGTTCCCACTCGCACCTACCCGACCCCCCTGCCATGAACTCCCATTTGGTTCGGTCTTCACCCCTCCAGGCACTGGCTCCCCGTGCGCGGGAGGTAGACGGGGGATGTGCTCACCGAGGAGGGGACGACGAGGGTGAGTG
>VEQW01000078.1 GCA_018883025.1 Solirubrobacterales bacterium | reverse complement strand
AAGAAGGTCGAGGAGCAGAACTTCCTGATCCGGAAACGGGTGCTCGAGTACGACGACGTGATGAACGAGCAGCGCCGGATCGTCTACCGCTACCGCGGCGAGATCCTCGAGGGCAGGGACATGTCGGACGTCGCCAGGACCGAACTCGATGGGGTGGTCGGCCGGTTGGTCGAGGAGTACACGCCCGGTGACCTGGTCGAGGAGTGGGACCTGCCGGGCCTCGATGGGCAGCTCCGCTCGATCTGGCCGAGCTCCGTCGACGTCGCCGGGCTCGACCCCCACATGGTCGACCGTGACGCGCTGACCGAGGAGCTGGTCGCTGATGCCCAGAAGGCCTATGACGAGCGGGAGCAGGAACTCGGCACCGAGCTGATGCGCTACCTCGAGCGAACGATCCTCCTGCAGGTGATCGACAACCGCTGGCGGGAGCACCTCTACGACATGGATTACCTCAGGGAGGGCATCCACCTGCGGGGCTTCGCCCAGATCGACCCCCTGGTCGCCTACAAGAACGAGGGTTTCTCGATGTTCGAGGAGCTGATGAACTCGATCTGGGAGGAGTACGCGAAGCTGGTCTTCAACGTCGAGGTCGAGGTCGAAACGCAACAGCCCGACGGTTCCTTCGCAGTGACCGAGGAGGGCTTCGGTGGCCTCGACTACTCAGGTGGCACCCTCGACGAGCAGCCCTCGGCGCTCACCGAACCGGTCGCCGGGGAAGAAGGGGCCGACGAGGTCGCGGTGGCCGCGGCCCAGCCCGCGCAGCAGTCGGTGGTCCAGGGCGCGGGTGGGGGTGGGACCGCCACCAAGGTCAAGTCCGATCGCGAGAACATCGGCCGGAACGACCCATGCTGGTGCGGCTCGGGCAAGAAGTACAAGAAGTGCCACGGCGCCTGACGCCGGATGGCTGAGGATCCGGAGCAGCCGGCGCGGGCCTTCGTCGAGGCCTTCAACGATCGCGACCTCGATCGTTTCGTCGAGATCGTAGATCCCGAGGTCGAACTCCACTCGATGCGAGGGACCGTGAGGGGAAGGGAGGCGGCCCGTGACTGGGCGACACGGGCCCCGGGTGGCGTCCAGCAGACGATCGAGATCGTCGGTTCAGAGGCTGCCCCCGGGAGGGTTCTTCTCGACATCGATCGGGTCTGGAACTGGGCCGAGGACGGGAGCTACGCTTCGACCGACGAGATGGCCTGGCTTTTCGAAGTCGAGGACGGTCTGGTCACCTCGTGGCGGCCGTTCGAGGATCGGGCCGAAGCCCGGGCAGCCCTTCAGGAGGCCTGACCGCTTCAGCCCCGGTCGAGGCCCGTGTCGTGGAAGGAGACCGGGTCCTCTATCGGCTCCAGGTGGGTGAACACGGTCGCGTTGTCGACCGCGGCGCGGAGCTCCCCTTCCACGCCCTCGACGAAATCGTGTCCCCGCTGGACCGACCAGTCTCCGGGAACGAGGACGTGGACCGAGATGAAGGCCCGCCGACCGGCCCTGCGGGTCCTGAGGGCGTGGAACTCGACCTTCTCACCTGCATGCCTCGAGAGAACCCCTTCGATCTCGTCGCGTTCGGGCGGAGGCAGTGCCCTGTCCATCAGGCCGCCCATCGATTCGCGGACCAGCGAGTAGCCGGTCCGGATGATGTGGACTGCGACCAGCAGGGCGACGATCGAGTCGAGGGGTCCCCAGCCAGTCAACCAGGCGAGTGCGACACCGGCGACCACCCCCAGCGAGGTCCAGAAGTCTGCCATCAGGTGATGGCCATCGGCGACCAGGGTGAGCGAGTCCTCCTCCTCCCCGACCCTGACCAGCATCCTCGCCGCACCGAGGTTGATCAATGAAGCGACGACCGAGACGGCCAGCCCGATTCCCACATCGGTGAGGCCGGTCGGATTGAGCAGTCGGTCGATTGCGGCCCAGGCGATCGTCACTGCCGCCGCGAGGATCAGTGCACCTTCGAATCCGGCCGAGAGGTAGTCGGCCTTCTCGTGGCCGTAGGCATGCTCCTCGTCCGGTGGTCGGGTCGACCAGAGGATCACCGAGAGGGCGATCAGGGCGGCGACCAGGTTGACCAGTGACTCGGCCGCGTCGGAGAGCAGCCCGACCGAATCGGTAAGCAGCCAGGCGAACACCTTGAGCGCGATCGTCGCGACGGCGGCGGCGATCGAGAGGGCGATCAGCCTGGTCAGGCGCCTTCGCCGGCGATGGTTCTCGTCCCCCCCGTTCATTCGATGGATGGTGGCAGACCCCGGGCCGGAAGCGGTCGCGGACGGAACGACGAGAACTAACTACTCTCTTGGGTGATGGCGGCCTCAGATTTCGTGATCGTGGGAGCGGGGTCCAGTGGCTGTGCGCTGGCCGCAAGGCTTTCGGAGGACCCCTCGAACACGGTCGCTCTGGTCGAGGCCGGAGGGAAGAACCGGCATATGAGCGTGGTCATCCCCGCCGCCTTCTCGCAGCAGTTCGGCACCGGACGGGACTGGGCCTTCGAGACCGAACCGGAACCCCATTGCAACGGACGCCGTCTGTTCATCCCGCGGGGCAAGGGCCTCGGCGGATCGAGCGCGATGAACGCGATGCTCTACGTCCGCGGACGGCCACTCGACTACGACCTCTGGGAGAAGGAAGGCTGCCCTGGCTGGGGTTGGGACGAGGTCAAGCCCTTCTTCCTCAGATCCGAGGACTCATCGCGAGGCGAATCCGAAGACCACTCGACCGGTGGACCGCTCCGGGTCGAGGGACCGCGTTCGCCGAGGGAGATATCCGCGGCCTTCCTGAGGAGCGCCGAGGCCACCGGGATCCCCTTCACCGATGACTACAACGGGACCGAACAGGACGGGGTCTCGATTCCACAGGTCACCCAGAAGGCCGGCCGGCGCTGGTCGGCTGCCGATGCCTTCCTCAAGCCCGCGATGAAGCGGGGAAACCTGACCGTTCTGACCGACCGGACGGTCGAGAAGGTGGTGATCGAGGACGGCCGGGCCCTGGGGATCCTCTGCCGGGACCGACGGGGCAGGGAGGAGTTCGTCGAGGCGGGTCGCGAGGTCATCCTCGCTGCCGGTGCGATCGGTTCCCCCCATCTCCTCCTCCATTCCGGGGTGGGACCCGGTGAGATGCTCGGAGAGGTGGGGGTCGAGGTCGAAGTCGACAGTCCGGGAGTGGGGCAGAACCTCCAGGACCACCCCTGCGTGGTCTGCGTCTGGGACACGCCCGGAGGCGGCTCGCTGGCCGACGCCGAGAAGCCGAAGGCCCTGCTCGAATGGATCCTCCGAAAGACGGGACCGCTCACCTCGAGCCTGGCCGAGGGCTTCGCCTTCGTCCGCAGTCGCCCGGGCCTGCCCGCGGCCGACCTCCAGTTCCATTTCGCTCCGGCCTACTTCGTGGACCACGGTCGGGTGACCTACGACGGGCATGCAGCCACCCTGGGTCCGGTCCTCGTCTCGCCGAAGTCGCGAGGCAGGCTCTGGATCGAGTCGGCCGATCCCGGGCACGCACCCCGGTTCATCACAAACATGCTGGCCGACCCGGAAGACGTCGAGGCCCTGGTCAGGGGTGTGGAGATCGCCCGCGAGATCGCATCCGAGGAGCCACTCTCCGGACTTCTCGGCGAGGAACTCCTGCCGGGGCCGGACATCGTCGAGCGCGATGCGATCGAGGAGGACCTTCGCCAGCGGGTGGAGACGCTCTATCACCCGGTAGGGACCTGCCGGATGGGCAGTGATGAGGGTGCGGTGGTCGATCCGGAGCTCAAGGTGAGGGGGGTCGAGCGGCTCCGGGTAGCCGATGCCTCGATCATGCCGCTGATCCCCGGGGGCAACACCAACGCCCCCTCGATCATGATCGGCGAGAAGGCTGCCGACCTGATCGGGCGCGCTTCGCCCGTCGTCGCCTGAGCACGCGGCCCCACTCGGCCGCCGTTGGGCCGCAGCCCGAGCCGCTCCCGGATCGGTCCGGCCATCACCTATCCTGAGCCGATGGCCGAGGCAGTCAACACCGAGTCCCTGAACAGCCGGGTCCGCTCTGCCGGGGAGGAGTTCACGGTGGTCGCGGGCCACATCGATCCCGAGGCCCTCGAGGGGGAGGTCGGGCGCCTGGAAGAGGAGATGCAGGCCCCTGGATTCTGGGATGACAGCGAGGCGGCGGCCGCCACTTCGGCCGCCCACTCCCGGGCCCAGAGGAAGCTCGAGGCCTTTCGTTCGCTCGAGTCCGACGTCGGCGACCTGGCCGACATGGCGGAGATGGCCGAATCCGATCCCGAAATGGCGGCGGAGCTGGCCGAACAGCTCTCGTCGATAGAGGCTCGGCTCTCGGAGCTCGAGGAAGCACGACTCTTCAGCGGCCCCTACGACGCCGGTGATGCGGTGGTCTCGGTCCACGCCGGGGCGGGTGGAACCGACTCCCAGGACTGGGCCGAGATCCTGCTCCGGATGTACCTTCGCTGGGCGGAGGGTCGGGGGTTCCAGGTCGAGATGAAGGAAGCCTCCGAGGGGGACGAGGCCGGCCTCAAATCGGCAACATTCATCCTCAGGGGGGAGAACGCCTACGGTCTGGTCGCGGCCGAGCGCGGCGTGCACCGCCTCGTCCGGATCTCACCCTTCGATTCCTCATCGCGTCGTCACACCAGCTTCGCCCAGCTCGACGTCGCGCCTCTGGTCGATGAGAACGTCGACGTCGAGATCGACGATGCCGAGATCCGGGTGGACACCTACCGGGCATCCGGAGCCGGTGGCCAGCACGTCAACAAGACCGACTCGGCGGTGCGGATCACTCACGAACCGTCGGGAATCGTCGTCCAGTGCCAGAACGAGCGGTCCCAGACCCAGAACAAGGCCGTCGCGATGGACATGCTCCGGGCCAAGCTGATCGAACTCGAGGAGAGGAAGCGGGCCGAAGTGGTCAATGCCGAGCGCGGCGAGGTCAAGGACGTCGCCTGGGGTTCCCAGATCCGAAGCTACGTGCTCCACCCCTACACGATGGTCAAGGACCACCGGACCGAGTTCGAAGTCGGCGACGCCCAGAGGGTGCTCGACGGCGACCTCGATCCCTTCATCCGTGAGTACCTGAACCGCACAGCCTGACCCCCCTGCCATGAACTCGCAGCTGGTTCGGTCCTTTTCACCTGACCGCTAGCTCCCCGTGCGCGGGAGGTAGACGGGGGATGTACTCACCGAGGAGGGGACGACGAGGGTGAGTGCGCCCCCGGCTGCCAGGACCCGCGCCGGAGGGGTAGGGAGATGGCTACCAGCGGTAGTGGGCGAAGGCCTTGTTGGCCTGCGCCATACGGAAGATGTCGTCCTTCCGCTTCCAGGCGTTGCCCTGCTGGCGTCGGGCGTCGAGGATCTCGTTGGCAAGGCGCTCGGACATCGAGTACTCGCCGCGACTGCGGGCGAAGTCGACCAGCCACCTGACCGCAAGGGTGCGGCCCCGACGGTCGGGAACCTCGACCGGGACTTGGTAAGTCGCACCACCGACCCGGCGGGAGCGGACCTCCAGCTGAGGGGTGAGCTCATCGATCGCTTCCTTCAAGACCCCGACCGGATCCTCGCCCGAGCGCTCGCCGACGATGGCCAGGGCGTCGTAGGTGATCTTCTCGGCAAGCGACTTCTTGCCGTCACGCATCACCTTGTTGACCACCTGCTGGACGAGTCGGCTTCGGAATTCGGTATCGGCCTCGAGTGGCCGGATCGTCGCGGCGTTACGGCGAGCCATCAGCGGGCCTTGACCCCGTAACGGGACCGGGCCTGCTTCCGGTCGGAAACCCCGGCCGCGTCGAGCGTCCCGCGAACGACCTTGTAGCGGACGCCTGGAAGGTCCTTGACCCTTCCGCCCCTGATCAGGACGACCGAGTGCTCCTGGAGGTTGTGTCCCTCGCCAGGGATGTAGGCGGTCACCTCCATGCCGTGGGCCAGACGAACACGGGCAATCTTTCGAAGGGCCGAGTTCGGCTTCTTCGGGGTGACCGTCGCGACTCGGGTACATACACCTCTCCGCTGCGGCGCGGCGACCTTCTTCTTGTTGCCCTGACCGGACTTGAGGCCCGGGGTGGCAACCTTCTTCTTCGGGCGCTTGCGGCCCTTGCGTACTAGTTGATTCGTGTTCGGCACGGCGACCGATGTTACAGATGCGGCTCCTGAACGGCGATTCGGCCCCCTCCCCGGGCCAACCACTCCAAGGCTCATCCCCATCCCCGAGGGTCCCAACCCGGAGGCATCCCTTCCTCGAGGACCCGACGGCCCCGTTCCTATCCCGGGCACGATGAGTCAGGCGGGGGCTCGGGCAGGTGCTCCCACCTACCCCACCAGTTCCCACT
>VEQW01000077.1 GCA_018883025.1 Solirubrobacterales bacterium | reverse complement strand
GCCCTCGGCCCAAATGGATCCAGTCGAGGCCGAGAAGGCCGCGGCCCGGGGTCAGGACCCCGCTCCCTCCGGTGCGCAGACCGGTCAACCCCCGGTACCCCCACCTTCAGGCGAGGCCCCGACGGCCGTAACGCCTCCGACCCCCTCCGCTCCATCCGGTGCAGTTGCTGCCGGGGCGGCAGTAGGGGCGTTGGCCGGCCAGGGAGAGAGTGCCGATGCCGAGGAGCGGCTTCGGGAGAAGGTCGAACAGATAAAGGCCGGTCAGGCGGGAGCGCCGGTCGCCCCACCGTCTGCCGAAGCGCCAGCCGGACTGGGTGAGGTGGCACCCGACCTGGCCGATGCCGAGCGCAGGCTCCAGGCCGACCGCGCAACCAGGGAGCAGACCCTGGGCGATGCGGAAGTGAGGCTGCGGGAACTCGAGGCCCGGGCCGAGGCTGCCGAGCGAAGGGCGGCCTTTGCCGAGCAGCTAGCGAACCTGAGGGCCGAGGAGGGCGAGCAGGAGCGGCGCCTGAACGAGGTCCTCTCGAGGATCGACAGGGCCGAGCACAGGGCCCAGATGGCCGAGCTCCGGGCCGAGGAGGCCGAGAGGACCGCTTCCGAGGCGCTCAGGGGTGGCTCGGCCCCCGCGGCGCAACCGCCGCAGCCACCCCCCGTCGCACCGGCTCCACAGGCAGTTCCCCCAACACCACCACCCTCCGGCATCCCGACCCCGCCTCCGGCGACCCAGGGCGGCCTGGTCAACGTCAACACCGCCGGATTCGAGGAGCTTCGCTCAGCGGAGCTTTCGGTTACCCAGGCGACTCGGGTGATGGCCTACCGCGAGAGGTTCGGGGGCTACGGCTCGATCGAGGATCTGACCCGCGTTCCCGGCTTTACCCCGGACGTGGTCGAAGCCCTGCGGGGCCGACTCACCACCTGAGGCTTCAGCCTCGGGTCAACCGACCTCGAGCAGGGTCCCCGATGGGCCGAGGTTGACCACCTCGGTGCTGCCGGCGGTCGAGCGCTCGCCCCAGGCCTCGTGGATGTGTCCACAGACGGCCAGTTTCGGGGAGGTCCGCTCGATCGCCTCGAGGATCGCCGTGCTTCCGAGGTGCTCGCCACCCGAGGACTGGTCACAGTGCCCCTTGGGGGGAGAGTGGACGACGAGGAGTGCCTCGTCAGGCAGGGCCTCGAGCATCTCTGCCGCCTCCCCCTCGTCGAGGTCGAAGCTCCATTCCCACGGGGTCACCGGTACGCCGCCCCCGAGTCCGTAGACCGGGACTCCCATTACCTCGACTGCGTCTCCGTGAAGCACGGTCGCCGCAGGCCAGAGCCGCGAGACGGCGTCACGCAGGTCGTCGCTCCTTTCGTTGTTGCCCGGTACGAGTACCGTCTCGGTGGTGATCGGGGAGAGCGCCTCGATCGTCTCGTTGAGGCCTTCGTGGACCGAGGCGAAGTCCCCGGCTCCGATCACCAGGTCCACCTCACTGGCCATGTCGACCAGCCCGGCACAGGCATCGAGGTCCCGGTGGACGTCACTGAAGGCGAGGATCTTCATCGCTTCCGACTCTATCGACGGCCGGGGTAGTCGTATTCCCCCCGACCCTCGTTTCGGGCTGGCGGATCCGATCGCGTAAGATCGGGGCGCACCATCCAAGGGGACGACAGGCTTCGACGCGGTCGGTTCGTGCGGAGGGTTGCAGGTCGAGGGTGCCGATGGCCTCGTAAAAAATCGGCAAAAACCAATACGTGCGGACCATGAGTTCGCCCTCGCTGCTTAGTTAGAAGCTAAGCGATGAGAGTCGGTCCTCCCTCGGCCCGTGGGGAGGGGCACCGGCTTCAGAAACGGGCTAGCCCGTCGGGGACCGTCCCGGCCCCGCGGGGACACTTTTCGGGACTCGGTCCTCCGCAGTGCCCGCCGGTGCGGACCCCGGAGGACGAGAACAAAGCACCGGCTAAGCCTGTAGACGCCTTTCGTCACGCGGCCACGGACGCGGGTTCGATTCCCGCCGTCTCCATCAAACGGTCGACTCAGAGGGGGCTCCCCGGCCGGGGAGCCCTCGCTATTTTCCCCGCGTGGGGTCGAATCGCAAGGGTCTCTTCGTTCCGATCGTTGCCGGGGTGGTCTTCATTGCCGCGGTGGTCATCGGCTGGGTGGTGATCGTCCAGATAACCGGCGAGACCCCCTTCATCTGGGTCGGTACGGTCCCACTTCTGGCCCTCCACGCCGGGATCGTCACCTTCTGGTGCCTCTATGCCCTGGTCGTCTGGTGGATCGCCGAGCGGGCGATCTCATCGGAGACGCGGGATTCCGGCGGCGAGACGGTCTACCGACTCCTCCTCGTCTGCTCCTCCTTCTTCGCCTTCATCCTCGGATTCGTCGCGGCCCAGGAGTGGAACAACGTCAACACGGTCCGTCGGGACGTCTCGAGCGGGGCCGCCGCGATCGACACCGCGACCTACAAGGCAGAGGCTCTCCCCAAGGCGGAGCGAAACCAGGTCACCTCGGCCTTGGCCGACCTGAGCCGCTCGATCTCCTGCCAGGACATCCCCAGCATCGAGGCGACCGGATCGGGCAGCCAGCAGACCGTCGACGCACTGCGAGATGCCTTCAGGGCGGTGACCGACCTGCCCCCGGGGATCCAGCAGAAGGCGATCTTCGTCGACCTGCTCGATGAGGTGGGGAGCGTGTCCGCCGCCCGTCGACAGATCCTTGCCGGGGCCAATACGGGCCTCCCGGGCGTGATCCTCGTTGCGATCTTCGCGATCGCCGCGATCCTCCTCGCCCTGTTCATCGCCCAGTCGGCCCGAAACCGCCGGGCCCACACCGCAACGATCATCGGTCTGGTCGTCCTGATCAGCATCGGGACCAGCATGGTGGTTTCCCTGGCCCGTCCGTTCGGCGGTGCAGCGACGATGGAGGAGGAGTTCGACCAGGCCTCGAGGGCCAGCTTCACCGACTGCAGCAAGCTTCCCGAGCAGTAGGAGCGGCTCAGGCCAGCTGCCAGGTGACCAGGGTGACCGTGATCAGCAGGGTGATCGAGAGCGGCAGGCCTGCCCTGATCAGGTCTCCGAAGCGATAGCCACCGGGGCCGTAGACCATCATGTTGGTCTGGTACCCGACCGCGGTGAGGAACGAGGAGGAAGCCATGATCGCGATCATCAGGACCATGATCCGGGGGTCGAGGCCGGCCTCGGCCGCGACCGCGATCGTGATCGGATAGAGCACGACCACCGCTGCGTTGTTGGAGGCCAGCTCGGTCAGGATCGTCATCGCGAGGGCGAGGGCGAAGATGATCCCCAGGTCGCCCCAGCTTCCGAACAGGTCGATCAGGCCGTTCGAGATGACCTCCGCCAGGCCGGACACCTCTATCGCCGCACCGACCCCGAACGATGCGGCGATCAGAAGGATCACGCCGAAGTCGATCGCCTCCCCGGCCTCGGAGATGCTGACCGTCTTGGTTGCGATGAGGAGCCCCGCTGCGATCAGGGAGAGTTCGAGGATCGAGAGCACGTCGAAGGCAGCGAGGGTGATCACCGCGACGGCAAGGATTCCGACGAATGGCGCCCGTTTCGTTGCCGATGGTGGAGGGCCGCCGATCCTCAGGACGACCAGGAAATCCTTCGCCCGTCGCGAACGGATCCGGAAATCGGGACCGGCGAGCAGCAGGAGGGTGTCCCCGGCCTCGAGGGTCACCTTGCCCAGCTGACGGTCGATCCTCTTGCCCGAGCGCCGGATCGCCACGACTGCCGCCTGGTAGCGGGTCCGGAACTCGGCCTCCTGGAGGGTCTGGCCGACCAGTCGGGAATCCGGCCCGACCACCGCCTCGTAGAAGGTGTGCTCGGGGCTGTCGACCTCGAGCAGGTGCTCGGACTCGGCCGATTCGAGCCCCTTGGTCACCCTCTGGAAGTCGACCACCTGGGAGGACTCGCCGACGAAGGTGAGCCGATCCCCACCCCGCAGGACTCGGCTGGGGGAGACGGCCGGGAACATGTGGCCGTCCCGCTCCAGCTCGACCAGGTAGATCCCCTTCAGGTTTCTCAGGCCTGCCTCGGCCACGGTCACTCCGTCGAGGGGGCCACCCGCGACGACCTTCATCTGGGCCGCGAATTCATTGAGGTCCTCGGTGAACTCCTCCAGGGCTCCCTTTCGGTCGGGTAGCAGCCGGGGGACGATGAAGATCAGGACAATCAGTCCGGCGATTGCAGGGATCAGGCTGACCTGGGTGATCTCGAACAGCCCGATCGGGGCCTCGCCGCTCTCCTGGAGTAGCCCGGAGGCGGTCAGGTTGGTCGAGGTGCCGATTACGGTCAGGATGCCGCCGAGGATCGCCGCGTAGGAGATCGGCAGGAGGAGCTTCGACGGGGAGACCCCGCGCCGGTTGCACCAGGAGGTGACCTGGCCGATCAGCATCGCGACCAGCGGGGTGTTGTTGATGAAGGCCGAGATCCCGGCCGTGGGGAGGAGGATCCGGGCGGTCGAGGCGGTGGTCACCTCCTCGCCCTTGCCGAGCAGCCGGTTTACCAGGGGACCCATCAGGCCCGTCCTGTCCCCGGCGAAGGCGAGCACGTAGAGAGCCGCAACCGTCCAGGGGGCGGCGTTGGCGAAGCCCGATAGGGCGGCCGCTTCGTCGATCACGCCGACCACGAGCAGGAAGATCGTCGCGGTAAGGACCGAGGCCGCCGGCGGGACTCGCTCCGAGGCAAGTGCGGCGAACATGACGACCACGGTCGCCGCCGTTATCCAGGCGTCTGCGCTCATTTCAAGGACCTCCCCGAACCCCTCTCCGGATCGGGAAGGTCCGGCACCTTACAGCAGCCGAAGCCGGTCGAAGTGGGGGAGATGAGGCGGCGCCCCTCTTGCAGAAAGAGAAACGCCCCGGCCTTCCGGCCGGGGCGTTTCCGAAGGTGCTACCGATTGATTTGGCTCAATTTGTGACCAGGGGTGGCATCTGGTCGATGTACCCCTCGCCGCGGGACTTCAGCTTCCCTACGAAGCCGTACTCCCTGGTCCGCTTCGACTTGAGCGCGGCTACGTCGTCGTCGTACTTGACCTTCCAGGAATTCTGGACCACGTCGATCTGACGCTGGAAGTAGGCCCGGGTGGCCTTGATCCTGGCGCCGTACTTCGACCGGATCCCGGCGATCCTCGTCCTGTGGTCCTCGGTCGCAGCGTTGAGGCTCTTGCGCTGCGAAGCCCTCACATTGGTCAACTCGTTCTCGACCGTGTCGATGCTGTTGAGGATCAGCTGCCGGCGGATCGGATCGGACGTCTTCGCAAGGCGCTTCCGGAGCGAGGTCAGCTGACGGTTGTACCGGTCGATACTGGCTGCGAAGCGACCCTTGATCCGGGCGACCTGGTTGGCGAAGGTCTCCTTGGCGATGCCGATCCGGTTTGCCCGCTGGGCCTGGAGTGCGTCGACCCGCAGCTGTGAGGCCTTGAGCAGCCGGTTGATCTGGCGCTGCTCCTGTCCCTTGTCGCGGCTGGTGATCTTCTTCAGACGCTGGCCGTAGAGCGATGCAACCTTGGAGTTGGCAGCCGACTGCTTGGTGTTCAGGCGCTGGCGGAAGGAGTTCTTCTGGGCCTGGGTGGCCGGGGTGTTCCTCTTGCCCTCCAGCGTGTTGACGAAGGAGTTGAGGTTCCGCCACTGGGCCGTGTCCTTGATGTTCGGGATGGCTCCCTGGGCGGGGTTCGGGGCTACGGCGACGAGGCCGAGCACGATCAACGGGGTGATGGTGGCGATTGCACGAGTTTTCATAGTGCTTAAGGTAACACCGGGGCGGGCATCGATGTTTCGGTCCGGGACTCCTGAAATAGGCAGGTCGTCGGTGGTGGGGCCCGGGGTCAGGCCTAGGAGGCAGCCGCTTCCTGCTCGGCCCGGATCACGTGCATCACCGCGTTGATCAGGGCCAGGTGGGTGAAGGCCTGGGGGAAGTTGCCGAGGTGACGTCCCGACCTCGGGTCGAGTTCCTCGGCGTAGAGCTGGAGAGGGCTGGCCAGGCTGAGGATCCGCTCGCAGAGCTCCCTGCCCCGCTCGAACTCGCCGACCTCGATCAGGGCGCTGACCAGCCAGAAGGAACAGATCGTGAAGGTGCCCTCCTCGCCGGAGAGGCCGTCGTCGGTCTCGTCGACCAGGTAGCGCCGGACCAGGCCGTCGACGGTCAGCTCGTCGGCGATCGCCAGCACCGTCCTGACGATCCTGGGGTCGTCGGGGGGCAGGAACCTGAGCAGCGGCAGCAGCAGGCAGGAGGCATCGAGGGCGTCGGTCTCGTAGTGCTGGGTGAACACCCCCCGGTCGTCGACCGCGTTGGCGCAGACGTCCGCGTGGATCTCGTC
>VEQW01000076.1 GCA_018883025.1 Solirubrobacterales bacterium | reverse complement strand
GACAAGGAACCATACACATCACAGACGTTTGCCATCATCAATGATACAACTTGCACGATACTGTTATCATCGTGCAACGATCAGGACGCGTTGGGATTCCCGGCCAGTTTCGTTCCGCGAATGCGCGTGATGGGCAAGCTGGTCAACCAGACCGACGCCACGATGTGGGTTGGAGTGAGAACGGACATCACGGTCAAGGCCACCACCAAGTGGTGCACGCTCGCGGGTGACGCATCGGTGTTCTTCAGTAGGGACAGTTCCATGGGCTTCACGCTCCGAAACGAAGAGCCCGAAGAGGGGGCTCCGAGCTGGGAGTACGCGACCAGGATCAACGTCAAGGACCCCTACACGGGCTACGCAGGGGCTGCGGGTGTCTACAACCGAAGCTACGGCTGGGCCTGGGAGGAGACCTTCAAACAGGGCGAGTCGGGAACCTTCAACTGGGGCGGAACGAAGGTCGAGGTGAAGCGGGAGAACGACAACACCTACGACTCGACCTTCAAGTCCAAGACCTACACGGGAGACGACGGCAGGTCCTACAGCTACCTGACCAAGTACATGAGCGACTGGGCCAACTTCACGGTAAACGTCAAGGGCCTCCAGTCGCCCCCCTCTTAAGCGCCGCCCCGCCGCTCATCCCCCTCTAACGAGACGGCGAGGACGGGAACCGTCTGCCCTCCGCTCGCCCGCCCGGTGCCCGGCCGCTAGCCGCCGTGCTCGACGAAGCGAAGCCTCAAGGTGCCGAGCCGGGCGACGCGCTTCTTCACCCTGATCCCGACCTCCCTGAAGGCCCATGAGGCCCGGGCGACCTTCTTCACCCGGACATCGATCGAGGCGATCGAGGCGTTACGGGCCTTGACCAGCTTGACCGGCGGCCCGCTCGGCAGCCGGTAGACCCCGTTCTTCGAGGCCTTCTTCGGGGCAAAGAGCTTGGCCCAGGAGCCGGGCCGCCTGGTGTTGATCACGACCCGGGAGACGTTGATCAGCCCGGCCCGGTTGGCCGGTGCCTTGGTGGTCGGCTTGCCCGAGGGGAAGGCATAGGCACAAAACTGGGTGGTGATCCTGTTCTCCTGGGAATAGGTGGGGAGGACGACCCGGGTGTAGAGGAGGGTCGAGCCGCTCTTGGTCGGGATCGGTTTGCCGTGCTTTATCCCCCGCGCATCCAGCCTCGCGGTCAGGCCTTTCAGCCCCGGCGGCTCGAAGGTCGCAAACTGGTCCCCGGCCTCGGGCGTGATCCCCGAGCCGAGTTCGAAGTTGAGGTTGCCGATCCGGATCCCGCCCGAGCTGATCGGCCCGTACTCCGCGAACTTCCAGGCCACCGGCAGGCCGAGTGCCTTCAGGTCCTTGTAGAGCTCCTGGGCCTTTTTCTCCGAGGTGATCGTGGTCAGGTGGTTCAGGTCGTTGACGACCCGGTTCTTTGCCGCATCGCTCCTGGCTGCAAGGCCCAGGAAGGCGACGACCCCGAGGGTCAGGGCGGCACAGGCGATCGATCGAAGGGAGATGACCATGGCCGGGACGGTATCGCAGGCGAGGAACCGCCCCGGCGGGCTCCCCGAAAACCCGCACCTCGACCCCGACCTCGGTGTTAGATTGGGTGCGATGGGAGGGTGGGGATTCAGCCACAGGGCGGCACTCGGGGTCTCGGCCCTGGTCTGCACGCTCGGTCCGGTTTCCGGCGTGGGCCAGGAGGCCCCGGACCACCACGGGATGGATCAGGCAACCCACCAGGCCCTGACCTCGCTCTCTGCCCCACTCCGCTCCTGGCAGCCGACCAGTGGGCAACCGCTCGAGGAGATGCCGGTCCTCAAGTCCGAGGACGGCCAGCTGAACGCGACGCTCAACCCCGCCCCGCGGTTGCTCGACCTGTCCGGCTCCCCGGCCAGCAGCGTCGTCTACGACGAGAACTTCACCGGCCCGACCCTGATGGTCAAGCCGGGTGACACCTTGAGGGTCCGGCTGGCAAACGACTCGGGCCAGGTGACCAACATCCACTACCACGGCATGCACGTATCGCCCAGGGGGAGGGGCGACAACGTCTTCCGGATGATGGAGACGGGCTCCACCTACGACTCGGTGATCAAGATCCCGAAGGACCACGAGACCGGACTCTTCTGGTACCACGCCCACATGCACGGCAACACCGACCCCCAGATCTTCGGGGGGATGCGGGGCCTGCTGGTGGTCGGTGACATCGTCAGGCGGCACCTGCCGGAGCGCTTCCAGGGCATAGAGGAACGTCTCTTCTCGATAAACGACGTCTACGTAAAGGACGGGACGGTCGAGGACGAGGCCCCCTCCCCCGCCGATTCGACCCTGCTGATGAACGGGCAGCTCCAGCCGACCTGGACTATGCAGCCCGGCGAAACCCAGCTCCTTCGCTTCGCCAACACCGGGTCCGATCGTTACTACCGCCTTAAGCTCCCGGGCTTCCGCTTTACCGTGATCGCCGAGGACGGAAGTCCCGTCTGGCGGGTCGAGCGGGAAGACGCCCTCGTTCTGCCGCCGGGCAAACGGTTCGAGGTGCTGGTCACCGCGACCGAGGCGGGGACCTTCCCTTTGAGGACCACCCGCTACGTCCAGCAGGAAGACAGCTTCGGGATCAACCCGGCCGCCACCCTGGGCACGGTGGTGGTGGAGGGCGAGCGAGTGAAGGAGCTCGCGCCGCTGAAGCGACTGAAGGGGCCGATGTCGGAAGACCTCTCACGAGTTAAGGCCGTAAGGACTCGGACCTTCGTCTTCGGGCTTCGCGCCAAGGGGAAGAACTACGGCCGGATAAACGGCAAGTTCTTCACGGTCGGGGAAGCGAGCGTCCGGCCCAGGCTGAGGACGGTCGAGCGTTGGGTCCTCAAGAACCCCCGCAAGAAGAACAAGGAGAACAACTCCCAGCACCCCTTCCACATCCACGTAAACGACTTCCAGGTGGTCGAGGTGAACGGCAAGAAGTTCAAGGCCACCGGCCAGCAGGACATCGTCACGATCCCGATCGGTGGCGAGGTCGTGATCAAGCAGCTCTTCGAGGACTTCAAGGGCAAGTTCGTCTTCCACTGCCACATCCTGGGCCACGAGGACGGCGGGATGATGCAGTCGGTCCAGGTGGTGAACTAGCGTGACCATGCCCTCCCCGAATCCGGTGGTCAGGGGAAGGCGAGGAATAGCCGGGGCGGCGCTGCTTCTGTTCGCAATGGCCATTGCCCTCTCCCCGGCGGATGCGACGGCCTCCTCGACGCCACAGCAACGCCAGACCCAGGACCTCGTCTCGTTCAACGGCTACTACGCCCTCAACACCTCCCCAGACGCCTTCTTCTACGTCAACTCGACGATGCGCGCGACGAAGGGAGGCGCCCGGCAGCGGTACACGGTCTCCCTCGACCTCTCCCTCGACGGGAAAACCTCCTACTCGGCGAATTTCGACGGCACGTTCCGAAACAACCGCCTCCTCCAGCGGACGAAGCGTGGGCCGACCATCGATCTTCGGTTCACCCGGACCGGCAACGCCCTGGGGCCCACCGCTCGGATCGCCGGAAGGGTGACCCTGCCTGGTCAGCAGCCCGTCACGGTTACCGGAACGACCTACAGCAACCCCACACCGGCGGCCTTTTGGGGCGGGCAAACGTACTACGCCACGGCAGCTCCGGGCGGGCAGCCCATCCCGACGGTCCGCATGACCCGTAACGGCCGCATCGACTACCGAAGTGGAGCTTCGAACCGGTGGGTGCGCGCCAAGTCCTACACCTACAACCTCGACATGTACTACTTCTCCCTCAGCAAGAACCTCGACCTCGTCATGGGCACCGCCGGTCAATCCGGCAAGGTCGCCAACGAGCTCAAGACCGTCGCGGGGGTGCAAACCCAGAACGAGCTGCTGACGCTGCCAAACGCCCAGCCGCCCTCGACGGGGGCGATGGACTGGTCCCCTAACCTGACCCCCGGCCCCACGCTCGGGGACTTCAGCGGCTACTACCCGATCCCCACGGCCCGCAACCCCAATGCGTTCGTGACGATCGAGGGCAGGAGCCTCGCCGACCCGAGCCTTTCGCCGGATGACCTCTACCAGGTGCTTATTTCAGTCTCGACCAATGGCCGCTCCGTCCGCAGCTGGTACTTCGACCCCCAGGGCGGGATGACTTTTGACGGCAGCGTCCTGCGGATGCCCGCTCAGGGCATCACCCTGCGGTTCGAGCGCCGCTACGACCGGGCGACGCGGGCCCTGTTCACCATGCGAGGCAAGATCGGCAAGCGTGCGGTCCGTGGGCAGTCAACCTTCAACTCAATCCCCGTGTCCGCGTTCGCCGGGACGATGACGGACTCCGCCGGCCAGCATGAGTTGGTCATCACCCAAACGGGCGAGGTCACCCTCGACGGGCAGTCGATCCCCAACTACGAGTACGTGCCGACGATGTACATCCTTGCCGGCCCGCTGCCGGGCACCACCCCGAACAACCAGCCGGAGACGGTACTGTCGCTCGGGTTCAGCGGGGCCAATGGGCGTACGGCGATCGTCACCACGAGCGCGGGGACGCCGCAGTCCCAGACGTTCACGCTCTCGGCGATCCCGAACCGCTAGGACAGCGCAGCGAGCAGGCTCTCCGGCGATCCGAGGGCGATCTGGCGCGGGTCGGCGCTGAAATCGTGTTCGGTCTGCAGGTCGTAGAAGGCGCGCAACTCGGTCGACTCGATCACCTCGTCGATCCGCGAGTGGCGAACGGCCTCCTGGTCGCTCACGCCGGCGACCATCTCCTCGAATGCCGAGGCCTCGATGTCGACAAAACCGACGCTGAGGATCTCGCGCTCGTCGGTCAACGAAACCGAGTTGAAGACCCGAGCGGGAACGCCAAAGCCCTTGTCGGCCTCCCAGGCCGAGATGAAATCGTCGAAGGTGACACCCTCCTTCAGCCGCCTCCGGAACACCGCTATCAGCATGGGATCCTCGTGGCGGCCGGTGGCCCTTGCCAATCGCGGTTCACCCTGCGGTGACCTCGGCCCAGAAGCGGTCGCTCTCTGCCGGGAGGGCCTCGACCATCCACCACTCCGTAATCCGGCCATCGCTGACCGTGCAGAGATGGGCAGCGAAATTGTGGAGCTTCTCCCCGGTCGGTGCGCTTGCCCGCACCTCGGCCATGGCGAGGACCTGACCCGGGGCGGGCTCAATCGCGTTGGTCACATCGATCGAGAGTTCGGCTGCTCCGTAATCGACCGAGCCGATCCGACTGAGGAGCTCACCCCTGCCTTCGATCAGGTCGGCGCCGCCCTGCGCGTTGGTGATGTGAGCTGCCACTCCTTCGTCGAGCAAGGCGCCCATGGCGTCGGCATCGACCGCAGCAAAGGCGGCGATGAAGTCCTCGACGACGGTCCGGGGGTCGGCAGCCATGCGGCGACCCTACGCCACCGTGCGATGGCGGGCAACCCGGGCGCCTCGCCCGGCCTGCCGCGCCGGGAAGTCGCCAGCTCCCGTCCTTCGGTCTCCTACCCCTCGCCCGCGATGTCCCCGGCCGACCGGTCCCGACCCCGCCTGGGCCAGGAGATGAGCGCGATCACCGCGAGGAGCGCCCCGGGCACCAGCATCGTCATCTGGAAGCCGAGCGGCAAGAGCACCCCGGCCACCGCGTAGGAGAGGGGGTCGAGCGCAAGGAAGGCGAAGGCAACGATCGACATCATCCGGCCCCTCATCGGCCCCGGGGTCCGCTCCTGGATCCAGGTCACGAAGGCAACCCAGGAAGAGCCGACCACCAGCCCCATCAGGACGGCCGCCGCCCCGGCCAGGACGACCGTGGGGGCAAAGGCCATCCCGACCAGCCCCAGGCCAAGCCCCAGCCCTGCCGCAGAAGGCACCACCGGCGAGTAGCGGCGGGAGAGCCTCGGAGCAAGCCCCAGCCCGATCAGCGACCCGACCCCGAACCCGGCCAGGATGAAGCCGAGCTCCGCCCGATCGCCAAAGCGCTCCTCCGCCATGACCGCCCCGCCGACCATCACCGGGCCGACCAACAGCAGCCCGGCCGCCGCCAGCCCGACCAAGGGCCGCCTGATCGCCTGCTCCCCCCAGGCGAACCGGAGCCCCTCGAAGAAGGCCCCGGGGGTTATCTCGACCGATTCCTCCTTCGGCACCCCGGCCCGGGCCAGGACCGCGAACCCGATCGCCGAGACGAGTGCAAGCGCGGCGACCACCCCGAGCGAGGCCCCCGGCCCGATCGCCGCGTAAAGGCCGGCGGCTGCGGCCGGCCCGACCAGGTCCCCGACGCTCTCGATCCCGCTTATCCCGGCGTTCACCCGGGCGAGCGAGTCCTTCGGTACGACCGCAGGCACCAGGGCCATCGATGCCGGGTAGGAGAT
>VEQW01000010.1 GCA_018883025.1 Solirubrobacterales bacterium | reverse complement strand
TCTGCTCGATCGCTTCGCCCAGTTCCTCGGTCCCTGGACCTGCCTGATCGTCGCCGTCCTCGCCTTCCTCGAGACCGGCGCCTTCGTCGGCCTGCTGGTCCCCGGGGAAACGACCCTCCTGATCGGTGGTGCGGTCGCCGGCCTGGGCCAGATAAACCTCTACCTGCTGATCGCGATCGCCTGGATCTCGGCCTTCCTCGGCGACACCTTCAGCTTCTTCCTCGGCCGCAGGTTGGGCCGTGACTTCGTCCTCCGCCACGGACCGCGGGTCGGGATCACCCACGAGAGGTTCGAGAAGGTCGAGGACTACTTCGAGAAGAACGGCGGTCGGACCGTCCTGATCGGCAGGTTCGTCGGGGTGGTCCGGGCGATCGCACCGTTCGTCGCCGGTACCTCGGGGATGGCCTACCCGGCATTCGCGCCGTACAGCATCCTCGGGGCCGGACTCCAAGTGACGATCCACATCCTCGTCGGCTACTTCTTCGCCCAGAGCATCGATGCAGCGGCCGAGTACGTCGGCCTGTTCGCGGTGATCGTTGGCACGATCATCGTCGTCGTCTTCCTCGGCTACCGGGCCTGGCTCTTCCTCAAGGTGCCCGAGAACAGGACCCGGACGGTCGAGTGGATGGAGGCGCACGGGGCGACCAGGCCCCTCGTCTCCCTGGGGAGGCACTTCCGGCCCCAGTACGAGTTCATCCTCGATCGCCTGACCCCCGGTGGCAGCTTCGGCCTGGAGTTCACCACCCTGGTCGCGGTTATGGCCGTCGCCTCTTTCGTGGTCGTCGCCTTCACCGAGATCTTCCTCGGCAACGGCGGGCCGACTCCGGGCGACGACACGGCGATATCGGTGGTCGATTTCCTCCAGGCCGGCTGGCTGGACTCGGTCGGTCGGGTGATCACCGTGTTCGGCTCGAGGCCCGTCGTCTACACCCTGGCCGGGATCGCGACCGTTGCCCTGCTGGTCAAGCGGCGGGTTGCCGAGGCGGTCGTGCTCGTCCTGGCGCTCGCCACCACCACCGTCACGGTCGACTTCCTAAAAGACCTGGTCACCCGCCCGAGGCCCGACGGTTCGGGCAACGAGGCCTTCCCGAGCGGTCATGCTGCGATGTCGGTCTTCTACTCCTGGCTCGCCCTGACCATCGCCTTCCGGATCAAGCCTGACATCGCCCGCCGCACGGCGATCGTGGTCGCCGGACTCTCGGTAACCGCGGTGGTCGGCCTCAGCCGGGTCTACCTGGGGGTCCACTACCTCAGCGACGTCACCTCGGGCTGGGCCGTTGCCGCCTTCTGGTTCGCTTTCTTCGGGGCGATCGCGTTGGTGACTACCCGATTGCGTAAAACTTGAGCGGTGCCTGAGGCGATCTCGGACATCCCGGCCAACGTCTGGTTCTTCGTCGCCGCCCTGGTGGTCAGCCTGATCGCCTTCATCTGGCTGGTGGTGGTGCCGACGCTGAGGTCGTTCGGCAGGCCGACCGAGAAGGTCGCGGCTGGGTTCCTCTCGGTCCTCCTGTTCGCGACGCTGGTCACGGTCGGTGTGGTCGGCGGCATGGCCTATGTCTTCTTCTCGAGTGATATCTCCGGAATCGTCCCCTGGTCCTCGGGATGAGCGGAGGGTCCGGAACCGGCCTCTCGGGTGCGGCCGCTCTGGCGGCGGCGATTTCGGAGGGCCGCGGACTGCCGGGCCTCGCCCGGGCGGCATCCGACGGGCTGGGAATGCCGGTCGCTCTGCTCGACCGGTCCGGGCTGGTGCTCGCGGCGGCCGGGGCGACCCGCGACGAGGAAGCGAGGCTGGCCGAGGGTGGCCGTGGGATCGGCTGCCGGGACCTGGCGATCGGTGACCACCCCGTCGGGCAGGTCCGCTGGGTCGGCGAGGAGGATCCCGACCGGGAGCTGCTCGAAGTCCTGACTGCCCTGGCGGCGCTCGAGGTGGAGCGGGCGCGCTCGGAGTCCTGGGGCAACGAGGAACAGGCCGCGAGCCTGGTCCGGGGCCTGCTCGAGGACGACTTCGATCCGGTCCGCCTGGTCCCCGAGGCGGCCGAGCTCGGCTGTGACCTCTCGGCCGGTGCCGGCTTCCTGATGGTCCGGGCCCACGCCGGCTCGGCCCAGGCCGGCGACTGGCGCTCCCGGGTCCTCGACCTGGCCCTCCGGACCGTGCGCGCGGTCGTCCCCGGAACCCTGGCGACGCTCGAGGACGGCGAGCAGAACGCGACGGTCGGCCTGCTCCTGCCGGTCGCCGACGAGGATCGCCTGGTCAGGGCCCAGGAGGCGCTCGACCGGGAGCTGCCCCGCTCCCTCGGTGGGATGGCGGTGACGATCGCCAGATCGCGGATCTGCCCCGAGCCGGCCGAGCTGGGTCGGACAGCGTCGGAGGCGAGGCTCGCACTGAACGTTGGTGACGCCGAGGGCCGCAGTCCGATCGCCTTCGAGGAGACCGGGGCCTACCGGCTCCTGCTCGGGACCGGTGAGGTCGAGCTCCGCAGGTTCTTCGCCGAGACGGTCGAGCCGCTGGTCGAGTACGACGCCCAGTACGACACCGATCTGGTCGCGACGGTCGAGACCTACCTGGAGAGCGATGCGAACGTCCCGGCGACCGCGAAGAGGATGTACACCCATCGCCACACGATCCGGTACCGGCTGGAGCGGATCCGCGAGCTTTCCGGACATGACGCGACCGCAACCGAGGGCAGGGAGAGGCTCGGCCTGGGGATCAAGGCGATGAGGGTCCTGGGGATCGCCCCCGAACGCGGGCCGGCTCGCGAGAAGTCCGGCAAGTAGTCAGTCCCTTCCGTCGACTCCGGGGGGAGGACTCGAACCTCCATTACCGGGACCAAAACCCGGTGGGTTATCCAGTTACCCCACCCCGGAACGCCCGCCGACTCTACCGGCCGTCCGCCAGCCAGCGGCCGCGCTTTTGCCTCCCGCCGGGCCGGTTAGAGTGTCGGTCCATGAACGAAACAGGCAGTGTCCAGAGTCCTGACCAACCCAGCTGGGGTCTCCTGACCTTCGCCGGCATCCTGATGATCATCCTGGGAGCCGTGGCGATCCTCATCCCGGCGATCGCGAGCTGGTTCATCACCGTCTTCATCGGGTGGATCCTGATCATCGGTTCGCTGTTCATCTTCGGGTCGGCCTTCGGCTTCCGCGAAATAGGGAGGATCCTCCTGCGGATCCTGGTCGCGGTCATCACCCTGATCGCCGGCCTCTACCTGGTGATCAACCCGGGTGACGGTACCGAGACGCTCACCCTGATCCTGGTCATCTACTTCATCGTCGCCGGGCTGTTCCGGATCGGTGCCGGGATCTCCGAGCGCGGAAACGACGGAGCCGGTTGGCTGGTCGTCAACGGCGTCCTCTCGCTGTTGATCGGGCTGCTGGTCGGGATCGACTTCCCGAGCTCGGCCGACTGGGCGATCGGGCTGCTGGTCGGGATCGACCTGATCTTCAGCGGCTGGGTCGTGATCATGATCGCCTCCGCCGGCAAGCGGGAGGCCCGGGCGGCCTGAAGCCCGGCCGGAGCGGGACCCTTGGCGCCGCCATCGACCACCGCGATCATCATGGCGGCGGGGCGGGGAACGCGGATGCGTTCCCCGCTGCCGAAGGTCCTCCACCCGGTCTGCGGCCGGCCGATGGTGGTCTGGCCGGTGATCGCCGCCGACCGGGCCGGGATCGGCCGGATAGTCGTGGTCGTCCCGCCCGGGAGCCCGGTCGGGGAAGTCTTGCCGGAAGAGGTCGAGACCGTCGTCCAGGAGGGCGCCGACGGAACGGGAGGTGCGATTCGGGCAGCCGGGGACGCCATCTCGGCCTCCGACGAGGTACTCGTCCTCTCCGGTGACGTGCCCCTGGTCTCACCAGAGGTGATCGGGGGGATGCTCGAGGCCCACCGCGATGACGGGGCCGAGGTCACGGTCCTGACGACGGTCCTCGAGGACCCGGGTACCTACGGGCGGGTGGTCAGGACGGGCGAGGGGAGGATCGAGCGGATCGTCGAGACCAAGGTCGATGGCGATGCTTCGCCGGAGGAGCTGGAGATCCGGGAGGTAAACAGCGGAACTTACGTATTCACGGGGAAGGCGCTGGCCGGTGCCCTGGAGGAACTCGACGCCGGCAACGCCCAAGGCGAGCTCTACCTGACCGACGCGGTCCAGGCGATCGCCCGGGCCGGAGGGCCGGCGATCGCCTACACATCGCAAGACCACGCGGTCAACATGGGGGTGAACGACCGGGCGGACCTTGCCGCGGTCGAAGCCGAGGCGAGGAGGCGGATTGCGATCGGCCACATGGAGGCCGGTGTGACCGTGGTCGACCCCGGCTCGACCTGGATCGACGCCGACGTGACGATTGGCGAGGACGCACGGATCGAACCGGGCACCTCCCTCCGTGGTGCGACCGAGATCGGCGAAGCAGCGGTGATCGGGCCGGGCTCGACGATCTCCGACTCAGGGATCGGGGCCCGCTCGGAAGTGATCCACTCGGTCCTCAACCTCTGCGAGGTCGCAGAGGACTGCCGGGTCGGGCCGTTCTGCCACCTCCGCCCGGGAGCTGCCCTGGCAGATGGCGCCAAGGCCGGGACCTTCGTCGAGGTGAAGAACGCCGAGCTGGGGGAGGGGGCGAAGGTGCCCCACCTCTCCTACGTGGGTGACGCCGGGATCGGGGCCGGGGCCAACCTCGGCGCCGGAACGATCACCGCCAACTACGACGGAGTCCGGAAAAACCGGACGGTCATAGGTCCCAATGCGATGCTGGGGGTTGACACGATGCTGGTCGCTCCGGTAGAGGTCGGGGAAGGAGCCAGGACCGGGGCCGGTGCGGTGATCAGGGATGACGTGCCCCCGGGGTCTCTGGCGGTGAGCGAGAACCTTCAAAGGAACATCGGCCCCGACGATGCGGGGGCCCAGGGTGGAGAATCAACAGAGTCAGATTCAGGGGAGTAGAGATGGCGCCGACCGAACCCGAGATCCAGACGCAGACACCGAGCACGATCCCGCACGATTATTCGAAGCGGGCGATGGTCTTCGGCGGCCGGAGCTCCCAGGAGCTCGCCGGCAAGATTGCCTCGAAGCTCCAGTTGAGTCCCGGGGAGGTCACCCTGAAGACCTTCGCCGACGGGGAGATCTACGTCCGGTTCGAGGAGTCGATCCGGGGAGCCGACGTATTCCTGGTCCAGTCGACCTGTGCCAACGCCGAGACCGGGATGACCCCGAACGACGCCCTGATGGAGCTGCTGGTGATGGCCGACGCGGCCCAGGGGGCCTCGGCCCACCGGATCATCGCGGTGATGCCGTGGTTCGGGTACGCCCGCCAGGACAAGAAGTCGGCCCCGCGCGAGCCGATCACCGCCCGGGTGGTCGCCCGAGCACTCGAGGCCGTCGGGATCGACAGGGTCCTGACGATGGACCTCCACGCCGGGCAGATCCAGGGTTTCTTCACGATCCCGGTCGATCACATGACCGCGATGCCGATGCTGACCCAGTGGTTCTCCGACCAGTACCGGACGGAAGACCTGGTCGTGGTCTCGCCCGATGCCGGCAGGGCCAAGGCAGCTCGGAACTTCGCCCGGAAGCTCGGCACCGAATGGGCGATCATGGAGAAGGAGCGACCGGCCCAGCAGGTGGCCGAGATCGGCTACGTGGTCGGCGACGTCCGCGACAAGGTCGCGATCATCTCCGACGACATGATCGACACCGCCGGGACGCTCTGCGCCGCGGCCCGGACGGTGCTGGATGAGGGTGCACGGAGCGTGATCGCCTGCGCCACCCACGGCGTCTTCTCGGGGAAGGCCTTCGAGCGCCTGCCGTACGAGGAGTCGGGGATCGAGCGGATCGTCGTCACCGACACGATCCCGTTGAGGCCCGGTGCCCCGGACAACATCACCGTACTTTCGGCGGCCGGCACGCTGGCCGACTCAATCAATCGGATCTTCACCGACGATTCGGTTTCAGAGATCTTCGCCGGCGAGAACCAGCTCTTCTAGGCGGCCGGAGCCAGGCTCATCGGACCGATCCGATCCCGGTCAGTCCGTGACGTGGTGGACTCCCAGGATCCGGTCGAAACCCTCGTTGAACAGCCTCGAGGTGCGCTCCCGGTCCAGCTCCTGCTCGTAGACGTAGCGGTGGATGTTGAGCCCGTCGATCATCGACCAGACGAGGAAGAGGGCGTCCTGGGCCGACATCCGGGGATCGAGCTGTCCCTGCTCCCGGGCCAGATCGATCAGGCTCAGGTAGCGCTCCATCATCAGCCCTTCCATCTGCCGTATTTCCCTTTCCAGCTCCGGTCGAAAAGAGAACTCGAAGAGGAACCGGTCATAGGTTCGGATCCATGGGTCGATTTCCGGTTCCGACTGGACCCCGAGCCAGGCAGCCTGCCGGAGTTTGCCCGTTGGGTCATCGGCGTCGTTGTCGAGGTCGAAACCCTTTCGGGTCCAGTGGATCTCGAACGCCCGCGTCAGTATCGCCGACAACAGCTCCTCCCTCGAACCGAACTCGTAGGTGAAGGCGGTAGTCGAGGTTCCCGCCGCCTCGGCGAGCGTGCGGAACGAGGTGTTGTCGAGACCGCGCTCGGCGATCACCTTGATGGCGATGTCGAGCAGCTCGGCCCGGCGGATCCCCCGCGCGGTCGTCGTGGCGGTCTCTTCTAGGAGGGTCTCTTCCATTTCGGCTCAAGCGTCCCGGAGGACACTCGGAAGAATATTCCGGCCTGCGGCTCCAGGCGGCAATCCCCGATTGACGGGTACCGATCTTGGGTAGGGCGATTCCCGGTACCGCCCTTCCGTAGTCTGGGATCGATGGCGGAGCCGCTCAGGATCGGACACAAGGGGGCCGATGCCCTGGTACCCGGGAACACGGTCGAGAGCTTCGTCCGGGCGGTCGAGGTCGGGGTGGACATGATCGAGCTGGACGTGCTCTGGCTGCCCGACGGTCGCCCCTCTACCCCGGCTGTCGAGCGCTCGCCCCTGGCCGTGGTCCATGACTGGCGCGAGGCCGAGCGTCGATCGCCTCCCTCCCTGGACGAAGTCCTCGCGGCCTTCACCCGGCCCCCGCTCGACCGGGTTGCGATCAACCTCGACCTCAAGTTGCCCGGCAGGGAAGGGGAGGTGGTCGAGGCGATCCACCGACAGGGTCTGGGGGAGCGGGTATCGGTCTCGACGATGGAGGTCTCGTCCCTCGAGGCGATCCGCGAACTCGACCCGGTGGTCCCACGCGGCTGGACCGTGCCCCGGATCAGCTTCGACTGGACCGTCCCGTGGCTGAGGCCACTCCTGCTGATCGGGGCCGAAGCGGTCCGGCGAAGGCTGCCCGGCAAGGTTGCCAGGGGCCTGCCGGAACTCGAGGTCGAATCGGTCTGGGCATGGCACGGTGCGGTCACCCCGCCGCTGCTCGAAGTGATCCGATCGGCAGGGGTCGACCTGAACGTCTGGACCGTCGACGACCCGGATCAGGTCGCCCGACTCCGGGCGATGGGGGTCTCGGGGATCTGCTCGAACGATCCGCGGATCCTCAACGAACCGCTGACCACGGCCGGCGCCCAGCAATAAAGCCCGGCCTTCAGATGGTGGTGCCGGCCGTCCCCGGGGGCATGCCGCCCTTGACCGTGATCGCCTCGGCGAAGTCCTCGCTGGTGAAGACGCCGACCGCCTTGTCGGAGGCCGCGTAGTAGTAGAGAGCTACCCCGAAGATCGTTGCCAGAGCCTGGTTCAGGAGCGCGACGGCGGTGAAGGCAAGGATCCCGATGATGATCAGTGCGACTCCCCCGGCAACGATTCCCCCGGCAGCCCAGAGTGCGATCCCGATCGAGATGACCAGGAAGGCCGGCAGGTAGCCGATCAGGAAGAGGACGCCGCCGATCAGGGCCGTGCCGGTTATCTGTTCGCCCCAGCGGTCCTTGATCAGCTGGGTGCACCGCTTCACCGTGCCGAAGCCGCCGGTCCCCTCGATCGCGATCACCGGGACGGCGAGGAAGGTCAGCAGGCCCCACGCAGCTCCGGCCAGCCCGCCGAGGATCACACCGGCGACCCCCAGTTTGTCCTGGAGCAGTCCGATCAGGGCACCGACCGTGGTCGAGATGATCGCCCAGCTGAAGATCGGGCCGGTCCGCTGGCGGGCGAGCGCGGTGCCGTCTCCGAAGCTCGGCTCCTCGCCCGCGAGCAGCCGGTCGGCGTTGTGGGCGAGGGCTACCGCGAAGAAGGTCGCGATGAAGGCGATCAGGACGAAACCGACCACCAGGACGATTATTCCCAGGACGTTGAGGGCGGTCTGGTCGAGGGAGAGGAGGATCACCCCGGGGATCAGGGTCAGCAGGCCCAGGACGAAGCCGACCAGAACCGCGACGAGAGGAAAGCGGATCAGGCCGGGGCTGCTCCTCAGGATCCCCCAGCTCTTCTTGGTCAGCTGCCACCCGTTCTTGATCCGTCTGAACACGTTTGCTCCTCCCGTTCCGATTCCCCGAGGTCCCAAGTCTGCCAGACGAGGGTGACTCCCGGCCGGATCAGCCGAGCGCCCTGCCGGCCAGTCCCGGCACCCGCTCGACGCCCATTGCCTCGAAGTGCTCCCACTCGATCCGGCCGAGTTCGGTCTGGGGCTCCTCGCCGTAGACCCACTCCCGGACTATCCGGTGCCAGTTCCGCTTCGCCCGGAGCTGCCCGAGCACGGCCACCACACCCATCTCCATCCTCCGGCCCATCAACTCCTCTGCCGGGATCGACTCCTGCCGCATCAGCTCGAAGAACTCCGAACGGGGATCGTGGGTCACCTCGATCATCCTCATCACCACCACCGGGTCGACCTCGACCTCCCGGTCCTCGATGTACCAGCCGCCGATCGCCTTGACGTGCTCCATCAGGCGCTCGGCGTCCATCTTGGTCGGGTCGCGGACGAAGCCGAGGTCGTGGAGGGCTGCCCGAAGTTCCTCCGGATCGTCCCGGATCGCCGCATCGACGGCCCGCTGCTCCAGCTTGATCTGTTCCACGTCGAGCTTCTTGGTCATCCCGAAGTCGAGGAAGGCGACCCGACCGTCGGGCATCAGCAGGTAGTTGCCGGGGTGGGGGTCGGCGTTGAAGTGCTGCAGGTGGTAGACGGCCCCGAAGGTCCCCCGGAAGACGATCTCTCCGAACCGGTCCCGGGCCTCCTGGTCCATCTCCCGAACCTCGTCGAAGCCGACTCCCTCGATGAACTCGGTGACCAGGACCCGCCTGCGGGAGAGGCGGGTGATCACGTCGGGCACGACTATGAACGGGTGGTCGCGGAATCCCCGGGCGAAAGTCCGCTGGTTCTGAGCCTCGAGTTCGTAGTCGAGTTCTTCCAGAACCCGTTCCTTCAACTCGTGGACCACCGACTTGGCGTCGATCCCGGGGGCGATCAGCTTGGCCATCCGGACGAGCAGGCCGGCGTTGCCGAGGTCCGATTCCAGCGCCTCGGCGATCCCCGGGTACTGGACCTTGACTGCGACCTCGCGGCCGTCGAGCAGGACAGCCCGGTGGACCTGGCCGATCGAGGCCGCGGCGAAGGCCTCCCGATCGAACGACTCGAACAGCTCATCGACCGGCTGGCCCTCGTACTCCTCGTCGAGCACCTCCGACACCTGCTCCCACGGCATCGGCGGAGCGTCGCTCCGGAGCCGCGCCAGCTGCGCCTGGTAGGTCTCGCGGTACTCCTCGGGTATGAACTCGGTGTCGATGAAGGAGGCGAACTGACCGACCTTCATCGCAGCGCCCTTCATCTGCCCGAGGACCTCGACCATGTTGCTCGCCGCCTCGAGGTGGCGCTGGTCGAGGCTCTCTTTCGACTCATCCTCTGCCCGGACGAGGTTCCGGGCCTTCGTCCCGGCGTAACGGGCGCCCTGACGCCCGAGGACGGAGCCGATCTTCGCGGTCCGCCTGACCCTGCCCTTCGGGATGCGTGAGTCCTTCGACATGCCCCAAGCGTACGCCCTTCTCTATCCTCTCCGGTTCGATGGCTTCAGGCGAACGGGCAACACTTACGGCGGCACCAAGGACCGAGTTCGGCTCCCGCGAGAGCCGGAGGCTCCGGCGCGAGGGCCTGGTGCCTGGCGTGGTCTACTCCGACGGCGAGGAAGCCACTCCCTTCCAGGTCGAGGACCGTGAAATCCGGGTGATCCTGACCGAGGGCCACGCCCTGTTCGACCTGGTGATCGAGGGCTCCGACCCGGTTCCGGTGGTGATCAAGGAGCAGCAGCACCACCCGGTAAGGGGCAACGTCCAGCACCTCGACCTCCAGCGGGTAAGGCTCGATGAAGCGATCCAGTCCGAGGTCGCGATCGAACTCGAAGGCGTCGAGGACGCACCGGGCGTCAAGGGCGGTGGCGTGCTCGAACACGTGGTCCGTGAGGTCACGGTCGAGGCACTTCCGACCGACATCCCGGACTCCCTGACCATGGACGTCTCCGACCTCGAGATAAACGAAACGGCGACGATGTCGAGGCTGGTCGTGCCGGCCGGAGTCGAGCTGGTCGTCGAGGACCCCGAGGAGGTGACCGTAGTCACCGTCTCCCCGCCGAGGGTCGAGGAGGAGCCGGTCGTCGCCGAGGTTGAGGAAGAGGTCGAGCTGGTCGGCGAGGGCGAGGAAGAGGAGGGCGCCGAGGGTGAAGCCGAGGGTGAAGGCGAGGCCCCGGCTGCCGAGGAAGAGTCCCCGGAAGGGGAGTAGGACCTGTCTCCCATTCGCCGCGACCGCGGCCGGAAGGGGGACCGGGAGCCGGTCCTGGTGGTCGGCCTGGGCAATCCCGGCCCGAAGTACGAGGGTACCCGGCACAACGTCGGCTTCGAAGTGGTGGCCGAACTCGCCGAGAGGTGGGACTTCGGGCCTGTCCGGGAGAAGCACGGTGGCCTGTTCGGTGAGGGTCGGGCGGGTCCGGGTGGGCCGAAGGTGATCCTCTTCCAGCCACTCACCTTCATGAACGAGGCAGGCCGGGCGGCCGGGCCGCTTCGCGGGTCGAAGCGGATCCCGCTCGAGAAGGTGATCGCGCTCCATGACGAGATCGACCTCCCCTTCGGCGAGGTCAAAGTCAGGCTTGGGGGAGGCCTGGCTGGGCACAACGGCCTGAAGAGTCTCGATCGTGAGTTCGGGGGTAGCGACTTCTGGAGGGTGCGGGTAGGGGTCGGCCGGCCCGACTCGACCGATCCCGAGGTGGTCTCGGCCTGGGTCCTGGGCCGGTTCCGGGAAGGACCGGAGGAGGTTCGGGAACTGGTCACTCGCGCGGCAGACGAGACCGCCGATCTGGTGGTCGGGATAGCCGAGGGCAGCGCGGCGCCCGGGTCGGAGCGAGGAGCCGGATGAGCCGAACGACCTTCGAGATGGCCAGGGAAGGGGTCGGCCTGCTCCGTATGGACCGCCCCGACGCACTCAATGCGATCGACATCGCGATGCTCGACGAGATGGTCGGGCACCTGGAGGCCGCCCGGGAAGACCCGGAGGTAAGGGTCGTCGTCCTCTCTTCGACCGACTATTCGGCCTTCTCGGCGGGGGCGGACCTCAAGGAAGAGCTCGACCACGAAGCGAAGGTCGAGCGGATGCAGAAGTTCGCCGACCTCTACGACCTGGTGGTCGGGTTTCCGAAGCCGACCCTGGCAGCCTGCCACGGCTACACGGTCGGTGGTGGGGCCGAGATCGCGGTCGGCTGCGACATCCGGATCGGTGGTTCGAACCTCCAGATGCGGTTCCCCGGGGCTGCCCTCGGGGTTCCGGTCGGCGCGGCCCGCTTGGTCACCCTCTGTGGCCTGGGGGCGGCCAAGTACCTCCTGTTGGGCTCCCAGACCGTCAAGGCAGATGAGGCCCTCCGGATCGGCCTGATCAGCCGGGTCGCCCCTGGTGCCGCGACCGAGGAGGCAACGCTCGAGCTGGCCGGCAGGATGGCCGAGTTCGATCCCGAGTCGGTCGCCCGCCTTAAGCAGATGCTCCACCGCTGGGACGATGTCGAGGGCCGATCGGCCGATGAGGGGCGGGGCCAGGTCACCTGGCAGGACGAGGGACCGGGCCTGGGGTGACCGGTCAGGTCGAAGTGAGGGACAGCGGGGTGCCGGCCGTGCCGGTCGGCGACCTGCTCCTGGCCGAGCCCGACCCGACTGCGATCCTCGAAGAGCTCAGCACTGCCTCACCCGGGAGCCCGGCGCGGGCGGGGGTCTCGCCTTCGATCAGGCCGGCGCTGCTCGCCGCACTGCTGGGCCCTGATACGCCGCTGGCCGATCGCCCGGCACTCACCGTGCTGCCCGACGACCGATCGGCCCGGACCTTCGCAAGTCTGCTCAGGCCCTTCATCGGTTCGCGTCCGGTCTACCTCTATCCATCCCGTGGTACGGGCTATGAGTCCCAGGTCAGCCCGCCACCCCACCTGACTGGAATGAGGATCGAGGCGATCGATGCCCTCGCTTCCGATCCTGGGGGGGATCCGGCCCCGATCGTCGTGGCCAGCGCCGTCGCCCTGGCCGAGGCAGTTCCCGATGCAACGCTCAGGCCTTCCGGATTCCTGATCGAGGCCGGGGATTCGGTCGACCTCGGTCGGACTGCCGAGCGGCTTTCCGACGCCGGTTACGAGCGGGTCGAGCAGGTCCTCGAACGCGGTCAGTTCGCGGTCAGGGGAGGGATCCTCGACCTGTTCACGGCGACCGGCGGCGGACCGGCCCGGATCGAGCTGTTCGGAGACGAGATCGAGTCGATCCGCGAGTTCTCCACCTTCACCCAGCGGTCGACCGAGGCCCTCGACCGGGTCGCGGTCGCTCCGGCGGCCGAGCTCGACTCCGACCACCGGGCACTCGCCGGGATGGCGATCGAGGAGGCGAACGAGAGCGGCGAGCCGGTACGGATCGAGGAGGTGCTCCCGGTCGAGATGTTCAGGGCACCGCTCGACCTCGTTCCAGCCGAGACGGCGATCGTCCTGGTCGGAGCCGAGGAGATCGGGCCGGCCCTGGAGGACCACTGGGAGGACGCGACCACGGCACTCCATGCCGATGACGCCGGTCACCTCTACATGGACGTGGCCGGACCGCTCGCCGAGCGGGCCCTGCTCGAGGTCGGAAGGCCTTCGGAAGGTGAGGTGGACGGCGAGCTGACCGTCCGGGCATCGTTTGCCGAGTCGCCCGCCCGCAACTCGGTCGAGGCCGAGGCCGAGTTGGCCCGGCTCGTCTCGGGTGGCTACCGGGTGGTCGTCGCCTTCGAGACGGCCGGGGAGGCCGAGCGGACCAGATACTCGCTCGATCGGCTCAAGGTCTCCCTCGATCCTGAGGGCGAACCTGCCGAGGATCCGGGAGTGACCTTCCTCGAGTCCCGGATCAGCGAGGGATTCGTCTGGCCGGCCGGCCGCCTCGCCGTCTATCCGTGGCGACGTCTGGTCAACCGGGCCCGGAAGGTCGAGGATCCCGGCCCATCGAGCCTTGCCCTGACCGCTGCCGGCCTGAGGGTCGGGGACTTCGTGGTCCACGAGAACCACGGGATCGCAAGGTTCGCGGGCTTCGAGACCAGGGAGGTCGCCGGGACGACCCGCGACTACCTGCTCCTCGAGTACGCCGGGGAGGACCGCGTCTTCGCCCCGACCGATCAGCTCGAGAAGCTCTCCCGCTACGCGGGTGGGCTTGCCGAGCCGACCCTCTCGGCCCTCGGCGGCAAGAAGTGGCAGAACCTGAAGGCGAGGGCTCGGAAGGCCGCCGCCGAGATGGCCGGCGAGCTGGTCAACCTCTACGCCGAGCGCAGGACGAGGGCCGGGCACGCCTTCCCCGAGGACTCGGAGTGGCTGCTGGCACTCGAGGCGTCCTTCCCGCACCGCGAGACGGCGGACCAGATAGCGGCGATCGAGGCCGTCAAGGCCGACATGGAATCACCCCAGCCGATGGATCGACTGGTCTGTGGCGACGTCGGCTACGGGAAGACGGAGGTCGCCCTCCGGGCGGCAGCAAAGGCCGCCTCCGACGGCAAGCAGGTGATCCTGCTGGCGCCGACCACGATCCTCGCCCAACAACACCTGGGGACCTTCACCGAGCGGTTCCGCGACCTACCCTTCAGGGTCGAGGGGGTCAGCCGACTCACCCCCGCAGCCGAGTCCCGGAAGATCCTGGCCGACTGGTCGAGTGGAGGCGTGGACGTTCTGATCGGGACCCATCGGCTGCTCTCCCGGGACGTCAAGGCCAACGACCTCGGGCTGGTGATCGTCGACGAGGAGCAGCGCTTCGGCGTCAAGCAGAAGGAGTTGCTGCGCCAGATGAAGCTCAAGGTCGACGTCCTCTCGATGTCCGCGACCCCGATCCCCCGGACGCTCCAGATGTCGATGTCGGGGCTGAGGGACATCTCGGTGATCGAGACCCCGCCCGAAGGGCGGAGGCCGGTACGGACCTACGTCGGTCCCTGGGACGAGGAGCTGGTCGAACGGGCGATCCGGCGCGAGGTCGAGCGCGGCGGCCAGGTCTTCTACCTGCACAACCGGGTCGAGACGCTCGATCGGGCGGCCGAGATGCTGCGGGCGATCGTCCCCCAGGTCAGGGTGACCGTGGCCCACGGCCAGATGCCCGAAGGGGAGCTCGAGGAGGCGATGCTGACCTTCATGCGAGGGGACTCCGACCTGCTGGTGGCGACGACGATCATCGAGTCCGGGATCGATATCCCGGCCGCCAATACCCTGATCGTCGAGCGGTCCGACCTGCTCGGACTGGCCCAGGCCTACCAGATCAGGGGGAGGGTGGGGCGGTCCCGTGAGCGCGCCTTCGCCTACCTGATGTACCCCTCCGAGGAGTCCCTGACCCGGGAGGCTTCGAGCAGGCTTGCGACCCTGGCCGACCACACGGAGCTCGGCTCGGGCTTTCGGATCGCGATGCGGGACCTCGACATTCGGGGCGCCGGCAACCTGCTCGGGGATGAGCAGTCGGGTCACGTCGCCGCGGTCGGCTTCGAGCTCTACTGCCAGCTGATCGACGAGGCCGTTGCCGGCCTCACGGGCAAGGATGGGACGGATGAGCGACCGGAGCCGGTCCGACTCGACGTCGCCCTCGACGCCTACCTCCCGGCCGAGTACGTGCCGTACGAGGCGGCCAAGATCGACCTCCACCGCCGGATCGCCGCGGCCCGCCGGCCGGGTGAGCTGAAGGCGGTCGAGGCCGAACTGATCGACCGGTTCGGACCGCTTCCCGACGAGGCGGTGAACCTCCTCCGGATCCAGGGGGTGAGGGTGGAGCTGGCGGCTGCCGGAGTCGTGTCGATCCACGACTCAGGCGCCCGGATCGTCCTCTCCGGGCTCAGGATGGAGCCCGAGGAGGCCACCGCCCTCGCCGAGAAGCTCGAGGGCTCGACCTACGACTTCAAGACGGCCGAGCTCTCGGTCGTAGCGGGCGACGAAGCCGATGAGCGGTTGACCCGGCTGGAGGAAGTCGCGGCCGCGCTGACCGATTCCGGGATGGGTATGCTCTCAAGCCACGAGACACCCCCCGATGGAGATCCGGAAGGGGATTGAGGCAGGAGCAGAGATGACCAGCTCGCACAGGAAAGGACTGATCGCCTTCGGCGCCATTTTCGTGGTGCTGTTCGTCTGGGTCGCTGTCGCCGACGGGCTGGGGAGGCCTTCGGTCCCTTCGGATGACGTCGCGGTCGTTTCGGACGTGGCCGACGACGCAGGCAACGTCTCCAAGGCCGAGTACGCCGTCGCCTTCCGCCAGTCATGGAAGCGGACCGGACTGGAGAAGGCTCCCAAGACTGGCGACAGCCAGTACGAAACCGTCAGGGACGGGGCGATGAACGACCTCCTCGACCAGGTCTGGCTGACCGGCGAGGCCGAGGAGCTGGGGATCTCGGCCACTTCCCGCGAGGTGCGCAACGAGCTCAAGACGATCAAGGACACCCAGTTCCCGAACGAGAAGGCCTACGAGAAGTTCCTCGAAGACAGCGGATTCGACGAGCAGCAGGTCCTCGATCGGGTGAAGCTCCAGGTCCTGAGCCGGAAGATCGAGGAAGACATCCGCAAGGGCGCGGGCAAGCCGACTGAGGACGACATCCAGGAGTACTACGACGCCTCGGTCGAGCAGTACACCACGCCGGCCGAGAGTGAGATCCGGCTGATCGTCACCTCTGACAAGGCCGACACCGACGCGGTCCAGAAGGCGCTCGCCAAGGACGATTCCGACAAGGCCTTCGCCCGTCTCGCCGAGGAGTATTCGGAAGACCCCACCAAGTCGGACGGAGGCAAGACGACCGCCACCGCCGGCAGCTACCCGGAGCCGGCCGGCAGCGCGATCATGGAGGCGAAGACCGGCACCGTCCAGGGCCCGATCGAGGTGGATGGCAACTCCTACTTCTTCCGGGTGATCGAGGCGAAGCCCGAGGAGGTGCGCCCCCTCGCCGAGGTCCGTAACGAGATCGAGCAGCAGCTGGTGCCGACCCTCGAACAGCAGGCGCTGACCAACTTCATCCAGGACTACAACGCGAAGTGGACCTCCCGCACGGTCTGTGCCGAGGGGTTCATTGTCGCCCGCTGCTCGAACTACGAGGGAGACGGGCGCAACCCAGCTGCCGATCCGGCCTGCTTCGAGGCCGATGACGGCAAGCAGGGCAAGGACGGCCAGGAGGAGCAGGCCCTTGCCTGCCCGGCCGCGGTCGCTCTGGCTACACCGATTGCACCGGGCGCCAACGCCGAGGCAGGCCCGTTCGGCCAGCTGACGACCCAGCCCCTGCCCCAGGGCCCGATCCCCCCGGCAGCCCAGGCCACCGAGCCACCGCCGACGATCCCGAGCTTCCCGACCGGCTGACCCCCAACGAGGTGGCCCGATCCGCGGAGGAGGGCGGCCCCGATGACCTCGCCCGGGCGCTGGACCGACTCGACGAGGTCGCCCGTACGCTCAGGGTCGAGTGTCCCTGGGACCGGGAGCAGACGGCCCGCTCGATCGTCCCCCACACCGTCGAGGAGTCGTATGAACTCGCCGAGGCGGTCGCAGTCGACGACCCCGAGGCGATCCGCGACGAACTCGGCGACGTCCTCTTCCAGGTCGTCTTCCTCTCGCTGCTGCTCGAGGAGCGTGGGGAGGGGGACCTCGCCGGGATCACCACCCAGTTGACCGAGAAGCTGATCCGACGCCACCCCCACGTCTATCCCCCGGAGGAAGGGGAAGGAGTGACGGAATCGATCGATACCGCGGAGGACGTCCGGCGCCAGTGGGACTCGATCAAGACCGGGGTAGAGGGGCGCTCGTCCGAGCGCGACTGGCGGAAGCCCGGGCTGCCCGCCCTCGTCTACGCGACCAAGGTCCAGTGGAAGGCAGACCCGAGCGATCGCCCGGCCAACGGACCGGCCTCCAACCCCGAGCTCGACCGGGACGAGCAGGAGGTAGGTGAGGAGCTCTGGCAGCTGGTCGAGCGGGCGCGTAAGTCCGGGGTCGATCCCGAGATCGCGCTTCGCCGGATAGCGGAGGCTCGCGCTGCCGAACTCGCCGAAGGCGGGGGCGAATAGGATGGCGGGCCGATGAGCGCGATCGAGACAGTCAAGGCACGTCAGATCCTCGATTCCAGGGGCAACCCGACCGTGGAGGTCGACGTGGTCCTCCAGGAAGGCCAGATAGGCAGGGCCGCGGTGCCCTCGGGGGCATCGACAGGTGAGTTCGAGGCGGTCGAGCTCCGGGATGGAGGTGATGCCTGGGGCGGCAAGGGCGTCTCCCGGGCGGTCGCAAACGTGGATGGGGAGATCGCCGAGGCGCTCTCGGGGTTCGACGTGACCGACCAGGCCGGACTGGACCGGCTCCTCGAGGAACTCGACGGGACCGAGGACAAGGGTCGGCTCGGCGCGAATGCAATCCTCGGGGTCTCGCTGGCCGCCGCCCGGGCCGGGGCGGAGCTCGAGAGTCGACCGCTCTGGGAGTACCTCGGACTCCTGTTCCAGGACCAGACCGGGAGTGGGCCGGTGGAGCCAGTGCTCCCGGTGCCGATGATGAACGTGCTGAACGGTGGTGCCCATGCCGACAACTCGGTCGATTTCCAGGAGTTCATGGTCGTGCCGGCCGGGTTCGATTCCTTCCCCGAGGCGCTCCGGGCCGGTACCGAGGTCTTCCACGCACTCGGCCGGACTCTGTCCGGGCGGGGGCTCTCGACGGCGGTCGGCGACGAGGGCGGCTTCGCCCCCGACCTGGGTTCCAACCAGGAAGCCCTGGAAGTCCTGGTCGAGGCGATCGGGGTGGCCGGGTACGAGGCCGGTCCGCAGGTATTGATCGCCCTCGATCCGGCCACCTCGGAGATCCACGAGGGCGGTATCTACCGGCTGGCCCACGAGGACCGAACGCTCGACCCCGATGAGATGGCCGCCTACTGGGCCGACGTGGTCGAACGGTTTCCGGTGGCCTCGATCGAGGACGGAATGGACGAGGAGGACTGGGAGGGCTGGAAACTCCTGACCGATCGGATCGGGGATCGGGTCCAGCTGGTCGGGGACGACCTCTTCGTAACCAACCCCCTCCGGCTGGAACGTGGCATCGAAGCCGACGTCGCCAACTCGATCCTGGTCAAGGTCAACCAGATCGGGACCCTGAGCGAGACCTTCGAGGCGATTCGAATGGCGAACGATGCGGGTTACACCGCAGTGATCTCCCACCGGTCGGGCGAGACCGAGGACACGACGATCGCCGACCTCGCGGTAGGGACCGGGGCCGGACAGATAAAGACCGGTGCCCCGTCCCGCTCGGACCGGGTCGCCAAGTACAACCGGCTGCTCCGGATTGGCGAGGAACTGGGCAATCGGGCCAGCTACGGTGGCAGGTCGGTCTTCACCCGGCTTTCGTGAAGGAGTTCCCCACCCCCCGGCGAAACCGGTGGGATGGCCGAAACGGTCAGGGCAGCGCGTGGACCGGGGCGGTCCGGAAGGTCCGGGCGGCGGATTCGGCGGCGACCGGACGCCGGGACGCCCGGCTCGGGCAGGATCAGGTGGGATCGCCTCGGCAGGATCGCCTTCGTCATCCTCGTCTTCTTCATCCTGGTCTCCTATGTCGGCCCGTTGGCCAACCTGTTCGACTCCTATCGCCTGGTCGGCCAGACCGAATCCGACCTGGCCGAGGTCCAGGCCGAAAACCGTGTCCTCGAACGCCGCACCAGGCACCTGACCAGCGACTCCGTCCTCGAGCGCGAGGCGCGGCGACAGGGGATGTCGCTGCCGACCGAGCAGCCCTACGTGGTCGAGGGCGTCGGCCGCTGACCCTGGTGGGTGGCCCCGGCCCGGGGCGGTGGCTTCGATGAGCCAGTCCCCGGAGTCCTTCTTCGTCGGGCTCTTCCTCTTCGCGCTGGTCGCGGGGTCGGCCGCCTACTCCGGCTCCCGCCTCCGGGCGGCCTTCCTGCCGGGCTGGCTGGGCGCTCCCGGGTTCCTCGCGGCCTCGATGATCGCCCTCACCGTCCTGCTGCTGGAGGCATCCCTCCTGGGGGCAGTCGGCCTCCTGGAGCCTTGGGCCCTGGTGGTCCTCGGCCTGGCGGTCGCCTTCAGCCTCTGGCTCCGGCCCATAGCCCCGAGGGGGTCAGGCGAAGGTCCGCCGGACCGGGTCGTCGTTCCGTTCGGGGCGGGAGCAGTGGCCGTCCTGTTCGGCTTCTTCACGGTCGCCCAGTGGGGGTCCCTCGGATCTCTCTCGCTCGACTTCGGGATCGGAAACTTCGATTCCGTCTGGTACCACCTCCCGTTCGCTGCCGAGTTCGCCCGGACCGGCACCGTCTTCACCGACTTCAGGCCCGAGACGGTGTTCGTCAACTGGCTCTATCCCTTCAACTCCGAGCTCTTCCACGCGGTCGGGATGTCCCTCACCGGTCGGGACTTCCTCTCGGTCCTGATCAACTACGGCTGGTTGGCCCTCGGACTTCTGGCGGCCTGGGTTGCCGGCCGTCCCTGGGGCAGGTCGCACCTCACGGTCGCTGCTGCCTCGATCGTCTTCGCGGCCCACATGCTGGTCGTCCGGGAGCCCGGGACGGCCAAGAACGACATCGTCGCGGTCTCACTTGCCCTGGTCGCAGTCGCCGTGCTGCTCGGCTCGGCCGGTGGTGGGACCGGCAGGGGGCGGATCGCCACCGGCGGCCCGCTGGTCGTGGCCGGCCTCGCCCTCGGCATGGCAGCCGGGACGAGGGCGACCGTGCTGCCCCTGGCCGTCCTGATCGGGGTCGCGGCGATCGTCGCCTCACCGGCCGGAGCGAGGGTCCGCTCGACCGTGATCCTCCTGGTCTCCGGCCTCCTGACCGGGGGACTCTGGTACCTGAGGAACCTGTTCCAGACCGGCAACCCCTTCCCCCAGCTCCGGGAACTCGGACCGCTGTCGCTTCCGGGGCCCGAGAGGCTCCAGGAGGCGAGGCCGGACTTCAACGTCTTCCATTACCTGTTCGATGGTCAGGCCTGGTCGGACTACCTGGCTCCCGGGCTGGACCGTGCCCTCGGACCGCTCTGGCCGCTGTTGATCCTGCTGTTCCTGGTCGGGGTCATCGCGGTCGTCTGGCGCGGGCCGGGCAGGACGGCCAGGGCCCTCGCGCTCGCCTCGCTCGGTGGCGCGGTGCTCTACCTGTTCACCTCGCTGAGCGCCGCCGGACCGGAAGGGGAGCCGACGGCCTTCTCGATCAACCTCCGTTTCCTCGCTCCGTCGCTCGCCGCAGGACTCGTCCTGATTCCCTCGCTCGACCTGTTCGCACGCCCAGCGGCCCGCAGGGCACTCCTCCTGCTGCTCGTCGTCCTATTCGTGAGCGGCACCCGAATGGATGCCCTGGTCGAGCTGTCCGGTCGCTACTTCGGCGTCGCCCTCGCCCTGGTGGCGGTGGTCCTGCCGGCACTCCTGTGGTGGAAGAGGGGAGCGATCCAAAGAATGTTTCGGGGGCGACCGCCGGAGAGGATCCTGGTGCCGGCCGCCCTCGTGGTGGCCGCGCTCCTCGCCTGGCCCCTGGCCGACCACTACTTCGACTCACGGTACCGGGCCTTCGAGCCCGAGCTGGGGATGGCCGCCGCCTACCGGTGGGCGAACGGCACTGACGACCAGCGGGTGGCCCTCGCCGGGACGACGGCCGGCTTTCGGGACTACGGGTTCTTCGGCGCCAGGCTCTCCAACGAGGTCCGCTACGTCGGGCGACCCGCACCCTCGAGGGGCTTCGACGTGGTCCGGACTTGCCCGGAGTTCCGGCGTCAGGTCAACCGGATCGCCCCCGACTACCTGGTCACCTCACCTTTCCTCGACTTCAACGCGCCTGATCGGCCAGGACCCTCGCTGGAACGGGAGTGGGTCCGGGGGGCCCGGCAGCTCGACCGGGTTGCCGGGAGCTCCCAGGTGACAGTCTGGGCGGTCGACGGCAGGCTCGATCCCGACTCCTGCCGCCCCGGGACTCCCGGTCCCGAGGCGACCCCAGGTCTCGCCACACCCTGATCTGGGTGGAACCTGCCCCGGGGAGGTGGCAGTATCGGGCCATGGCCGGCTATCCACTCGACAACGCCCTCTTCAACTGGGAGGCGGGCGCCCGTCACCTGGCCCGTCTGGAGCGATCGGGTGGCGCCGGGTCGGCCCTGGCCACGGTAGCCCTGGTCCGGGACGAGATCCGTCGCCGGGTGGGGGTTTCCTTCTCGGCGGCCGATCTGGCCGACTTCTACGGATCCGGAACCGACTGGGCCCGACAGCTCGATGGGGTGGACCCGGCAGCCCCGGACATCCAGGATCTGATCGACGCCGCCTTCTGGGAACAGCTGAAGGCCGCGACCGATTTCGCCGGGGGCAGGCTGCTCGAGGGCGAGGCCGATTCCGGGGAAGGGGGAACGGTCAGGCCGGACGGATGGTGATCCGGTCTTCCTCGACCTTCACCACTACCTCTCGCCTGTCGGCCCAGGCATCCCTGTACGCCGGGATGTCGGTGATCGCCGGGTCGAGCCAGAGGCCGTAGCCCTCGTCGCCATGGTCGAAAGTGCCTTCGAGCTCTCCCGAACGGGAACCGTTCCCGCCGCCCTCGCGCTGGGACCGGCTGCGACGACGCCTGCGACGGCGAGGCCGCCCTTCGGACTCGGACCCGTCGGCTTCGGCCTCTTCATCCTCTTCGACCGCCTCGGCTAGCTCTTCCTCTTCCTCCTCGGCCTCGTCTTCCTCGACTTCGGCCAGCGCTTCCTCCTCGGCTGCCGCGGCCTCGATCTCGGCCTCGATCTCGTCCCGAAGATCGACATCGAGCCCGGGCGCCTCGCCCTCCTCAGCCGGGGCAAGGTCGTGCTGGCGCCTGAAATCGCGGAGCTCCGCTGCGCTTATCTCGAGCTGGTGGGCGATCCAGGCATCGGTCCTTCCCTCCTGGACCCAGGCTCGAATCTGGTTGAGCTGTGGCTTGAGTGACTTACGGGCCATCGGGACCGAGTCTATTCGAGCGCCCGTGGGGGGCGTCGGCTCGAGCCCAGGCATCGGCCCGATCCCGGTGATGGTCCGAGGTGACGAATCTTCCGGTCATTCCGGTTCGGTAAGGTCTACTCAGATTAGGTAGTCACCCGATCGACCCGTCCAACCGCCGTCCAGCCACCTGGGGGTTCGAGGTCCGAAAACTGTCTAGGCTGGGCTTGATGATGCTTGTACTAACCAGGAAGGTGGAGGAGAGCATCCTGATCGGGGACGACATCGAGATCATGGTTCTCGGTGTCTCCGGAGACAAGGTCAGGATCGGCATCAACGCTCCGCGTGAGATCGAGGTCTTCCGGAAGGAAGTCAAGGAGACGCGGAACCACGATGGTGCCGACCCGGAAGCCGCATCGGCGGCACCCGACTCCGACGCCTGATTCGTAGTTCGTTCGGTCGACCGGCGCGTGAGCGCTCGGTCAGCCGACGAGCATCGTCAGGGCTTCGAACATCGTCACCGTGACGACGACCACGGTCGCCGTCAGTGCGACTGCGAGGACCCCGAAACGGACCTTGCCGTCCTGACGGCTCCGATGGACCCGTCGAGCTTTCGAGCGGACGATCGCGCGGCGGCGCAGTTGGCTGCGCCGCTCGGCTTCGAGGACCTTCTGGTGCTCGAAGGCTGCCTCGAACTGATTCATGCTCTGTCGCATCTTCAATGCCATCGTCTGAACCGGTCCAGGGGACGGTGTTGGTTAGCGATCACTAACCATCCCCTAACCGCCATCTGACCATAACAGTTGCCGGGGAGACCCGCGAACGGGCCCACCGAACCCCTTGATCAAGGGAAATCCGGAAACCTGACGTCGAAGGGTTCGGTCACTGGCAGGCCCCCCAGAGACCCCGACTCGCAGCCCTTGCCTCATCCTGCAGCCCGGAGAACCGGTCGGCGAACCGGTCGTTCGGCGGGATCGTCAGGGTCTCGGCCGCCCCGGTCCTGAGGAGCTCGGCGTTGACCATCCGTCCCTCGGAGTAGACGTAGGCCAACAGCCTGTCGTATGGGTCGTAGGGCTCCTCACCCACCACCAACCTGACCTCTCGCCCCCCGACCAGTCGGCGGTTCAGATCGGTCGCCTCCCGCGAGAAGCACTCCGGGTCGGGCTCGGGCCACCCCGACTCGGGGGTGTCGACCCCGATGTAGCGGACCGAGACGGACTCCCCGTCGAGCATCACGTAGATCGTGTCGCCATCCACCACCCGTTCGACCCTCGCATCGAGGGTCCGGCCGACGGCCTCGCCCTCAGGTTGACCGGGCTTGCAGCCGGTCGCGACGATCCCGACCAGGGCCGAGACCGTGGCCAGGGCGGTGACCCGGACGCCCGTCAGGGAGTCCGCTTGACGCTCGCGAGAAGGGTCTCCTTGATCTTCCCGATGATCTCGAGAGCGTCATCCCAGTCTCGCTGCCAGACGTTACGTCCGAAGATGACCCCGGATCCACCTGCCTCCATGATCGAGCGGGTGTGATCGAGGACGGTCGCATCGTCGACCTTCGAACCGCCGGAGAGGACGACCAGGGAGCGGCCGGCCGACTCGACGCATTGGCGCATCGCCTCGTCGGCGGTGACTTCCATCTCGTCGTAGGGGGGCTGGGCGTCCTTGTCCTTCGCCGGATCGATCTTCGGCATGTTCAGTTTGACCACGTCGGCACCCATCTCCATCGCCAATCGGGCGGCGTAGTCGATCGCGTAGAACGAGGTCGCCCCGCCCTTGCCGTCAACCGCTTCGCCCCTCGGGTATGACCAGATCACCAGGGGCATCCCGTAGCGGTCGCAGTCCTCCCGGACGACCTTTAGCTGGGCGAGGTCCTCGTCCTGGCGCGGGGAACCGACGTAGAGGGTGTAGCCGACCGCATCGGCACCGAGCCGGACTGCGTCCTCGACCGAGGCGTTGCAGGTAGAGAGCGCCTGAGCCGAAGAGGGGATGTCGGTCTTGCCGTTGACCTTGAGGATCAGCGGTACCTGACCGGCGTAGTCGGGGTAGTACTTCTCGGCCATCCCGATCTGGCAGGCGAGGGCGGAGTAGCCGGCTTCGGCGGCAAGCCTGAACTGGTAATCGGGGTCCTTCGAGGCTGGGTTCGGGAAGAAGTCCCTCGGCCCATGTTCGATCCCCTGGTCGATCGGCAGGAGCATCAGGGTCCCGTTCCCGGGGCCGAACTCGTAGAGCAACCGGTGGAGTCGCGCCCGCTTGCCGGGCGGAAGGACTTCAAGGAGAGACTTCTGTTCGGCGGGGCTTCCGGCTTCCATCGTGTTCGGGCACCTCCCAGGGGCCTGTCGGGTGAACTTTCCGGTGGGGGCTGAGTATGCCAGCAGGGAGGGCATCGGCGTTCCGATGGCTATCCTCGGCAGCCGGGGATGAACGAAACCGAACTACAGGTCGTCTGCCGATCGTGCGGCAAGGAGGTCAGCCCCTATGTGACCGAGTGTCCCTACTGCGGGACCCGGCTCCGGAAGAAGGCGCCGAAGCTGGAACGAGGGGATTCAGGCTCGCTCGAGGCGGTCGAGAAGACCCCGAGGATCCGTCGCCCCCGGATCTCGCTGCCCCGGCCGGATACGGGCGGCCGCCCGCTCGGTTCGATACTGGTCGCGGTCCTTCCTGCGCTCGTCCTCCTGGTGGGCACCCTGTTCGAGCTGGGCAGGGTCGACCTCGGAGCGGTCGTCGTGCCCGGCCCGGCCGAGTTCTGGAGGTTCCTCGCGGCCCCCTTCGTCTACGACGATGCCGGGTACCTGTTCGCTGTCGGACTCGTGGTGATGCTCTTCGGCTCCGAACTCGAGGGCCGGATCGGGACGGTCGCAGCGGTCGTGCTCTTCCTCGCCTGTGGGTCCCTCGGAATCCTCGGGGCCTTCGCGATCGATGACCAGCGAGGCGTCGATGCTGTCATCTCCGGGGGCAACGGAATCGCCCTCGGTGCGGTCGCTGCCTTCTGGGTTTCGGGCCGGCGGGAAGCCCAGGCAAGGGGCGAGAGGCTCGACTGGATCCCGGTCGGGGTCGCGGCCGTCGTCCTGGTCCTCCTTCCCCTCGTCGTAGCCACTGCATCGCCCTGGGCCGGGCCGATCGGAGCGGCTGTCGGTGCGATCGCCGGCCTGACCGTGAGGGGCGGGTCGAGGGAGTGAGCGAGGAAGAAGGGACCGTCGACTCCCCGCAGATCGACGGGGATGAGCTAAGGGCCGCAGTCGAGCGGCTGGCTGCCGGTGATCGCCTGGCCGAGGCCGAGCAGATGGTCTCGACCGCATTGCCGGAACTCCGGGTGCTGCTGGCCGAAGCCCTTGGTACCGGGGGCTGGTTCGGGGAGCCCCACCAGTCCGAGACCCTCAGGGTTGCGACGATCCCCGATCCCGACGAGCGTCTCGAGGCCCTCCGCAACCTGCTCGAGGAGGAGACCAACATCGGAATGATGGTCGGGGTCGCGGTAGGGTGGGCGCTCCGGGCAGAGATCGACGATCGAGCGGACGATCAGTCCGCCACTGCATCCGAAGGGGCCTGACCCGGAGACGGGAAACGGGAGCGGTAGACGACGGAGGGAGGATGGCTTAGATGGAGATCCATTACCACGGACACTCTTGCTTCGAACTGAGGGATGGGGAGACCACGCTGCTCGTCGATCCCTTCCTCTCACCCAATAACCCGAGCGCCGAGGCGACGGCCGAGGACGTCTCGCCGACCCACATCGCCCTGACCCACGGGCATGCCGACCACATCGCCGATGCTGCCGCCGTCGCGACCCGGACCGGTGCCGAGTGCGTCGCGATCGTCGAGGTGGCCGACTGGCTCGAAGGCCAGGGGGTGCAGAATGTTCACGATCCGAACCTCGGGGGGACGGTCCGGTTTCCCTGGGGCTCGATCAAGCTGGTCCAGGCCTTCCACACAAACACGATGCCCGGCTCCGAGGAGCGGCTGTTCAGTGCCGAGCTCGGTGTACCGGTGGGCACTCCCGCGGGCCTGATCATCGAGTTCGGTGGGCTGACCTTCTACGACGCTGGAGATACGTGCCTGTTCGGCGACATGGAGATGATCGGCAGGCGCCACGAGGTCGATGTCGCCCTGCTGCCGATCGGCGGCCACTACACGATGGATCGCGAGGATGCCGCCTATGCGGCCGAGCTGATCGGGGCCAGGAAGGTGATCCCGATCCATTACGAGACCTTCCCGCCGATCGAGACCGACGTGGGGGCCTTTGCCGCGGACCTCGCCGGCAAGGGCATCGAGGCTCTCGTCATGGAACCCGGCTCGACGGTCGAGCTCTAGGCCCTGGGCGACTACCCGTCGGGGCGGATCAGCCGGCCGGAATCGACCCGGCTGGGGACGACTGGGGCGTCGGGAGCGGGGTAGGAATCGGCGGCTCGGAAGTCGGCGGTGTTACGACCGGCGGAGCAGTCGTGGTCGTGGTGCCGGAGGTCGGATCCGTGGGGACAGTGATCGCCTCGGCCTCGACC
>VEQW01000075.1 GCA_018883025.1 Solirubrobacterales bacterium | reverse complement strand
GCTCCCGGTCGGTCTCGATGCTGAATCCGTTCCCTCTGCGCTTTTCCGGCCTCTCTTCGGAGGTCTCGGGTGGTCGGTGCCCTTCCCACGAACGGCTGGCTCAGGCCTCGGGTCCATCCCCGGGGTCCCGAGGTTGAACTCCCCGGATAGGGCTTCCCGGATCCGGTCCGATCGGTCGCTGAGCTCCGGGTCCCGATCGAGCATCGAGACGGCGTCAGCCCGGGTGATTGGATCGGCGGCCCCGACCAGGTAGAGGGCAAGCGCAGGCGGAACCGGTGCCCCCCCTGGCGCGATTGCCTCCAGGGCGCCCGCAGTCCTGGACCCAACCTCGGCCTCATCCACGTCGAGGACCGTGGCGATTTCCCCTGGGCTCTTCTTCCTTGCGACCAGGAGTTGGAGGAGCGCCCGCTGATCGTCCGAAGGTGCCATGGAAAGAGCCTACGGGGTTATCCTCGCGGGGTGGACGAAACGGCATTTCCACCCTCTCCTTTCGACCGGCTGATCGCGACCGAGTGGGTGCCCAGCGAGCCCGGTCGCGCAGTGGCCCGGATAGCGATGCGGGATGAGCTCCGTCAGCCGATGGGGATCCTCCACGGCGGGGTGATGGCCAGCCTGGTCGAGTCGGTCTGTTCGATGGCCACCGCGAAGGAGGTCTTTTCCGAGAATCGGGTTGCGATGGGGCAGAACATCTCGGTCAACTTCCTCCGACCGGTCTCATCAGGCGGAATCGAAGTTCGGGCAGAGGCTGTCCACCGGGGTCGGATGACCTGGGTCTGGAGGGCGGACGTTCTCGATTCGGACGGAAGGACCTGTGCCGTTGCACAGATGACGATCGCTGTCAGGGAGGCCCCGGATGGCGTCGACCTCGAGGAACTCGCGCGTGCAGCGGCGAGTCCTCAGGAGGAGCCAGGCCGATAGCGGTTCGTGATCGGCATCCGCCGGTCCCTCCCGAGCCCCCGAGTGGTGATTCGTGTGCCAGGCGGCGACTGGCGCCGTTTGTACTCCGCGCTGTCGACGAGACCGACCACACGTCGGACCGTTTCGGGGTCGAGTCCCTGCCCGGTCATCTCGGCCGGTCCGAGGTCCCCTTCGATGTGGAGCCGCAGGATCTGGTCGAGGACGGCGTAATCCGGGAGGGAGTCCTGGTCGAGCTGACCGGGTCTGAGTTCGGCCGTTGGCGGCCGTTCGAGCACGCCCGGAGGTACTGGGGATCCCTCACGGTTTCGCCACTCGGTCAGCTCATAGACCAGGCCCTTGGGAACGTCCCGAATCGGGGCAAACCCTCCCGCCATGTCGCCGTAGAGGGTGGAGTAGCCGACTGAGGCCTCGCTCTTGTTGGAGGTCGTGAGCACCAGCCATCCCCTCGAGTTGGAGAGGGCCATCATGATGTTTCCCCGAATCCGGGCCTGGATGTTTTCGGCAGCGAGACCGCGATCGTCGTCACCGAGGAGGTCCTGGTAACCATCCATGAGGTCCCCGATCGGGTATTCGAGTGCCTCGCACGCCAGGTTTGCCCCCAGTGTCCTTGCGTCGGCCTGCGTTTCAGAGCTCGACCACGGTGAAGGCATGATGACCACGGTCACCTTTTCGGGGCCGAGGGCATCGACCGCCAGCAGTGCAACCAGGGCAGAGTCAATCCCTCCCGAGAGGGCTATCCCGACGTGATCGAAGCGGTTCTTGCTGACGTAGTCCCCCAACCCGACCCGCAGGGCAGCGTAGACCTCCTCGAGATCACCGTCGGGTGGAGGGGTCGCATCGGATTGGTCCCAATCGATCATCAGGACCTCCTCTTCGAACTTCGGTGCCCGGCAGAGGGTCGCGCCGTCCCGGTCGATCGCAACGCTTGCTCCGTCGAAGACCAGCTCATCCTGTCCCCCTACCGCGTTGGCGACGACAACCGGCACACCTTCACGCCTTGCCGTCTCGCGGAAGATGTCTTCACGCTCAGCCCCCTTCCCCCGGTGGTAGGGGGAAGCGGAGAGGTTCGAGATCACCGTTGCCCCGGGTGCAAGGTCCCGTACTGCAGGATCGGATGGCTCCCAGCAGTCCTCGCAGATGGTCACCCCGATCCGTGCTCCCCCGACGTCGACGACAACGGGCTCGCTTCCCGGGAGGAAGGTCCTTCGCTCGTCGAATACCCCGTAGTTGGGAAGGAGGCGCTTTCGGTAACTGGTCGTGATCTTTCCGTCCTCGATCACCGCGGCGGAGTTGAAGGCGATCGGCCGACCCGGATCGTTGGCTCCCGCCGGCTCTGCATATCCGACGAGGAAGGTTGCCCCGGTCAACTCACGAGCCAGCTCTTCAATCGCGACCGCGTTTGCATCGATGAAATCCGAGCGGAGGTAGAGGTCCTCGGCTGGATAGCCGGGAAGGCAGAGCTCCGGAAAGACGATCAGCCGGGCCCCGGCCCGGACGCCCTCGCGGGCAGACTCGAGGATCCGTGCGGCGTTGCCTTCGAGGTCACCCACCGTCGTGTTGATCTGAACCAGGGCGATGTTCGGCAGGCCTTTGTCCACCAGCGGAGGTTATCCCGGCAATTCTCGATGGGTCATAATCGCCCGATGGACGGCGCCGAATCCCGAAACCTCGAGGCGATCTGCAAGGCGATCGACCAGCACAATTCTTCCTGCCCCTTTCCGGCTGCAGAGGTCCGGATGAACCCCTTCGAGGTGGAGCGCCTCGGTTGGGAGGAAATCCGGGGCCTGCCGGTGGTCGGTGATTCGGCGATCGGCACGGGACGCTTCCGGATCGTCTGCTCCCGGGACTTCGACTCGGAAGCACTCGAAGAGGCCGAGGTGGTGGAGGCCGTCGCCACCCAGCCGGCGACCGACTAGGCGCCGCTTACACCTCGTTCCAGAAGTCCAGCCCGAGGCCCTCGAGCCACCTCTGCACTTCGATGTTCAGACGAAACAACTCGCCGGTCAGGACGAGCACACCCATACCGATGAGGATCAGGCCACCGATTGCGATCACCAGTCCGTAGTGGCGACGCACAGGACCCAGAACCTCGCTCATTCGGCCGAAGGCAATCGCGCAGAGCAGGAAGGGGAGGCCGAGTCCGAGGGAGTAGACGGCGAGGAGAAGCCCGCCCCTGGCTGCCGATTCGGTCAGGGCGGCGGCCGAAAGGATGGCTCCGAGCGTGGGACCGATACATGGGGTCCAGGCAATCGCGAAGGCCACTCCGGCAATCCACGGACCGCCTTTTCCCGCTCGCTCGATCAGGCCGGACGGTCGCCATTCCCGGTTGAGTGAATCGACCCAGCCCGCGGCGACGAAGAGGACCCCCATCAGGACCATCACCCCGCCGGCAACCTGCTCGAGCAGAGTCCGGTTGTCGGAAAGGAGGCTGCCGATCCGGGTCGCGGTCAATCCGAGGAGGATGAAGACGATCGAGAAGGTCAGGATGAAGGCCAGGCTCGGCAGGACCACGCGTTTCCAGCTCGAATCCGCGAGCTGATCCGGTTTGAGCCCCGAGACGGCAGAGAGGTATCCGGGCACGAGGGGGAGCACGCAAGGGGAGAGGAACGAGACGACGCCGGCCGCAAACGCCGCAAGCAGACCGATCCCTGCTGCGGGATCTACGGCTGCGACGAGGGTGATGGGCGACACCCACGGAGGGTAGAGAACCGGTCCCGGGCGGCCCTGCTCGAGCCCGACGGCGATAGGGTGCCCTTTCGCTCCCAAAGCAAGGAGGAGGCCAGGTGGATAGGGACGTAGTTTCGGTGGACGGCATGGTTGTCGCGATCACCGGCGGTTGCGGTGGTATCGGCATGGCGACGGCCCGGTCGTTCGCTCTCCGCGGGGCCAGGGTGGCCCTGGGCGACCTCGACGGCGATGCGGCCCAGGCAGCCGCGGCGGAGCTGGGCGATCAGCACATCGGGCTGGCTGTCGACGTCGGGGATGCCGGATCCTTCGAATCATTCCTGGATGGGGTCGAGGACGCACTCGGCCCGATAGACGTCCTGGTCAACAACGCTGGAGTCATGCTTCTCGGGCCCCTCGACGAGGAGACCGAAGAATCGACGGAAACCACGATCAGGGTCAACCTGGTCGGGGTGATCAACGGAACCAAGCTGGCAATGGCCCGTATGAAGGGCCGAGGGCGGGGGAGGGTCGTCAACATCGCCTCCCAGGCGGGAAAGACGGGATTCCCTGGCGGGGCAACCTACTCGGCCACGAAATTCGCGGTAGTCGGTCTATCCGAGGCCGCCCGGAACGAGCTGGTCGGGACGGGCGTAGGAATCACCTGCGTCATGCCCGGTCCGGTCAGGACGGAGCTGGCCGGTGGAATCGGCAATGCAAAGGGTGTCCGGTGGCTATCGCCTTACGAGGTGGGGGAGGGGATTGCAAGGGCGGTCGAGATGGGGGAATCCGAGGTCTGGTTGCCGCCGATAACCCGCTGGCTGCAGCCCCCGACATCGTTGCTCTCCGCCGATCTCCGGGATCGTCTGATGAAGGTCTTCGGCGCCGACAGGGTCTTGAGCGGCGCGGTAGACGAGTCGGCGCGGAGCGAATACGAGGGGCGAGTCCTCCGCTAGGAAAACGGGGGGCTACGGGGCCTTCCTCCGGTATTCTGGGGGATTCGTGATTTGGCCCTCCGGCTCGTCCCGGTGGGTTTGGCGGGGTCCGACAGGCCCCCTACGAGAGCTGTCGAAAGGCTGATCTGAGCGGTCCCCAAACATCCACCGGGTCTACGGGCCTGTACGACGCAAGGTATGAGCACGATGCCTGCGGCGTGGCGATGGTTGCACGCCTCGACAACCGTCCGACCCACGAGATCATCGAACAGGGACTTACCGCCCTGCTGAACCTCGAACACCGAGGTGCAGCCGGAGCGGATCCCGGGACTGGCGACGGTGCAGGGGTCCTCGTCCAGCTGCCCCACGAATTCTTCAAGGAGGAGACCTCCTTCGAGCTCCCCGGACCGGGTCGATACGGAGTCGGAATGTGCTTCCTTCCGATCGACGAAGAAGAGCGTCGCACCGTTCGTCGGCGGATCGAGGACGTGGTCCGGGACGAAGGACAGGAGTTCCTCGGCTGGCGTGACGTTCCGGTGGACACGGGCTTCGTCGGCGCGACGGCGGCGGAAACGATGCCCTTCTTCAGCCAGGCATTCGTCGGGGCCGGTGATCCGGTCCGTGACGATCAGGATGCCTTCGAGCGGAAGCTGTACGTGATCCGACGGGTCCTGGAGCGTGAGTTCGGCGATCAGGTCTATTTCTCATCCTTCTCCTCGAGGACGATCGTCTACAAGGGGATGCTGATCTCCAACCAGGTCCCTCACTTCTTTCCCGACCTGGTCGACCATCGATTTAAGTCCGCGATGGCCCTCGTCCATTCGCGGTTCTCGACGAACACCTTCCCGAGCTGGCCACTTGCCCATCCCTTCCGGCTGATAGCCCACAACGGGGAGATCAACACCCTCCGGGGAAACATCAACTGGATGCGAGCTCGCGAATCGCAGCTCGCCAGTGAGTTGTTCGGGGAAGACCTGGAGAAAGTGGTCCCTGTGGTCACTCCCGACGGCTCGGATTCCGCCACCTTCGACAACGTCCTCGAGCTGCTCCTCCTCGCCGGAAGGTCCCTGCCCCACTCGGCGATGATGATGATTCCCGAGGCATACCGGAACCGGGAAGACCTCTCCGACGAGCTCAAGGGCTTCTACGCGTTCCATTCCTGCCTCATGGAGCCCTGGGACGGCCCCGCAGCAGTCGCCTTCACGGATGGGAGGGTGATCGGGGCAACCCTCGACCGCAACGGCCTTAGGCCCGGCAGATGGCTGGAGACGACCGACGGCCTGGTCGTGCTGGGGTCCGAGATCGGTCTGCTCGACATCCCTCCGGACCGAGTCAAGCGATTGGGCCGGCTCCAGCCCGGCAAGATCTTCCTGGTCGACCTCGAGCAGCACCGGATAATCGAAGACGAAGAGGTCAAGGAAGAAGTCTCGACCCGGCGCCCCTACGCGGAGTGGTACCGGGACGCCGCGGTCCATTTCGACGACCTCCCGACGGCCCATGTGACCATGACCGGAGTCCAGCCAACCCCGAGGCGTCAGCTCGCGTTCGGCTACACCCAGGAAGACCTCAGGGTCCTGATCGCACCGATGGCTGCAACCGGGGCGGAACCGATTGGCTCGATGGGTAACGACACTGCCCTTGCCGTCTTCTCGGACCACCGACCGCCGCTGTTCAGCTACTTCAAGCAGCTCTTCGCCCAGGTAACAAATCCGCCGATCGACCCGATCCGGGAGGAGGTCGTGATGAGCCTCTCCTCCGGGGTGGGGGGTGAGCTGAACCTGCTCACCGAGGGGGAGGACCACGCCCGCCAACTCTCCCTCGACCAGCCGATCCTGCTCAACTCGGAGCTGGAAACGATCAGGCATGTGAACCACGACGTCCTTCGAGCCGAAACCATCGACATAACCTGGGACGAGGCGGACGGTCCGGCGGGACTGGAGCCGAGGCTC
>VEQW01000074.1 GCA_018883025.1 Solirubrobacterales bacterium | reverse complement strand
GATGGAGCGTGAAGCGGCGGTCCACGGTTACCCATTCCCCTACCTCGTCGACGCAGACCAGTCGGTGGCGAAGGCGTACGGCGCCGTCTGCACGCCCGACCTGTTCGTCTTCGACCGGGACCGCAACCTCGCCTACCGGGGCCAGTTCGACTCGACCCGGCCCTCGTCCGGAGGACCGGCGACCGGGGTGGACCTGGTCAACGCGGTCGATGCCGTCCTCGCGGGCCAGCCGGCGCCCGAACCGCAACTGCCGAGCCTCGGCTGCTCGATCAAGTGGAAGCCGGGGAACGAGCCCGGATAACCCGGATCGGAACGGCCAACCCCGTCCGATGACCGATCTAGATTCGACAACCGACCCAGCCAGACGACAAACGACCCAACCGACCGGAGGAATGCCGCCCAGATGAAGAGCCTGACCAGGACCGCCCTCGCACTCGCACTCACCGCTGCCCTCACCCTGGGCGTGGTCGCATGCTCTGATGATTCGGGGTCGGGCAACGATTGGCGAATCGGTCTAGAGGCTCCTCTCTCGGGTGACCTCGAGGTCCTTGGATCGGGGATGTTGAAGGGCGCCCAGATGGCGGCCAACGAGATCAACGAGTCCGGCGGCCTGCTCGGCAGGGAAGTGACGATCGTCCCGATCGACGACGCCGGAGATCCGGCGACCGGGGTCAAGGCAGCCAACGAGGCGATCAAGAAGGGCCTCGACGGCGTGGTCGGCCCCTATAACTCGGGCGTCGGGATCGAGACCCTGCCGCTCTACATAAAGGATGGCCTGGTCCCGATCCGGTTGACTTCCGACGACTCGACCAATGGCCTCGGCTTCACCCTCCAGCCGATGACCTACCAGATCGCTCCCGTCGCGACCAAGGCGATGGATGAGTGGCTCGGGGCGAAGACGGTCGCAATCGCCTACGACAGGACCGAGGCCTACACCAAGACCCAGGCGAGCTCCGTCCGGGCCGACCTCGAGTCCGCCGGGGTGGACGTGGTCGCCTACGAGGGGATCGAGCCGGGCAAGGACGACTACTCGAAGGAGGTCGGCAAGCTCGCCGGCACCGGCGCCGACGTCGCCTACCTGGTCACCTATTTCCCCGAGGGCGGCCTGATCGCCAAGGAGATGTTCAACCAGAAGGTGAAGACCCAGTGCATGGCCGACTACGGCGCCTACGACAACGGCTTCATCGAGACTGCCGGCCAGAAGGCGGCAGCCAACTGCCCGGTCGTCGGCGTACCGGCGCCTTCCGACTTCGAGGGGTCAACCAACTACGTCGAAGCCTACGGTTCCGAGTTCGACGAGGACCCGGGCACCTGGTCGCCCTACACCTACGACTCGGTCAACTTCCTGGCCGAGGGCGTGAGGCAGGCAAAGGGCTTCAAGGCCGGGCCGCTGGAGAAGGCCCTCGATGGCGTCAAGGGGTGGAAGGGCTGGACCGGTTCGGTCACGATCAACCCGAAGAACGGGAACCGCGAACCGGGGACCGTGGTGGTCGTCACGACGAACTCCTCCGGCGCCTTCACCGTGGACGACGACTGGGCAAAGGCGGTCGGCGCTCCCTACGGCAACGGCTGAGCCGGGAGGACCCCGGTCGGGCGATCAGGAGTCGGTTCGGGGTACGACCAGTACCGCGCAGCCGGCATCGGCAACGACCCCGGAGGAAGTCGAGCCGAGCAGTACCCGCCTGACCGGTCCGTAGCTACGCGAACCCAGGCAGAGCAGGTCGAGGTCTCCGTCGGAGGCGGCTCTCAGCTCCATGATCGCGTCACCGTCGACCATCAGCGGCTCGGGCATCGTTCCGACCGGGACCTTTGCGACCGCGTCATCGAGCGATTTCTGGGCGGCCTCCCGGGAGGCATCGGCCAGGTCGGCCATCACCGTTCCGGCGGTCCAGTGTCCCCAGTAGTCGGCGAAGTCGGTTGCGACGGAGATCACCTTCAAGGGGCCCTCTCCGGCGAAGGCTGCGGCGACACCGATCGCCCGGTCGGACTCCGGAGTCCCGTTGACCGCAACCGCGACCTTGTCGATCGACCCATCGGAGGCGTAGCCGACGGGGGCGAGCAGGACTGCCGCCTCCCCACCGCTCATCAGCTGGTGGGCCTTGTGCCCGGCGCGGACCCGGCCCGGGTCCGTCCGGGCGCAACCGATCACCACCAGGTCGGCTCCCTCGGACTCGGCCACCTGTTCGAGCCCGAAGGCAGGGGAGGTGGCCTCGCTGATCACAACCGAGGCACCGAGTGGCTCGGCCGCTTCCTCTGCGGCGGCCTTTGCCCCTTCGGAAAGGTTGGTGTAGGCATCGGCCGGAAGGGAGGGGGCGAAGTTCCCACCGACCGGGGAGGGAACCGTGGTCACCACCGTAACGGCGGAATCGAACCTGGACGCAACCTGACCGGCCAGCGCCAGCGCGTCCCGGGAACCTTCACTCTGGTCGTAACCGACGACGATCTTCTCGAACATCGCTCCCCCCACCTCCTGTTCATCGCTCGACAAGGGGAGGGTCAAACTACCGCAACGCCGCCCGGCCCGTGAGGAGTCGAGTCGCTAGCCGACCCTGATCGGGGTTCCGACAGGAACCAGGCGCCTGAGCGAGCGGAGGGCCCAGTTGGGGGTGCGGATGCATCCGTTCGATGCCCGGATCCCCCAGGGGACCGCGAGCGCGCCGTGGCGGCCATGGATCGCGACCCTGGCCGGACCGCCCAGGTAGGTCTCGTGGACTTCCGAATGGGCGGTCGTCTCGATCACCCAGGGCCTCAGGTCATCGAAGACCCGGTAGAAGTCGTGGACCGCGAAGAGGCCCTCCGGGGTCGGGGTCGCCACTGCACCCACGATCACCGTTGCCTTCCAGACTCGCCTGCCGTCCTTGAAGAGCGTGAGGCTCCGGTTCGCGAGCGAGATCCGGATCCGGTACCTGGCATCCACGGTGTAGGCACGGTTGGCCTGGATCCAGCCGACCTTGTCGTTAGGTCGCTTGCCGATCCTCACCCCGTACCACTCGACCCCCTCGACCCTTCGCTTCTCGAGGAGGAGGAAGCCCGCGACCTCGCCACCGCGGGTCTCTGCCGAGACCTTTCCGATCATCTCGCCCCCGGGCTCACCCGAGTACGGAACCTTCAGTTTGACCGGCCGCACGATCTCCCACGCAGAGGCCTGTGCCGCGCCGACCAGCAGAACGGCGGCCACCAGGACCAGCGTCTTTCCCACCCTGGACATCGCCTTCATTCTGCCACTTTCCATCGCCCGGTCCGCTCCTTTCCCTGGTTCCAACAGGAGGCCTACCGGAGTGGAGCGGTGTAGAGCGATTCGTACCGTGCACCCTCGGAGTCGAGGTGGGACCGGTAGAGGGTGATCGCCTCGGGAAGGAACCCGAGGGAGGGGGTGGGCGGTAGCCCAGCTCGGCCAGGTCGGAAGCCACGGCCCGCTCGCCCTACGGTCAGGTGGGGAAGGAAGCCTCGTCGCTCCGGTTGCCAACCAGCGAGGGTTCCAAGGCGTTGGACGAGCCCGGACCGGAGTTCCTCCAGTCGGCCCGATGCTTCCCGGACCTCGAGCGCGAGCGCCCTCGGCCTCCGTTTCGGCAGCCAGAGTGGTGCTCCACCCTGAATCTCGCCCACTTCCCGCAGGGCGTGATCGATCGCCTCGGCCAGCAGGTCGACCTCTGCGAGGGGGCGGGTTCCGAGGAAGGCGAGGGTCAAGTGGATCGAGCCCGGGGGGATCGGCCTCAAGCCCTGAGTAGTCCGGGCGACCTCACGACCCCAGGCTGCCGCCTCTTCCCTCGCCACAGGCGGTGGGTCGAGCGAGATGAACATCCGGGCCTGGCCCTGGGGATCGTCGTTTTCCTTGCTCGTCACCGCTTCAGGATAAGTAGGTCGATCGACCGCCAATCGGCCTCATCGGCCGGTCGGTGAGAAGATCAGGCCGATGGAGATGAGGGGAGATCGAGTTTGATCGAGATCGCGATCATCGCCGGGGTCGTTTTCTTCTACGGGCTGGTCTCGCGAAGCCTGCTCAAGGTGAACGTCTCGGCCCCGATGTTCTTCGTCGCTGCCGGGATCCTCTTCGGCACCTCGATCCTCGGCCTGGCCGAGCTCAACCCGATCAGCAAGGTCGGTCTGGTGGTCGCCGAGCTGACCCTGGTGATCGTCCTCTTCTCCGACGCCTCACGGAGCAACGTGAGCGGCCTGAGGGGTGACAGTGCCCTGGCCGGGCGCCTACTGGTCATCGCGATGCCGTTGACGATCGCAATCGGGGTCGCAGGTGCGGCGGTCCTCCTGATAGGCATGGATTTCTGGGAGGGGGCGATAGTGGCGGCGATCCTCGCCCCGACCGACGCCGCCCTAGGACATCCGGTGGTGACCAGCAAGCTCGTCCCCGAGAAGATCCGGGAGACGCTCAACCTCGAGTCCGGACTGAACGACGGCCTCTCGATTCCGTTCCTGCTCGTCTTCATCGGTCTCGCCCTCGAGGAGGTCTCGGTTCGGGCGACCGACACGGTCATCTTCGCCGTCGAACAGATCGGGTTCGGGGGGCTTGCCGGCCTGGTCATCGGATGGGCCGGGGGCTGGCTGGTCAGCCAGGCGATCAAGAGAGGGGCAATGACCTGGACCTTCCAGCGCCTGGCGATGGTCGCACTGGCGATCGGGGCCTGGGCCGTCGCTACGGGAATCGATGGCAACGGCTTCATCGCGGCCTTCGTCGCCGGCCTCGCCGTCGCCCGGTTCCAGCCCTCGTTCGGCGGACCGATCCTCGATTTCGCCGACCGTGAGGGGCAGCTCTTGAGCCTGATCGTCTTCTTCGTCTTCGGGACGGCAGCGATCGGCTACCTCGCCCCGCTCGATTTCGGAATCGTCGCCTTCGGGATCCTCGCCCTCACCCTGATGAGGATGGGGCCGGTCGCGATCGCCCTTTCGGGGACCGGTCTGAGTCGGGCCTCGATCGCGTTCATCGGATGGTTCGGGCCGCGCGGCCTCGGCTCGATCATCCTGCTCCTGGTGGTGATCTCGGAGGAGCCAAACCTCCCGGCGCTCGACGTGGCGATAGCGGCGACCACGATCACCGTCCTGCTGAGCGTCTTCCTCCACGGGATCTCGGCCGGCCCGTTCTCGGTCCTCTACGGGAAGAAGGTGGCGGAACTGCCTCCGGATGCCCCGGAGTTCGGTCCGGTCGGCAAGAGCCCGATCCGCCGCTCCGGCTAGTCGGGGACTACTGGCTCGGGTCGACCGACCACTCGAGCATGAAGTCCCCGAACCCATCGAGGAAGAGGTTCGGGTCGAAGGCCTGCGAAGGTGCCAGCCCGCCAGAGGACTCGACGTCCCCGCAGGCCGAGGCGATCGCCCCCTTGACGATCAGGGCGGCGGTGATCCCGTAGACGTCCCGGCCGGTGATTCGGCCCTGCCGGGTCGTCCCGTCCGCGGCCCGGACCTCGCAGGCGATCGTGAACCGGGCCGCCGCCCGGTCCTCTTCGTCCGGACCCTCCGGAAGGCGGGAGATCAGCGAACCGGCGAGCTTCCTGACCGGGGTCCGCATCAGCAGGCCAGCCGGCCGGGCGATCATCGGGGTGAGGTCGGTCAGCGGGCCGGGCGCGATCGAGCCGGCACTAAGCATCGTCTCGACGGTGCGGACGTCGAGGTGGCGGGGGAGCATGATCTGCTCGCCAGCCGGATAGCGGGTCATAGCCTGTTCCCCGAGCGGCGGGCCGAAGTCGAACTCGCCCCGGCTGATGCTCTGGGGTGCCGGCACGAGCCGACTGTCCTTCCACTGCAGGTCACCACCCTTGATCATCTCGAGCGCCGAGAGCATCGTGCCGCGGGTCATCTGGAAGGAGGTCGCGTAGGCGAGCCGGACCGTGTCGAGTCGTCCGAGTCCGGCCGCGGTCAGCGAGGCGATCATGTCGCCGGGTACGTAGTCGAAGCCCATCCCCGGGATCACTGCGGTGCCTCCGCGGGCGGCCCGCGGTCCATAGGTGTCGTAGGCGAGCCGGATGAAGGGCTGTTCGCCGGTCGTGTCGAGGTAGTCGGTCCCGGTGGCGACCGCTGCTTCGAGAACCGGTTCGCCGTGGAGGGTGAACGGGCCGGCACAGGCGATCACCGTCGAGCAGTCGGCGAGGAGGTCCCTCAGCCCTGCACCGTCATCCACCGTCACGGCCCTGGTCGGGGGGGAGGGGTCGAGCGACCGGGCCAAAGCATCGAGTTTCCCGTGACTTCGCCCGGAGATGATGAAGTCGGCCCCGGAGCGGGCGAGCTCCTGGCTGACCAGCCGACCGGTGAAGCCGGTCGCCCCGTAGACCGCTATCGGACCGCGCTGTCTCGGTGCGAGCTCCACCCGGGCGAGTCTAGTGGCGGCCCGTTGGGTCGGTCTCCGTCGGCCCGTTCGGATCGAGCAACCTCGACGACCGACGGGCAGCCACCTCCCTCGCAGCAGGACTCGACTTTCTGCCTGCAGTCCTCGCACCACCAGGCCGAGCGCAGCCAGAAGAGGCGG
>VEQW01000149.1 GCA_018883025.1 Solirubrobacterales bacterium | reverse complement strand
TCTCTACCCAATCCTCGAGGGTTCCCTTTTCGCCGTCGGTACGGACCAGGCCCCACTCCTTCGGGGCGGCGACAAGTCCGGGAGCGAACGCACCCCTTCGCTCCCCGTCTTTGAGGGAAATGTAGAGCCCAGCCACAGGCTCGATCCCTGCGCCCGCTTCGGTCAATGGGATCGCGTGCAGGTAGAGCGGCATCTGGACCCGGCCGTCCTCCTCGAGCCTGGCTCTGGTCAGGTGTTTGACGCTTCCGGACTTGTAGTCGATCACGATCGCCGGCACTGCCGTCCCATCGCCGAGATCAGTCAGTCCTTCGCGGTCGAGGTCGACCCGGTCGATGCGGCCCGCTAGGTTCCAGGTCCTTCCATCCGGGGTCCCAAGCTCGATCGGTCCGAATTCGATTTCGAGCAGGGCGGGGTCCGGGAGGAACGGTCCGAGGGGCGTTTCGGCGCTCGACTCGAGGAATTCCCCAACCATGCGTTGGACTCTCAGTTTCCGGACTCGGGAGGAGATGTCCGTGCCGTCGAGGACGAACCTGGGGTCGGCGAACACCTCGTCCACGATCCGTCGGGCCTCCTCCAGCCAGGCCTCGATCGTCTTTGGCTCGGGACGTTCGCCCGCCCGTTCCTCGAACAGTCTCTGGAGTACCTCGTGAACCGCCTGCCCGACCTTGAGTGGGTCGGGGTCGGGGCCGAAGGTCTCCGGGGAGACCAGCCGCTGCACGTACCAGCCGTAGGGGCACGCCGCGAAGGCCTCGACGGTGGTGGGACCGAAGCTTCCGGCGGCGAGATCCTCGAGCAGCGCCCGATTCCTTAGGGGGCCGAGAGTCCGGGTTCGAAGGTCGATCGCCTCGGCCCGGGCCAGCTCATCGGGGAGATCGGTGAGTCCGCCCCCCCAGACCCCCTCGATGCCAAGGTCGGTTGCCCGATCGACGACCTCTGCCGCCCGCTCCTCCTGCCATCCCCCGTCGTGGGTCGAGGCGGCGAGGGTGCGCGCAAACTCCCTCGGTGAAGGTGCTTCCCGGGGCGGGAACGCCGGGGAGCTCGCCCTTCGACCACCCCTCTCGGGCTTCGACTCGAACAGGCCTTCGACCAACCCGACCAGAGGCGAGGGACGGAGGGCCGATCCGGCCTCGTCGGAACTCATGCAGGAGATGACCACTCCCTTCGTGGCGGCAGTGAGGGCCGCGTAGAACAGGTAGCGCTCCTGATCCTCTGGATCGGTTCGCGGGGGCATTCCCAAACTGGACCGATCGGTCCGGGAGAGGAAGGGACCGGGCCGCTCCCGGTCGAAGGCCCCGCCTTCCTGGACCGATGCGATCAGAACGTGTTCGAACCTTTTGCCGCGGATGCTGTAGGGACTGGTAATCAGGACAGCGCCAGCCGTGGGCGACGACCAGACCGCAATCGTGCCGTTCTCGAGCGTTCGGAGAAGCTCTGAAGCCTGGCCCCTCGGGTCGGAGATGATCTCTTCGACCTCCCCGGTCGCCGCGGCGATCGCGCCGGCAGTCCTCGCCTCGAGGACTGCCTC
>VEQW01000073.1 GCA_018883025.1 Solirubrobacterales bacterium | reverse complement strand
GAACCTCCGCAACGAGGTGATGGGAATCGCAGCATCGAGGCTGAGGCGCCGGCTCGACTCGGCGGCAGACGCCCCGGAGGTCGAGGCGCTTCTCCGGCAAGTCGCCGAGCGCGAGATCGATCCCGCCTCCGCAGCCGAAAGACTGCTGGAGATGACTGGAGGTCCCGATGTCGGTTGAGAAAGAAGGTGGATCGGTCCCGCCGCCCGGAGCCGATGAGGTCGCCGAGTGGGTCGGATACCGGGTCGACGACATCTCGGGGCAGAGCGTCGCCCGGGTCCAGGGTTTCATGGTCGACGCGGACTCGGGAAACCCGAGCTGGCTCGCGGTGAAGCTCGGTCGGTTCGGCAAGACGGTTCCGCTCCTGGTCAGTGAGTGCGCCGCGGCGGCCGGGAGGATCTGGACCCCGCACGACCGTGAAGTCATCCGCGCGGCACCGGCGGTCGATCCGGAGCTTCCCCTGAATCGCGACCAGGAGATGCAGGTGCTCGAGTACTACGGGGTGCCGGAGGACGTCGGTCGGGCGGCAGAGATTCGTTCGCGCCCCGGAAGCACCGAGACCTCCCGGCCTGCCTCCGGCTAGCAGCCGAGGGCCCGGGCGATCACCATCTGCTGGACCTCGTCGGTCCCCTCGCCGATGGTCAGCACCTTGGCGTCACGGTAGAAGCGGCAGACCGGGTACTCCTCGATGTACCCGTAGCCACCGTGGATCTGGACCGCCTCCTCCGAGGCACGAACGGCCAGCCTGCCGGTGATCAGTTTCGCCTGGGCGGCGGTCAGGCCGAAGTCGAGACCACGGTCCTTCTCGATCGCGGCCCGCCAAGTAAGCAGGCGTGCGGCCTCGATCTCGGCCGAGAGATCGGCGATCTTCGCCTGGATCGCCTGGAACGAGGCGATCGGCCGGCCGAACGCCTGGCGCTCCCTGGCGTAGGCGATCGATTCGTCGAGGGCGCCCTGGGCCAGGCCGACGCCCATCGCCGAGACCGATATCCGGCCGCCGTCGAGGATCTCGAGGAACTGCCGGAAGCCCTGGCCGCGCGGGCCGAGCAGGTTGCCCTCCGGGACGTGGACGTCGTCGAAGGTGAGGGGATGGGTGTCGGAGGCGTGCCAGCCCATCTTCCGGTACGGCTCCCCGACCTCATAACCGGGCGTTCCGTTGGGGATGATCAGGTTCGATATCTCGGCCTGGCCGTCCTTGCGGTCGGTGACTGCCGTGATCGTGACCAGGGCCGAAATATCGGTTCCCGAGTTGGTGATGAACTGCTTCGATCCGTTGACGACCCACTCGCCCCCGACCAGCTCGGCGCTGGTCCGGGTGTTGCCGGCGTCGGAGCCGGCCTCCGGCTCGGTCAGGCCGAAGGCCCCGAGCTTCCTGCCCGAGCAGAGGTCTGGCAGCCATTCGGCCTTCTGTTCCTCGGACCCGAAGTAGTAGATGGGAGCGGTCCCGAGCGAAGTGTGGGCGGCAAGGGTGATCGCGACGGAGGAGTCGATCCGGGCGAGTTCCTCGACCGCGATCGCGTAGGAGAGGGTGTCTCCTCCCGATCCTCCGACCTCCTCTGGATAGGGAATCCCCATCAGCCCCAGATCGGCCATCCGGGAGACGATCTCGTAGGGAAAGGACTTGGTCCGGTCCAGCTCGCCCGCAACGGGTGCCACCTCGGAGAGGGCGAACTCCCGGACGGTCTCCCGGAGGAGTCGCTGTTCGTCGCTCAGGTCGAAGTCCACGCGCCGGATCCTAGGGGCAGTGCCCAGCCTCAGGGACGCTCGCCGGCCATCGAGGCGGCGAGGTCGACCAATGCCCTGGTGCCGAACCCGGTCGGCCCGGAACCCCAGTAGGCCCGACCGGTGTCCCAGGCGACCCCGGCAATGTCGAGATGGGCCCAGGGCTTGCCCTCGGTGAACTGCTCGAGGAAGGAGCCGGCGTAGATGGTCCCGGCCTTTCGCTTGGCGGAGGCGTTGACCAGGTCGGTGATCTCCCCCTTGGTCAGCTCGAAGTACTCCTCGTGGAGCGGCAGGCGCCAGACCAGCTCCCCCGTCCGGTCCCCGGATTCCTCGACTTCCCGGGCCAGCTCGTCGTTGTCGGAGATCAGCGCCGCGTAGGTCGATCCGAGGCCGATCACGACCGCGCCCGTAAGGGTCGCAACGTCGACCAGACGGTCGGCTCCCTCGCGGGCGCAGTGGACCAGAGCATCGGCGAGGATCAGCCGCCCTTCGGCATCCGTGTTGGTCACTTCGACCGTTTTCCCGTTCAGCTGGGTGATCACGTCCCCTGGCTTGATCGCCGTTCCGGAGGGAAGGTTCTCGGTCGCCGGCAGGACTGCGACAACGTCGAGGCCGATCCCCAGCTCGGCAAGGCAGCCGACTGCCTCGAGGACCGCCGCCCCACCGGACATGTCCATCTTCATCTCGTGCATCCCGGCCGACGGCTTGATCGAGATCCCCCCCGAGTCGAAGGTGACTGACTTGCCGACCAGTCCCAGGACCTCACCGTCTCCCCGGCCCCGGTAGCGGATCGTGATCAGACGGGGCTCCACGTCGGGGCCGCCCCGGGCGACCGCCTCGAGGCCTCCCATCCCGGCTTCGGTGATTGCGGCCCGGTCGAGGACCTCGACCTCGATCGAGTCGTGGGCCTCGGCCAACTCGAGAGCCCGGTCGGCGAGGAACTCGGGCGTTGCCCGGTTGGCCGGGAGGGATTGGAGCACCCGTGCCCGGTTCTCCGCTTCGGCCGATGCTTTGGCGAATGCCACTGCGGCCCCGAGGCCGTCCGCCCTGCTGACCAGGTCGATTCGTTCCAGGGGGGGCGGTGTCCGATCGTCTTCGTCCTTTGAATCCCCGAACCCGTCGAACTTGAAGGAGGCGAGGATCGCCCCCTCGGCCATCGCCGGTGCAAGTACTTCGGGTCCGGGCAGGTCCGGCTCCTCGGGAACGGCCAGGGCGAGCTTCTTCCCATGGAACTCCCCGAGCATGCCGAAGGCCCTGGCCGCGAAGATCCTCGCCTTCTCGGCGTCGAAGGATTCGGCCGATCCGGCCCCGATTACCGCAACCCGGAGTCCGTCGGCCGTCCTCAGCAGGACCCGGGAGTTCCTCTCCGCCCGGGCATCCTCGGCCCCGGGGAGGTCTCCGAACGGTTCCTGGAGCTTCCCTTTCTCGAACAGGGCAACTGCGAGGAGGTCCGTCTCGACCTCGGCGGGATCGGTGTCGACAATCGCCACTTCCACGGGGACGAGTCTATTCCGGCCCGGCAGTCAGGGAATCGGGGAGTGGCGGTATCTTGACCTCTCGAACGATCGGCCTGAACCGATCATCCACCGACTTCGACGAAAGGCAGGAGCGCGATGGCCCGCACAGCGATCCTCTCAACCGCCCGCACACCCTTCGGAAAGATGGGTGGCTCGCTCGCACCGGTCGACGCAACCGAGCTCGGGGGCGTGGCGATCGCCGGAGCACTGGAGCGTGCCGGGGTCTCCCCGGACGCGGTCCAGCAGGTCTCCTTCGGTCAGGTGATCCAGGCCGGTCAGGGCCAGATCCCCTCGCGCCAGGCCCAGATCAAGGGGGGTATCCCCCGTGAGGTTCCCTCTGAGACGGTCAACAAGGTCTGTGCTTCTGGCCTCAGGTCGGTCGGCCTGCTCGATCAGGCGGTCCGCTCCGGGGATGTCGAGGTCGGAGTCGGCGGGGGCATGGAGTCGATGAGCAACGCTCCCTACCTGCTCCCCGGTGCCCGCTTCGGTTTCCGAATGGGCGATGCCGACACGGTCGATTCGATGACCCACGACGGCCTGACCAACCCCTTCACCCACCTCCAGATGATCGCCGAGGCGAGCGAGGTCTCGAACGGACTGGGGATCGAGCGCAGCGAGATGGATCGATTCGCGGCCAGGTCCCATGAACTGGCAGACAAGGCCCAGGCGGCCGGAGTGCTGGCCGAGGAGATCGTGCCGGTCACGGTCAAGACCCGGAAGTCGGAGGAGGTGGTCGAGGAGGACGAGGCGATTCGACCCGAGACGACCGAGGAGGTCCTGAGCAAGCTGCGCGCGGTGGGAGGGGACGACGCGACCCATACCGCCGGCAATGCCCCGGGCGTCAACGACGGGGCGGGTGCCCTGGTCCTCGCCTCCGAGGAGTGGGCGAAAGCGCAGGGAATCGAGCCGCTCGGGACGATCGTCGGCTACGGCCAGGTGGGCGATGACTTCGCGTTCCTTGCCAAGACCCCGGCCCTCGCTGCGAAGCAGGCCCTCGACCGGCTCGGGAAGTCTGCGGACGAGGTCGACCTCTGGGAGATCAACGAGGCATTCGCATCGGTCGCCCTCAACACCGCGAAGATGCTCGAGCTCGACGAGGAGAAGATCAACGTGAACGGTGGGGCGATCGCACTCGGCCACCCGATCGGGGCATCCGGTGCTCGCATACTCGGATCGCTCCTGCTCGAGCTGAAGCGTCGTGGAGGGGGCCTCGGCTGTGCGGCGATCTGCTCGGGCGGCGGCCAGGGCGACGCGATCCTGGTCGAGGTCTGAGCCCGGGATCGGTCCGGTGATCGGCCGGTCCGACCGCGGGAGCCGGTGATGGCAGGCGCGGCATTCTTCGACCTCGACAGGACCCTGATGGCGGGCTCCAGCGGGATGGAGTTCGCCCGGGTCGCCGCCCGGAGGGGTGTGGTATCGCGGCGGGTCGTCTCGAGGTGGGCGATCGACCACCTCCGCTACCGGATCGAGGGCGCATCGGACGAGAAGACCTACGAGGCATTGAAGATCGCCCGGGAATCGGTGACCGGGGTTCCGGAGCGGGAGATCGCACGGATGTGGCCCGAGGTGCTCGCCGGGATCCTGCCCCGGATCCATCCCGAAGTCCTGGCCGAGGCCCATCGCCACCAGGACGAGGGCAGGGAGGCCTGGATCGTTAGTGCCGCCGGATCCGTGATGGTCGAGTCGCTCGCCGCCGTCCTCGGGATGGACGGTGGCATAGGTACCCGCTACGAGGTGGGTCGGGACGGCACCTACACCGGCCGATTCGACGGTCCCTTCGTCTACGGACCCGGCAAGGTCGAGGCGATCGACCGGATCGCGGCCGAGCGCGGCCTGGTGATGGGTGACTCCTGGGCCTATTCCGACTCGGTCTCCGACCTGCCGATGCTGCGGATGACCGGCACTGCGGTCGCGGTCAACCCGGACCGACCGCTCAGGGAGGTCGCGAAGACCGAGGGCTGGGAAGTGATGCACCTCGACCGGATCGGCCGTCGGCTCGCGATTGCCGGGACGGTCGCCCTGGCCGGTCTGGCCGGTGGTCTCGGCAGCTATTTCTCCTCGAGGCGTCAGCAGGGCACTGGACGTCGTTTCCCCTAGTATCGGAATCAGGCCGGGAAACTCCCGAAAGGTCTTTGGATGGAGCGTTCGGTGGCAGAGAGGGACTCGCGGGGCGACGCGTCCGACGGGTCGGACGGTCCGGCCGGGGAGGCCCCGGAGAAAGACTTCACGACGATCTCGGGTCGTGCCGTCCGCGAGGTCTATGGCCCGGCGGATCGCGAGGGGGTAGACCACTCCGAGACGGTGGGTGGGCCTGGCGAGTATCCGTTCACCAGGGGTCCGTACGAGTCGATGTACCGGGGGCGGACCTGGACGATGCGCCAGTTCGCCGGGTTTGGCACGGTCGAGGAGACCAACGAACGGTTCCGCTACCTGCTCGACCGGGGACAGACCGGCCTCTCCACGGCATTCGACATGCCGACCCTGATGGGCTACGACTCCGACCACCCGCGTTCACTTGGAGAAGTCGGTCGGGAGGGGGTAGCGGTCGACACCCTCGAGGACATGGAGCGGCTCTTCCAGGGGATACCGCTCGACGAGGTCAGTACCTCGATGACGATCAACGCCCCTGCGGCGATGCTCCTCGCCTTCTACGTCCTGGTCGGGGAGCGCCAGGGGGTGCCGCCGGAAGCGCTCGCCGGAACGATCCAGACGGACATCCTCAAGGAGTACATCGCCCAGAAGGAGTGGTGTTTTCCGGTGGACCCGGCGATGCGGTTGGTCACCGACATGGTCGAGTACTCGACCGCCGAGATGCCCAGATGGCACCCGATCTCGGTCTCCGGCTACCACATCAGGGAGGCCGGGTCGACCGCCGCGCAGGAGCTCGCCTTCACCCTGAAGAACGGCTTCACCTATGTCGAGCACGCCCTCGAGCGGGGTCTCGACATCGACGCATTCGCTCCGCGGTTCTCCTTCTTCTTCAACGCGCACATCGACTTCTTCGAGGAGATCGCCAAGTACAGGGCGGCCCGCCGCATCTGGGCGCGCGAGATGAAGGAGACCTACGGCGCAACCCAGCCCGAGTCGATGAGGCTGCGGTTCCACACGCAGACGGCCGGGGTCTCCCTGACCGCCCAGCAGCCCCTGAACAACGTCGTTCGGACTGCGATCGAGGCACTCGCCGGGGTGCTCGGCGGAACCCAGTCCCTCCACACCAACTCCTACGACGAGGCCCTCGCCCTGCCGACCGAGGAGGCGGTCGCCCTCGCGCTCCGGACGCAGCAGGTGATCGCCCACGAGACCGGCGTCGCGAACACGGTGGG
>VEQW01000009.1 GCA_018883025.1 Solirubrobacterales bacterium | reverse complement strand
GATACGGGATCTTCTCCGACAGCATCCGGTTTGCCTGGATCGTGTCGGGCACATTGGTCGACTTGATCGAGACCTTGAAGTTGGTGAAGTCAAGCCCCTCCATGAGACGAACGAACTCGACCGCGGCTTCGACCAGGGCTTCAACCGGGTTCTCTGCCTCCAGATCGTGGAGATGCTTGGGAAGCGATCCAGAGTTGACACCGATCCTCATCGGGACGCCCCTCTGGTTTGCAAGCTCGGCCACTTCAGCGACCTTTTCCCGACCGCCGATATTCCCCGGGTTGAGCCTTATCGAGGCTGCCCCCGCCTCGATCGCCTTCAGCGCGAGGGTGTGGTTGAAGTGGATATCGGCGATCACCGGGATCGGTGACCGGTCGACGATTTCGCTCAGCGCCCTTGCGTCCTGATCCCTTGGCACGGCGACTCTGACGAGTTCGGCCCCAGCCTCGACCACTTTGTCGATCTGGCCCATCGTTGCCTCGACATTGGCTGTCTCCGTCTTGGTCATGGTCTGGACCACGACCGGAGCCCCCCCGCCAATCGGCACGGAACCAACGAAGATCTGCCGCTTCGAGGCCATTGCCTTCAGGCTACCGGAGGGCGTCAGGGAGTCCGGCCGGCCCAGGCTTCGAGCAGCCAGCCAAGGTCTTCCGCCGTCACGATCGGGTCGAGGATCAAGTCATCGGATCCTAGCTCTCGTTGGCCTCGCTTCAGACGGGAGCTTGCCCTTCCCACTCCACGGGCGATCGACCCGGTGCGCCTCCTCGGGAGCACCCCATGGTCGATCCGCTCTTCCTCCGGATGAACCAGCGAGAAACCGAGTGGGTTGTCGCCCTCGACCCAGGCAAGGGCCGGCTCGAGCGCCTGGTCGGCCAGCCCCCTCAGGGCAATTGCCGAGAGGGCGATCTGATTCACGGTCAGGACCGGATAGAGCTCGGCCCCCACGGCACGCTTCGTATCGATCACGCCGGGCCAGGCCCCTCCCTCTGCCTGCAATCCGATTAGTCCCTCTGCCGCCCTCCGGATCCCGGCATTCGGCTCTTCCTCCCCCCGCCGAAGGCCATGAAGGGCGAGGAACTGGGCCGAAACGGGACTCAAGGATCCCCCGAACCGATGATGGGCATCGAGGAACACCCCGTCCGGGCCGAGCCGCTCGATCAGCCCTTGCCGAGCATCGGCGAAGATCATGTCTGCAGCCCCCGGATCGATCTCGGCTGCCTCGGCCGAGCCGGATACCAGCAGGGCGAGGTCCTCGAGCGGGAGCCTGTCGGTCCGGGACGGCATGCGTCGCTGGATCCGGGCCAGGACCTCCCCGAGCGCCGCACCATCGGTCCTGGCCTCTGCCCACAGTGCCAGTCCGAGCTCGCCCACCCCGAGGGCCGGATCCGACAGGCATCCGAGCATTCCCGTCCTCAGCGCCCCGACCGAGATCCCCTGGGCCGCGGCCCCCTCCTCGTCGCGGGAGAGTCCGATCAGGGCGATTGCCGATGACCGGACCGGACTCCCATGCTTTCCGGCACTTGGGTGGAAGAGGCCGTCCGGCCCCTGGAGCTCGGGGAGCCGGGTCAGCGCAATTCGTTCAAGTGCATCCGGATCAACCGACAACTTCGGTACCGGTATCGCCCGCGTAGAGGCCCTCTATCTCCGTCTCGTACTTTTCGGCAATCGGCTTCCGCTTCAGCTTCATCGTCGGGGTCAGCTCGTCACCGCCGGGCTTCCAGTCTTCCGATAGGAGCTGGAACCGCTTGACCTGCTCGACCCGGGCAAGGTTCTCATTGCCCTTCTCGATCGCTGCCCTGACGACCTCGACCACTTCCGGGTTCTCCGCAAGCGCAGCGATCTCGGTCCCCTCGATCCCCTGTTGACCCGCCCACATCGGGGCGAAGTCGGGGTCGAGCGAAACGAGCGCCACGTTGTAGGGGCGCTGGTCTCCGATGCAGCAGACCTGGTCGATCAACGGGGAGGAGCTCTTCAGTTCCGCCTCGATGTTCGCCGGTGACATGTTCTTGCCTGCGGCGTTGATGATCAGCTCCTTCTTTCGATCGACGATCTTCAGGTATCCGGCTTCGTCGAACTCACCGATGTCCCCAGTGTGGAGCCAACCTTCGGAGTCGATCGTCTCGGCAGTGGCTTCGGGCATGTTTCGGTAACCGAGCATGTTCAGCTTGCCCTTGACGAGGACCTCGCCGTCCTCCGCAAGTCTTATCTCGACCCCCGGTGTCGGGGGGCCTACGGTGCCGATCCGAACTGCGTCGGGTGGGTTGACCGTCCCACCCCCGCAAGTCTCCGACATCCCCCAGAGCTCGGCCAGGGGAAGTCCGATCGCGTGGAAAAACTCGAGGACCTCCCTCGGGGTCGGCGCCGCACCGACGTTGATCGTCACGACCTGATCAAGTCCCAGGGCAGAGCGGAGTGGTGCGAAGAATTTCTCATCGGCTTCGGCAACCCGGTTGGCCAGGTCCTCCGGAACCTCCTTCCCGGCCTGCTCGAGCCGTACCTTCTCGATCGCATCAGCAAGGGCCTCCTGGAGGGGTTCCCGGGCCTCGTCGGGCTGGCCGGCAACCATCGACTCGAGCCCGCCCTTGAGCTTCTCCCAGATCCGGGGCACGGCAAAGAACCACTGCGGCCGGACCTCCGGCAGGACCTCACGAACTGCCGTGTAGTCGTCGACCGAGGTGACTTCGAAGCCAAAGACCGCGGGGAGGTAGTGATGCGCCGCCCGCTCGGCGATGTGAGCCGAGGGCAACCAGCTGATGACTCGCGACCGGTCGGGGAACTGGACTATCTGGTGGGTGCCGTCGACCATGAACATCAGGTTGTCGTGGGTCAACTGAACCCCCTTCGGCGGTCCGGTCGTCCCGCTGGTGTAGATCAGGGTGAGTATGTCCTCGGGGCCGATCTCGGCAGCGGCCGACGCTCCATCGAAGCCGGGGTCGAGCTGCTCGAGCTCTGAAAGGGACATGACCCCTTCCGGGACCTCGCCTTCCGGGTCGACGAGGACTACCTGCGGGCTCGTGTCGAGGCTCGAAACCGCCTCTTGCACGACCGGCAGGAACAGCCGCTCGGTAACCACGACCTTGGTCTCCGCGTCTTCCAGCAGGTAGTTGATCTGATCGGGGGTGTAGGTCTGGTAGATCGAGAACGGGGTGCCACCGGCCGTGACGACCCCGAAGTCGACGATGTGGAACTCGGGCCGGTTGACCAGCATCAGGGCGACCGTGTCGCCCTTGCCGATACCGAGTTTTCTGAGCCCACCGGCGATCCGGTCGACCCTCGTCAGCCCGTCTTCCCAGGTGATCACGTTCGAGCCGTCGCGGCTCTTGACCCAGGTGTCACCGCCGCGCTGGCCGGCAGTTATCCGAAATGCCTCGGCGAGTGTCGCTGCATCCTTCGCTTCGGTCGCCATTCCCGTCCTCCCGTTGGATTTAGCGAGGAATCTAGCGGCAACCGTGCCATCACGCAGGCGCTAGCGAACGCCGAAGCCTTCCCCGGTCAATCTCCCGATGTCGTTGGTGAGACCGATGAAGAAGAGGCCGAGGACCAGCGCGAAGCCGATGATCCCGGCCCGCTCCATCACCGCGTACGGAACCGGGCGCCCCCGAATCTTCTCGATCACGCTCCAGAAGATGTGACCACCATCCAGCGGCAGGAAGGGGAACAGGTTGATGATCCCCAGCGAGAGGCTGATCAAGGCGATGATGGTCAGTGCCTGGCGTCCAGACGTGTCGATCGCCTGTCGTGTGACCTCATAGCTTCCCGCCACCCCCGAGAGCTCTTCGCGTCGCTCGGCCTTGTACAGCTCGGACAGTACGCCGACCGTTTCGGTGGTCACTCGCCACATGAAGTCGACCGAGAGTCCCGCAGCCTCGGGTGCCGTGGGAGAGAGAGGCCTCGAACCGAAGGCAAACCCGACCCTCGGTCGATCCACCGTCGAATCGAAGCGCGGCCGCACTTTGATCGTCGTGACCTTGCCATCCCGCTCGATCGTCAGCTTCGCAGGCTGCTCCGCCAGACAGCCATCGGTCTGCCGCCCTTGGCAACGGTGGGTCGCGATCCTTGAGGCAAGTCGCTCCTGGGAACCGCTGACACCATCGACCGCGATCAGTCTGTCACCTGCCACCAGTCGACCGGCAGCGGGGGAGTTCGGCTCCACCTGACCGATCCGGTCAGTCGACTCCTGAACCCCGAATGCGAGGAAGAAGAGGATCAGGAAGGCGATCGCAATGTTGACGGCCGGCCCTGCTCCGATGACAACGATTCGCTTCCAGACCGGCTGTCGGTAGTAGGCCCTCGGTGCCACCTCCGGAGGGATTTCCTCCTCGGGATTCATCCCGGTGATCCGAACGTAGCCCCCGAGCGGTATCGCCCCGATTCCGTATTCGGTCTCACCGCGCTTGATCGAGAAGAGCTTCGGGGGGAAGAAGAGGAAGAACTTCTCGACCCTCATTCCGGTTGCCTTGGCCGCAAAGAAGTGTCCCGCTTCGTGGAGGACTATCAAGGCACAGAAAGCAAGGAATGCCAGAAGGAAGCTCATGGACTCGCGACTCCTTCCAGGCTGGCTTCGGCACGCTCCCGCGCTTCCAGATCGGCCTCGAACAGCTGGTCGAAGTCCACCGCAGGCGAATCCCCCATTTCCTCCAGGACTGCTTCGACCACGGGCGGTATGCGGTCGAAGGGGATCCGTCCGTCGAGGAACGCGCCGACTGCGACTTCATCTGCGGCATTGAGGACGCAAGGAGCAACTCCCCCCCTGGTCCCGGCTTCACGCGCAAGTTCGAGGCAGGGGAAGGCCGCGTGGTCCACCGGCAGGAACTCGAGTGAAGCCGTCCTTGTCAGGTCGAGTCGCTCGACCGGGATGTCCCACCGGTCCGGTTCCGAGAGTGCGTAGGCGATCGGAACCCTCATGTCCGGCTGGCCCAGGTGGGCCAGTTGGGCCCCATCGTTGAACTCGACCAACGCATGGACGAGGGACTGGGGGTGGACGACTACCTCGATCGCCTCGTAGCGGAAATCGAAGAGGTGGTGGGCCTCGATCATCTCGAAACCCTTGTTCATCAAGGTGGCGGAGTCGATGGTGATCCGACCACCCATCTGCCAGGTCGGGTGCTGGAGGGCCTCCTCGGGCGTTACCTCCGAGAGGTCGTCGCGGCCCAGGAATGGGCCTCCTGACGCCGTCAGAACGAGCCTCTCGACCGTCCCGGGAGGCTCGTTACGGAGCAGTTGTGCGAGCGCGGAATGTTCGGAGTCCACCGGAATGATCCGGCCTCCGGTCCCCTCGGCAAGCGGCATGAGGAGCTCACCGGCGATTACCAGCGATTCCTTGTTCGCCAGCGCGAGGGGGAGGCCCATCGCCAGGGTGGCAATCGACGGCTTGAGTCCGGCCGCACCGACGACCGCATTCAGAACGAGGTCGGGTTCCGTTTGCTCGATGAGCGAAACCCCGGAATCGGCTCCCCCGAGCACCGTTCCGGCGAACTCGCCCCGCAATCGGTCGGCTTCGCGGGAGTCCGCCAGCGCCACCGTCCCGACACCGAGGGTCTCTGCGGCTCGGGCGAGTTCGCTTGCATCGGAGCCGGCCGAGAGCCCCACGACGTCGAACAGTTCCGAATCCCTGAGGAGTTCGAGCGCCTGGGCACCGATCGAACCGGTCGCGCCGAGAATTACGATCCTTTGTCCCACGTCTTGATTATGCGGGATCGGTCCCGCCGCCCCTCAGATCAGGAGCAGTGAGACGAAGTAGCCGACCACGACCGTGAAGAAGGCGGCGTCCAGGCGATCGAGTATCCCGCCGTGGGCGCCGAGGACCCCCCCTGCATCCTTGGTGCCCAGATCGCGTTTGAGCATCGATTCGAACAGGTCCCCGATCGGTGCGGTGAAGGCAACGGCTGCCCCGAGGATCAGGGCGTCCGTACCCGAAAGCCAGTCCTGGTAGAGACCGGCTGCCCAGACGGCAACGATTCCGAGGACGATCCCCCCGATCAACCCCTCGACCGTCTTGTTCGGCGAGAGCTTCGGTGCGAGTGGCCTGCTTCCGAACAGCCGGCCGACTGCGTAGGCCCCGGTATCGGCGACGAAGGTCCCGATCAGGACATCGACCAGGAGACCCGTTCCGTAATCGGGAATGTCCCTGAGGAGGATCGCAAAAATCAGGGGGATCCCGATCCAGTAGAGCCCAAGAAGGGACGCTGAGAAGGAATCGGTGATCCCGGTCCGGTCCTTCCTGCGGAGGGCGAAGAAAAAGAGAAGCGGGAAGGGCACTGCCAGGGACAGGAGGATCGTCGTCTTCGAGCCGAGGGCAGCGGCAAGGATGAAGCCCACCAGTGCCAGGTACATCGGGACCGGCAGGGGCTCCTTCTCCTGGGCCATCGCCAGGAACTCACGAATCCCGAGGATGCCGACGATCGCCATCCCCCCGGCGAACCAGGGACCCCCTGCTACCACTATCGCGATCGCCAATGCGACCAAGGGAACTGCGTGGAGGATCCGCCGGCCGGTCTCCCTGCTCACCCTTCTCCCCTTCCCCCGAAACGACGTGCCCGCTCCTCGTACTCCTCGAGGCACTCGACGAATGCCTCCCTGGAGAAGTCCGGCCAGAGCTCATCCCTGAATACCATTTCGGAATAGGCGCATTGCCAAAGGAGGAAGTTGGAGATCCGCCGTTCCCCGCTCGTCCTGATCAGGAGGTCCGGGTCCCCCATGTCGGGGGCATAGAGGTTCCTGGCGAACGCATCTTCTCCCCCACCCCCGTACCGGCTGGCAGCATCGACCAGTTCGGCCCTGCCGCCGTAGTTGAAGGCGACGAAGAGGGTGATTCGTTCGTTCCCTGCGGTCGTCTGCTCGGCCCAGTCCATCTGGTCGACAAGGTCGCTGTCGAGTCCCTCCCTCCTCCCCACGAACCTCATTCGGACGCCCTCCTCGTTGAGCTCGGGAGTCTCCCCCTCGATCCGACGGCGAAACATCGCCATCAGGGTCTCCACCTCGGCACTTGGGCGGGACCAGTTCTCGGTCGAGAAGGAAAAGACGGTCAGCTCCCGGATCCCGAACTCTGCGGCATCGCGCAGGCGAGCCTTGACGTTATCGGCGCCGGCTTCGTGGCCCTCGCCAACATCGATCCCCTTCGAGGTTGCCCAGCGTCCGTTGCCGTCGGTGATGATCGCGACGCGACTGGGCCAGCTCACACTTCGAGGATTTCCTCTTCCTTGCCCTTGAGCATGGAGTCGATCTCGTCGATTGACCCGTCGGTGAGCTCCTGCAGGCGGTTCTCGGCGCGATGCTCGTCGTCGGCACCGATTTCGCCCTCTTTCTTCAGCTCACGAAGGTCGGCCATGACGTCCCTGCGCACGTTGCGAACTGCGACCCTGCCCTCTTCGGCGATCCCATGGAGCACCTTGACCAGATCCTGCCGCCGTTCCTCGGTCATCTCCGGAATCGCCAGTCGGATGACGTTGCCGTCGTTGTTCGGGGTCAGGCCGATGTCGGAGTCGAGGATCGACTTCTCGATCATCGGAATCGCCGATTTGTCATAGGGCGTAACGGTGAGCAGGCGTGCCTCGCTCGCGGCCACATTGGCCAGCTGGTCGAGCGGGGTCTCGGCCCCGTAGTAGTCGACGACGATGCGGTCCAGCAGATGGGGCGTCGCCCTCCCGGTCCTGACCGATGCGAACTCCCCCCGGGTAGAACCGACCGACTTACTCATCCGGTCGGTGGCATCTTCGAGCAGGTCGTCGATCACTTGGGTGCCTCGTCCTTCCCCTCGCTTTGCGGCTGGCTGACCAGGGTCCCGACCTTCTCCCCGGACACGATCCTACCCATGTTCCCGTCCACCCCCATGTTGAAGACGTAGATCGGGAGCTGGTGATCCATGCAGAGGCTGAGAGCGGTCGAATCCATCACCCCGAGAGAGCGTTCGATCGCCTCCATATGGGTCAGCTCCGGAATGAACTGAGCGTCGGGGTTGGTGGCGGGGTCACGGTCGAAGACGCCTTCGATCCCGTTTTTCGCCATCAGGATCGCCTCGGCGTGGATCTCCAGGGCCCGGAGGGCGGCAGCGGTATCAGTGGTGAAGAAGGGATTTCCGGTCCCTGCGGCGAAGATCACGATCCTGCCCTTCTCGAGATGGCGCATCGCTCGCCGACGAATGTAGGGCTCGGCAACCTCCCGGACGTCGATTGCCGACAGGACCCTGGTGAACCGTCCCCTCGACTCGAGCGCATCCTGGAGGGTCAGGGCGTTCAGGAGTGTCGCCATCATCCCCATGTAGTCGCCGGTCGCCCTGTCGACCCCACCGGTCGTCCCGTCGATCCCCCTGTAGATGTTGCCCCCTCCGACGACGACGGCCACCTCGACACGCCGGTCGACCAGGTCTGCAATCTCCGAAGCGATCCTCCCGACCTCGTCCGGGTCGGTGCCGAAGTCCCTCTGACCCATCAGGGCCTCGCCCGAGAGCTTGATCAGGACCCGATCGAAGACGGGCCTGGAGGCCTGGCCCACCCGTTCAACCCCCGATCCGGAAGCAGGCTATTCGCGAGATGACCACGTTCTCGCCGACCTTTGCCGCCAGGTCCTCGCGCATCTGCTCGATCGTCCGGGAGTCGTGTTTGTCGGCATTGACGTGCTCCTGCTCCAGAAGCGTGACTTCCGCCTTCCACTTCGAAAGCTGTCCCTCGACGATCCGACCGACGACGTCATCTGGCTTGCCCTCCTCGCCGGCCTTCTCCTCGAAGAGCTTCCGCTCCCGCGCGATCGCTTCTTCGGGAATCTCGTCTGTGGATACGAACTCCGGCGACGTCGCTGCGACGTGGAGGGCGACTTCGTTGGCGAAGTCGATGAAATCCTCGTTCCTCGCCACGAAATCGGTCTCACAGAGCACCTCTACGAGGGACCCGACATTTCCGTTGTTGTGGATGTAGGAGGCGACGACTCCCTCGCTCGTCCCCCTGTCCGAACGCTTCGCCGCCGAGGCCTGGCCCTTGACCCTGAGGATCTCCACCGCCCGATCGATGTCCCCACCGGCTTCCTCCAGGGCCTCCTTGCTGTCCATCATCCCGGCCCCGGTCTTGTCGCGAAGGGCCTTGACATCACTCGCTTTCACCTGATCGCTCATGACTTCGCCTCTTCCTCGACTCCCTCGGCCGGGCCGCTTTCCTCGGGCGATGCTTCGGCCTCGGGGGCCGGCGGCTCGGCATCCGGTGCAACAGCCTGCGGATGGTCGGGAATCGGCTCGGGGACCTTCACCGGCTCATCGGTCGGCCCCGGGGTCGGGGCACTACCGGCCGGGCCCTCCTCGGCCTTCTCGCCGGAGGCCTCCTCGGCTTCCTTCCGTGCCTTCTCCTCTTCCTCTCTCTTCAGGCGCTCTTCCTCTTCCCTGCGAAGCCGCTCTTCCTCCTCGAGGCGCCGCTTCTCCTCCACGGCCTTCCATGCGTCGGAGCCCTCGGTGATCGCCTCGCCGAGGGTAGAGATCACGAGCTGGCAGGACCTGATTGCGTCGTCGTTGCCCGGGATTGGCAGGGTAATCCCGTTAGGGTCACAGTTCGAGTCGATCAGGGCGATCACCGGAACCCTGAGCCGCATGGCCTCCCGCAGCGCAATCTCTTCGTTGTTCAGGTCGACGATGAAGACTGCGTCGGGGACCTTCTTCATGTCCCGAACCCCTCCGAGCGAGAACTCGAGCTTTGCCTTCTCCGCTTCGAGGTTCATCCTCTCCTTTGTCGGAAGGAGCTCCAGCTGGCCGGTTTCACTCTGCTCGGTCAGCTCGTGCAGACGCTTGATCCTGGCTGAAGCGATGTTGAAATTGGTCAACAGTCCAGGCAGCCACCGTCGGCTGACATAAGGCATCGATGCCCGGGTCGCCCACTCCTCGATTGCGCCCGCCGCCTGCTTCTTGGTCCCGACGAAGAGGATTTTCCCGCCGCCAGCTGCCAGTTCACTGGTGAAAGCCCTTGCCTCCTCGAGCCTCTCTTCGGTCTGGAGCAGGTCGATGATGTGGACACCATCGATCTCTCCAGCGAGGAAGCGCCGCATGTTCGGATTCCACCGACTGGTCTGATGCCCGAAATGGACACCGGCTTCGAGCAGGTCCTGAACTCCTACTTTGGACATCGTTCTCCTTTGGTGTTGCCGGAACCCCGGGACCTCGAGCGCATTTCCCAGCTCATTCCCTTGGAAGGCGGGGACAGGAGGCGCATCGGGCTACCCCGGGGGGTCGTTTACTGCCTGTCGAGTCGCAGTCTAGCTTCCCGGTACCGAATCGGCTCCGCCAGCTGCCTGAAGCACCCTCATCAGCTGATCCGGGAGCGGTGATTCCAGCTCCAGCCATTCGCCAGACCCAGGGTGGTCGAAGGCAAGGCGAGTCGAATGCAGAAAGGGGCGTCCGAGGTCGTAGGGGTCGGGGCCTCCGTAGGTCGTGTCGCCAACGATCGGGGTCCCGATCGCCTTCATGTGGACCCTGACCTGATGGGTGCGCCCCGTCTCCAGCTTGACCTGGAGCAAGCTGCAATCGCCGATCGTTTCGAGTACTTCGAAGTGGGTGACCGCCTCCCGGGCCCCGGCCCCGTCAACCGCCATCCGGTGCCGCTCGCGGGGCGACCGCCCGATCGGGGCGTCGATTCGCCCGCTCTTCGTTCGCGGCGATCCCGAGACGAGGGCCAGGTAGGTCCTCTCGACCTCCCTTCTCTCGATCGCCCGCTGGAGCTTCGAATGACTCTCGGGCGTCCTGGCGAGGAGCATCAAGCCGCTCGTGCCTCGATCGAGCCGATGAACTACCCCCGCTCGCGACTCGTCTTCTCCTCCCGCAAGGTCGTCGCCGAAAATCCCGGCGAGGGTCGGCTCGACAAGCCCCGGGGCCGGGTGGACGACCAGCCCGGCCGGCTTGTCGACGACCAACAGCTCGTCGTCCTCGAAGATCACCGGCACGTCCTCCCTCGACCAACGTGGTGCAGGCTCAGCCATTCCCCTCCCCACTCGACCTGATCACGATGTAGGCCAGCGCGATGACCCCAACCGTTATCGCGGTATCGGCAAGGTTGAAGGCCGGCCAGAAGGGGACCATGACGAAGTCCACGACTTCCCCTCGGACGAGCCGGTCGACGAGATTCCCCAGGGCCCCGCCGAGGATGAGGCCGCCGGCTACCGCGGTCGGCCATCCGGGAGGGGCGCTGGCCACGAAGAAACCGAGGGCAAAGAGCGCGACGAGGGCCAGGCCGAGGACGATCGGGCCGCCCCCCGAAGCGAGACCGAAGGCGATTCCGTCGTTGTAGGTGAGGGTGAGGTCGAGAGGGCCGAGAACGTTCTCGACCTCGCCTGGTTCGATCGAACTGACCACCACTGCTTTCACGGCCTGGTCTGCCGCGAGGACGAGAACGGCGACGAGCCCCAGTCTGGTGAAGGTCCCGGCGGAGCTCAACCCGAGATGAGTCCCACGACGATGCCCTGCAGGATGAGCAGGACCACGAGGCCGATTATCGGACTCAGGTCGATCGCCATCCCTCGACCGCCGATCGGTGGAATGAACCTCCTGAACAGGTTCAGGTAGGGATCGGTGGTCTGACGCAGGAACTCGAGGACGGCCCCGATCGGCCCCGTGGTGGGCGGGCGCGGAATCCAGGATGCGAGCACCCGAGCGAAAATCAGGACTATGTAGACCGTGAAGAGCGCACTGACGAACGAGGCCACATCGCCCCTCGTCACCGCCAGCTCTACCAGTCCGCTCACCCGTTCCTCATCCTCTCGAGCGCGGCGTCGCCCGCGGCCCGGAATGCTTCGGGTCCGCCGGCTGCCTCCAGCGCCTGCAGGCCGGCCTCCGTGCTGCCTCCTGGATGGGCAACCTCGGTCGAGATCTCGAACGGGGTCTTCTGGGTCAGGAGATCGGCCGTCCCCGCCATCGAGAGCGCAACCATCCTCAAGGCTGTTTCAGGCTCCATGCCGTTGGCGGTACCGACATCGGCGAGGGCCTGGGCCACCTCGGCGAAGAAGGCGGGCGAACAGCCCATCAGCGCAGTCGCGGGATCCATCAGCGACTCGTCGAGCTCGATCACTTCACCGAGGACCGCAAGCGCCCGGAAGGCCTGCTCCCGGAGACCCTTGACGTCGGAGCTGCCCTCCGAAACGCAGATGACCCCTTTCCTGACCTCTACGCCCAGATTGGGCATCAGCCTGAGCACGTCAGTCTCGGGAAACAGCCCACAGAGGCGTTCGAGGGGAGTTGCACCGAGCAGCGAGAGAAGCACCCCGGGAGGGTCGAGCTCACTGGCTACGGAGTCCAGGTGGCCCGGAGAGACGGCAAGGACGACGATGTCGCTCTTCGCAACCAGGGCCGAATTGCTTTCCATCGCCTCGCCCCCGGTTTCGTCCGCGAGTGCCCTGGCGCGGCCGGAGCCCGCGTCCGTGAAAAGCATCTGGGTCGGACCGCCCTCTTCGGCCCCGGCCCACCCACGGGCCATCGCAGCTGCCATGTTTCCGGAACCGACGAATCCGACGATCATCGGTCGCAGCCTACCGGGGCGCTCTACCGGTCAGGACTGGTTGAAGAAGCCCTTGTCGAGGAGACGTGCCTTCTCCTCGGCCGATACATCGACGTTCCGCGGAGTGAGCAGGAAGATCTTCTCGGCGATCCTTTGCATGCCCCCGTCGAGTGCGTAGGTAAGACCAGAAGAGAAGTCGATCAGTCGCTTGGAGAGGTCGGGGTCGGTCGCCTGGAGGTTGAGGATCACCGGAACTGAACGCTTGAACTGGTCGGCCACCTGCTGGGCGTCGTTGAAGTTCGCCGGGACGACCAGGTGGACCTGGAGGTCGTCGTCGCCTTCGACTGCGTGCAGCACCCCACCTCCGCCACTGCCGTCGTCGGGAAAGATGTCGTCGAAGTCATCCCGCCCGGAGCGCCGACTGCTCGGTAAGCGCCGAACGTTCGCCCGGCTGGAACGCCTCTCGTCGCCGCCCTCGTCCAGCGGAGCGTCGAAGTCTTCCTCGTAGTCGCCGTAGTACTCGTGATCCTCTTCGGCCAGTCCGAAGTAGACGAGGACCCGATGCCACTGGTCTCGTAGGGCCATGTTTCGTCATTCTGCCGTAATCGCCGGATTCCTTCCGGTAAACCCCGAATTTGCGCCGATCGGCCCCCGGCCCTCACGATCCTGAGAGGAGAGCCGCATGCCGCCCTGCAGCGTGCCCTTGCCTGCGAAAGGAGTGGAACGTTCCCGCTTCACAGGCCGTGCACCGTTCGGCCGACTCGACCGAGTCAACCCCAGCGGCCAGGAGTCGCTCGGTGGTGATCCCTGCCAGGTCCACGGTTCCGGAGGTAGATAGCTCGACTCCGAGCGCTTCGGCTACCTCGATCCCCACTTCGTAACAGCAAGGTCCGATGCAGGGGCCGACGACGGCCTCCGATGCGCTGATGGCCGTCGTCGCCTCCTCGAGCATCCCGGTGGCAAGTCCACGCCAGCCGAGATGGAGAAGAGCCAACCCTCCTTCTCCCGCGAGGGCCACGGGTAGGCAATCGGCAACCAGGACCATCAAAACCTCGTCGGGGTTCCGGGTCATCAGCCCGTCCGCCTCGATCGCCGGATCCCGGGCCGGAAGGAGTTCCCCGGTTCCCTCAGGAGGTAGTCCCTCAGTCTCGCGAAGGCTGCCCCCGTGCACCTGCCTGACGAGTCGAAACCGATCCGGTTCGAGGTTCATGGCCCGCACCATCGATGATCTCGCCTCCGTCGCAGCCTCGGGTCCTTCCGGGGCGGTGGCGAGGTTGAGCCGCCCGCCCCCATCCGTCGAGGCAAGGGTGAAGCGGGCCACTCCGGATCCGACAGGTGTCTCGAGCCAACGGATTCCTGCCTCCTGCCGGAGTTCCCACCGGTCGTGCACCGTCGATTCAGGCGGTTCCGACATCTCGGGCGGCGTCGAGCGCCGTGCTGAGCTGCTGGGCGCGATCAGTACCTCCGGCCTCGAGGCTCTCGGCCAGCGCTTCACGAAGTCCCCGACCGACGGCGGGGCCCGGCGCGATACCGGCATCGATCAGATCCCCTCCGTCGATCTGAAGGCTCGCCTTCAGCCCCTCGCTCGGCCACCAGTCGAGCCACTCTCCCCCCGCAGCCCTCGCGAGAATTATCTCTTCCCGCGTCTTTCGCGAAAGAAGCTCGTACTGCTCGATTCGACTCGAGGGGGCCTGCCCGGGAATCCCGGGGTCCTGGTCCAGCGCTTCTACCGCCGCGACCACGACGTCCTCGAGGTCGACCCAGTCCCTCCAGGGGTCCGACCCTTCGAGCAGGGAACGGGCCACTCCGACCGTCCGAACCGTCTCTCCTGGGATAGGAAGGACTCCCCACTCCCCGAGCCGCGCCAGGGCCTCCTCGGGAGCCTGCTCCCGTCCGATCAGGACCAGTTCCGAGCGGATCCGATCGGATGAAACCGTTTCGAGGTCACATCGGGAGAGGGCGACCTCCATCTCGCGATCAGGCTCGAAACCGAACCGGGCCCCGTAGCGGGCCCCTCGGAGGGCCCTGGTCGGATCGTCGACCAACGAATCCGGTCCAAGCAACGAGAGCCTTCCCTCGGCGATCGCATCGAGTCCACCGAAGGGATCGAGGACCGTAGCGGGGTCCGAAAGCGATACGGCAATCGCATTGATCGAGAAGTCCCTCCGGCCGAGGTCCTCCTCGAGTTCCGCGGGGGCCACCTCGGGAAGGTCGCCGGGGTTCGGATATTTCTCGGATCTGGTTCTCGCCAGGTCCACCGTCCCATCGTCCAGCGTGACTTCCGCGGTCATGAATCGTGGGTGTTCGACCGGCTGCCCTCCGAGGCGCTCGAGCACGGGGACGAGATCCCCCTCGAGGGCGACGTCGATGTCGGTCGGCTCCTGGCCGAGCAGGAGATCCCTGACCGACCCGCCGACCAGGTAGGCGGGGGCATCCCCGGCTGCAGTTCGCACCGCTTCCAGCCGGGGGTCCGCTGACACGAATGCCTCGAGGCCCTCCCGGTCCGGGTCCTTTCGAGTTGTCGCTGGCGCCATCACCGACCTTCCCTACCATGAATCCCTGAGCGGATGACTGACGAAGATCAAGGGGATCCGCGCTGGCAGGACCGGATCCCGGAACCGACACCGGAACGAATCGTTCTACTGGCCGGGATCCTGCTGGCCCTCTCCCTGGCCATCCTCCTCGCCTGGTCGGAGCTGAAGCGGCCGCCAGACGTGAGTAACGAGTCGGTGCCCTTTCGCGCGAAGCAGGATCAGCCCCGCGAGCGGGTCGCCAAGGGTAAGGGGGTCGTTTCCTGGCCGACCTTCAGGCTAAACCGGCAGCGCACCGGATACCTGCCCATTCGGGGTCTCCGCCCTCCCTTCGAACGCGTCTGGCGCTACGGAGGCAAACCCCTGCTCGAATTCCCCCCGGTGATAGCCGGTGGACGACTCTTCTTCGTTGACAACGACGGCCATGCGATCGCTCTCAACGCCGAGACGGGCAGGAAAGCCTGGGTTCGCAGGATCGCCCGTTTGAACGCCTCTTCACCTACCTTCTCCCGCGGGCGGCTCTACATCGTCAACCTGGAACCGGGGCAGGTCGTCGCCCTCGAGGCCGATTCCGGAAGGCCGGTCTGGAAGCGACCCCTCCCCTGTCGGAGCGAATCAAGCCCGATCGTCGTTCGGGGCCTCATCTTCTTCGGCTGCGAAGACGGGAGCCTCTACGCCGTCAAGACCAGGAATGGGAAGACCAGGTGGCGGACCTCCCTCGGTGGCGCGATCAAGGCTGCACCGGCCTACAGGAACGGAACGCTGTTCGTCGGGGATTACGGTGGACTGATGAATGCGGTCAGGGCACGGGACGGGAAGGTCCTCTGGCAAAGCTCCTCCCTCGGTCCGGGCCTCGGTCGAGCCGGCGCCTTCTACTCGACACCAGCAGTCGCATTCGGACGGGTCTATTCGGGGAACAACGATGGCCGGGTCTACAGCTTCGACTCCCGGACGGGCGAGCTGGCCTGGAGCTTTTCGACCGGAGGGTGGGTCTACTCCGGGCCCGCGGTGGCCACGGTGCCAGGAACGAAACCGTCCGTCTACATCGGGTCCTTCGACGGCAACGTATATGCGCTCGACGCCCGGGACGGTGGGCTCAGATGGAGCTTCGACATGGGGGGTCGGGTAATCGGCTCGCTCAGCGTGATCGGAAGAATCGTTTATGCCTCGACTTTCGACGGAACGAGCACCTATGGGTTGGGCGTGAGGAAGGGCAACCGGCGCTTCTCCTACTTCACCGGGGCCTACATGCCCGCGATCTCTGATGGCCAACGGCTCTACATAGTCGGCTACTCGAGCATCCATGCCCTCGAGCGGGTGCCACCGGGCAAGAGGAATCCGGCTGACGTCAGGAACAACGGCAAAGGCCCTGCCGCGGATCGAGCCGGCAGCTGACTACCTGACCGCGATCCCTCCGGCCGCCATCTCGCGTTTCGCCTCCGCGACCGTGTAATCACCGAAATGGAAAATCGATGCGCAGAGGACCGCATCGGCACCTCCCTCGACGACGGCGTCGCGCAGGTGACCCGGTTCCCCGGCACCTCCGGATGCGATGACCGGGACCGGCACGGACTCCGACACCCTTCGGGTCAGCTCGATCTCGTAACCATCAGTGGTTCCATCCCGGTCCATGCTCGTGAGGAGGATCTCTCCGGCGCCCCTGGATACCCCCTCGCTGGCCCACTCGACCGCGTCCCGACCGGTCGGTTCACGCCCTCCATCGACATAGACCTCGTAGCGATCTCCCTCCCTGCGGGCATCGATTGCGAGGACGACGCATTGGGAGCCGAATTCGGTGGCGAGCAGGGTCAGCAGCTCCGGATTCCGGACGGCGGCCGAGTTGACGGCGACCTTGTCGGCTCCGGCCCGCAGCACCTCCCGGGCATCGTCCACGGTCCGGATCCCACCCCCGATTGTGAAGGGAACGAAGACCGCCTCCGCGACCCGGTTGGCGAGGTCGGCTGCAGTTGCTCGCCCCTCGTGAGATGCGGTGATGTCAAGGAAGACGACCTCGTCGATCCCCTCCTCCTCGTAGCGGGCAGCCAACTCGACCGGGTCCCCGGCATCCCGGAGGTCGACGAACTCCGTTCCCTTGACTACGCGACCCCGGTCGACATCGAGGCAGGCGATGACACGTCGAAGGGGGGTCACCTACCCGTGCCGCCTTCCAGCACGGCCGTAGCCTCCTGGAGGGTGAACGCCTTTTCGTATAGGGCCTGTCCCAGGATCACCCCGTCGATATTTGCGCCCGGCATGTCACGCAGCGCTCCGAGGTCACCCAGGGAACCGATGCCCCCCGAAGCAATCAGCGGGGCCGGCGTCCTGGAGGAGACCAGGTCGAGCAGGTCGAGGTCCGGACCCTCCATCGTTCCATCCACCTCGATTGCGGTGACGAGAAACCGTTCGACGCCCCTCGCAGTCAACTGACCGGCCAGGTCGGCCGCGGTGATTTCGGACTCCTCCATCCACCCCGAGAGGGAGATCATCCCCCTTCGCGAATCTAGTGCGACCACGAATCTCTCCGAGCCGAATGCCTCGAGGGCTTCGTCGAGGAACTCGGGTTCCGTTACCGCAGCGGTGCCGATGACGATCCGCTCGACGCCCGCCTCGAGCAGGAGTCCTACGGCAGCGAGGTCCCTGATCCCGCCTCCGGTCTGCACCGGTATCGCGCAGGCACCGCAGAGCTCGTGGATCACCTCCGCGCTCCTGGGCGCGCCATCCCTTGCTCCGTCGAGGTCGACTACGTGCAGTAGCTTCGCTCCCGAATCCTCCCACTCGAGGGCCAACTGGACCGGATCGTCGGCGTAGACCGTCACGTCGTCATAGTCGCCGCGGGTCAGCCGGACGGCATTTCCGTCGAGGATGTCGATTGCCGGGATCGGGATCACGTCGCCCCACCTTCTCCAACGATCTTGACGAAGTTGGCCAGGAGGCGGAGGCCTGCAGCACTCGATTTCTCCGGGTGGAACTGGACGCCGAAGACTCGACCTCGCCCCGCGGCGCAAGCAAATTCCGTGCCATAGGTGGCCGTTGCCAACAGGTCCTCCTCCCCGGGGACCGGGACGAAGGAGTGGACGAAGTAGAAGGCTTCTCCGTCCCCGATCCCTTTCCTCAGTCGATTGTCCGATCTCCAGGCGACGCGTGCCCAGCCGATGTGGGGCACCTTCAGTCCAGCTCCCGCAAGCTCGACGACCTTGCCTGGCAGGATCCCGAGGCCTTCGGCTCCGCCCTGCTCGTCAGAGCTTTCGAAGAGAAGTTGCAGCCCGAGGCAGATCCCGAGCAACGGCCGGTCCCGATCGACCGCCCTGGCGATCGCATCATCCAGCTGTAATTCCGCAAGCCGCTCCATCGCCCTCGGGAAGGCACCGACACCCGGAAGCACGACCCCATCTGATTGCTCGACGACCGTCGGCTCGGAGGTGGTGACCACCCGGGCTCCGGCCACCTCGAGCGCCTTGCCGACGGAGTGGAGGTTCCCCATCCCGTAATCGAGCAGGGCGACGGTGGGTCGCCTGACGGAGGTCAACTCGTCAGGGTGCCTTTGGTGCTGGGAACGCCCTCCTCACCGGTCGGCGCGATGGCACCCTTGAGTGAGAGTGCGAAAGCCTTGAAGATGGCTTCGACCATGTGGTGGACGTTGCTTCCCCGCTCGAGCCCGAGATGAAGCGTCATCCGGGACTCTCGTGCGAGCGCCGCGAAGAACTCCGGAGTGAGCTCGGATTCGAATCCCCCTATCTCGGTCACCGGGACATCGCCTTCGAAAACGAAGAGGCCCCGACCGGAGATATCGATCGCGCAGCTGGCGAGGGCCTCATCCATCGGGACTAGAGCCCAGCCGAACCGGGCTATGCCTGCCCGGTCACCGAGGGCTTCGTCGAGCGCCTGGCCGAGCACTATCCCGACGTCCTCGACCGTGTGGTGGGAACCCGTCTCGAGGTCGCCCTTGGCGGACACCTCGAGTCCGATCCCAGAGTGACGGGCAAGCGAGTCCAGCATGTGGTCGAAGAACCCGACACCGGTCGAGATCTCGGCGCCCCTCCCGTCGAGGGCGAGGCTCAGGTCGACCTCGGTCTCACCCGTCTTCCTCTGCTTCGAACTCTTTCTGTCTTCGTTCTTTGCCACTCGAACACCCGGTCCTTGTCTCCCGAGACCACTGAACTGAGGCTAGCCAGTGGCCCCGCTCGATGCCGGGCCGAAGGCTCGCCGGTCGCGCTGTCCCGGGTTCGTCAGGTCGACGCCGACGTTGGGCGTGCGGCCCGAAGGGCCTCCCTGATCCGATCGGCCTCTGACGATCGAGTCCGATAGAAGGCGACATTGGCGATCAGGCGGGCTGAGGAGGTGAAGATCTCCTCCCTCTCCTCGAGCCCGTTTTCCTTCAGGGTTCTCCCGGTCGCCACGAGGTCGACGATCGCGTCCGCGAGACCGACCACAGGGGCGATCTCCACCGACCCCTTCAGCTCGACGACCTCGACCTGCCGGCCGAGCGAGGCGAAGTATTCGCGGGCGACCCTCGGGTATTTCGAGGCAACCTTCATCAGGCCGAGACGCCTCTCATGCTCGGCCGGGCCCGAATCACCGGCAATGGCTGCCAGGACCATCCGACAGGAGCCGATCCGGAGATCGTCGACCTCGACGAAGTCGAGATCCCGCTGCTCGATCAGGACGTCCTTCCCGGTGATCCCGAGGTCGGCCGCTCCCGCCTCCACATAGGTCGGGACGTCGGACGGCCGTACGGTAAGAAGCCGGATCCCTCCCTCTTCGAAAACCAGCAGGCGGCTGTCATCGACGAGTCCCCTCGAGATGAGGTCGGCCTCGACGAGCAGCTCGACGACTGGCTCGAAAAGCGCACCCCGCGGTATCGCGAGCGTGGTGGTCACGGGGCCACCGGACCCTCGATCAGGGCAGCATGGAGGCGCTCGAGACTCAGACTGAACCCGACGGCAGGCAGCTCGACCCCGAACTGCTCCAGGAGGCCGTCGTACCTGCCGCCGCCACCGATCGACTTACCCAGTCGCTTCGAATAGACCTCGTAGACCTCCCCCGAGTAATAGTCCGGATCCCTGGCCATACCGAGGTCGAAGACGATCTCTGCAGCCAGGCCTTCCCCCTCCAATGCCGCGGCGACTGCCCCGAGCCGGGCCGCGCTTGCCCGACTGGCGGCGGTCTCCACTGCCCCGAGTTGAGCGAGCACGCCGACGTCGCCCCTCGTGCGGGAAATCGAGACCAGTTCACGACCCCTCTCCTCCAGGTCGGAAGCACCCGAGGTAAGGGTCGCCTCGAGTTCGACAAGGTCCCCCCTGGCGAGGGCCTCCAGGCAGAGGGCGGATTCGGCCATCGCCAGTCCGGACTCCTCCAGGAGTGATGGCCAGAGCGAGGCGTCCCCGATGCAGATCACGACCTCCGAGATCCCTACGCCGGCGAGTGCGCGATCGAGAACGGTCAGTACCTCCGCAGTCCCGTCTGCGTCCTCCGGGCCGATCAGCTCGATCCCTGCCTGGCCCGACTCACGCAGGTCGGCCCTGCGGGGGGAGGTGGTCCGGAACGATGACCCGAGGTACGAGAGCCGCCAGGGCGGGGCAACCTCACCAAGTCTGGCCGCGGCGAGCCGGGCAATCGGGACCGTCATGTCGTTCCTCAGCGCGACCAGCTCACCACGGTCATCGAGGAAGCGATAGAGCGGACCCCCGCGCCGGCCTCCCCGACCGAGAAGCTCGGCGTACTCGATGGTCGGTGTGCTGACCTCCGAGTAGCCCGAGCGGGAGAACTCGGAAGTCAGGGCTGCCTCGATCCTCCGGAGCTCACGCATCTCGTCGGGAAGTACGTCCCGGGTTCCAGGGGGGATGGGGCCGGGTTTTCCGTCCTCAGTCACGCACCCTCTCGATCCGCGCACCGAGATCACTCAGGCGCTCATCGATTCGTTCATAACCCCGGTCGATCTGGCGGATGTTGCCGATCTCCGAAGTCCCCTCGGCTGCGAGGGCAGCGATCAACATCGCCATACCGGCGCGGATATCCGGGCTCTCCACCCGTTCCCCGTGGAGGGGCCCGGGTCCGCTGACGATCGCGCGATGGGGGTCGCAGAGGGTGATCCGAGCCCCCATCGCGACGAGTTTGTCGACGAAGAAGAGCCGGTTCTCGAACATCTTCTCGAAGATCAGGACCTCACCGTCCGCCTGGGTCGCAAGGGCGAGGGCGATAGATGTGAGGTCGGCGGGGAATGCGGGCCACGGACCATCCTCGATCTTCGGGATGGCGCCACCAGCATCGGTCTCGATCTCGAGGCCCTGGTCCGGGGGTACGACCACGTCGGTGCCCTCGACCTCCGAGCCAAATCCGAGCCGCTTGAACTGCCGCCGGATCATCAGGAGGTCCGAGGGTCGAGTCCCGGTGATTCGAAGGCTCCCGCCCGTGGCCCCGGCCAGGGCCATGAAACTCGCGATCTCGATGTGGTCGGGGCCGATCTCGTACTCGGCGCCGCCGAGCCTGTCCCGGCCCTCGACGGTGAGCATGTTCGAGCCGATCCCGTCGATCGACGCACCCATCTTGACCAACAGGTGTGCCAGATCCTGTACGTGCGGTTCGCAGGCTACGTTCATCAGCCGGGTGGTCCCCGGAATGAGGGCTGCAGCCATCAGGGCGTTCTCGGTAGCCATGACTGACGGCTCATCCATGAATACCTCGGCCGGGCTGAGCCCGGCTGGTGGGGCTTTCAGGTCGATCGTCCGTTCGCCGCTGACCGATGCGCCGAGGTCACGGAATGCATCGAGGTGGGGGTCGAGCCTGCGACGCCCGATGAAGTCACCGCCCGGTGGAGGCATGCTGACCTCACCGAAGCGCGCGAGCAGCGGACCGGCCAACAGGAACGATGCCCGAATAGCGGCCGCGAGCTGCTCGTCGATCCGGTCGGGCGAGACTTCAGAGGCCTGGAGGGTGATCGTGTTGGGGGCGATCCACTCGGCCGCCACCCCGATTCCCTCGAGCAGCGCGATCTGCGCTTCCGTATCCCTGATGCGGGGAACGTTCGACAGGGTCAGTCGTTCCTCGGTCAAGAGGCAGGCGGCGAGGATCGGCAATGCCGCATTCTTGTTGCCTGCCGCGGCGATCTCGCCGGACAGCGGAACGCCACCCTGTATTACGAACTTTTCCATCTCTGATGACCGGGGACCCCGGTCCCGGCGGGTAGCCTGAATGGCGCCATCGGGACCCTCAGCGGATTCGCAAGCCTAACACCGGCAATCGCCGTTCCCGAGGGTGCGGGGCAGTTGGGGGCGGTCCGTCATCCCGGTCGCCGATGAATGCCGGGCGTCGACCCCTAGGGCGCGTACCTCCCGCCGGCCCTGGCCCATTTGAGGGTTTCTTCGGGTCCGGAAAAACCGTCGACTACCTCGACGTCCCCGTGACGCCGAATCAGGTACATCGCCGCTTCATCCAGCTCATTCCCGGTGACCGCGCAGAAGGGATCGGCGGAGGGAGGCACTTCGACCTGGTCGAGGATGTGCCAGTCATTCTTCTCGGTGAGCCAGGGCGCAACGTGCTCCAGGCGGCAAAAGGCGGCCCCCATGTTGCGGGCCGGCTTGACCAGCCTCCACCCCTCTCCGGACTCCAGTCCGATTCCGCACCAGTCGCATTTACCGAGTTCGGCCAGGGCCACATCTTGCTACATGGCCCCGTCGCCGTTCAACCGCAGTCGATACGGGGAGGTGTGGAAAGGCTTGCGGGGGCGGTTTCCATATGCGAACATATGTTCGTATATGGTGATCTGTGCCTGTGACCCTTCACTCGGCCTCAGGGCCGCGGCCCAGGCCTCTGGCCTGCCTGACCCTCGGGGTCCAGCCGCGGTTGCCCCGCTCGAGGGAGGCAGGCGAGCGATCGGTGAGGTCAACGCAATGGCCGAACGGGCGGGGATCAGGTCAGGCATGGACGTCGGCACCGCACTCGAGATCTGCCCCCGTCTGGAGCTCCTGCCTCCAGATCCGGCGGGCATGTCCGGTGTTTGGGACCTGGTGGTGTCTGCGCTCGAGGGAATCGGTGCAGAGGTAGAGGCCGAACGGGCCGGGGAGGCCTTCTTCGATCCGACCCCGATCATCGGAATCCATGGCGGGCTGGATGGGCTGGTCCGGGAGACGTTTCGGGCGGTTCGGGAGAGGGCACTGCTGGGAATCGGACCGAGCCGATTGGCGGCGATCAATGCACTCGCCCCCTGCCAAGAGGTCCTGAAACCCGTGTCCAGGGAGTCCCTGTGGCGCCACCTGGATCCATTGCCGATGGGGAAGCTGCAGGAGCGACTCGGTGAAAGTCCGGGAACGGACCTGTTCGGAACCCTGGATCGACTCGGCATCTCGACCCTGGGGCAGTTCAGGAGGCTCGATGCGGATGCGGTTGCGGACCGCTTCGGCCGGTTCGGCCTCGAGGCGCTCAGGGTTGCCAGGGGGGTCGAGCCACCCCTGGCCCCCAGACGGGCACGTAGCGGCGTCGAGGTCCATCTCGATCTCGAATCCGTCGGTGGTGGCGACCGACTCCCGGTGGCCCTCGACCTGGCCTGCCGGATCATCTCTTCCCGCCTCGGTGAGGCCGGCCTGTTCGCGAGGAACCTGAGCGTGGAAGCCGTCCTCGAATCGGGGGGCAGCCTGTTCAGGGAGTTCGTCCCGAGGACCCCCACCCGCTCGGGGAGAACGTTCTCCCTGCTCACCCGAGATGCCTTCGGCCCCTTGCACTCGCCCATCCTGTCGCTGACCCTGAGGGCGCCGAGAACTACCAGGGACGGCCCCCGACAGGAAGACCTCTTCGGTGACCCGTCGGCCAATCGGAGGAGAAGGCTGTCCGAGGCCGCCAGGCAGGTGGGGGTTGCCGTCGGGGAAGGAACCCTCCTGCGGGTCGTGGAGACCGACCCCGACTCGCGACTGCCCGAACGCAGGGTCGTCATGGTCCCCCTGGCCGGAGGTGGGCCGGCCCAGGGGGATGGAGTCGAGCGTTGAGGGGCGGCTCCCCACGAAGGATTCATCCCTACCGGGCGAAGCCGGTGGCCGTCCTGGTGGATCACGACACGAGGCCCAAAGTGGTCGGCGGGAAACCGGTCGCCTCGATCAGGGAGGAGTGGCTCGTCGAGGACTCCTGGTGGTCACGTCGCCAAATCAGACGGCACTACTTCGAGGTCGTCCTCGAAGGGGGCCGAAACCTCACGCTTTTCCGCTCCCTCCCAGGGGGCGAGTGGTTCAGCCAGCGGGCCTGAGGCGTGGGTAGGTCGACCCCCTACACCGAGCTCCACTGCCACTCCTGGTTTTCATTCCTCGACGGGGCATCCTCCCCCATCGAGCTGGCCGAAACTGCAGCCCGGCTCGGCTACGAAGCCCTGGCGCTAACCGATCACGACGGCGTCTGGGGCTCCATGGAGTTCGCTCTCGCCTGTCGGGCGAACGGGATAAGGGCGATCACCGGGGCGGAACTGACCGTCGAGTGGCGGGACCAGACCAGTCACCTGACCCTCCTGGTCGAGGATGGAAATGGATACGCGAACCTCTGTCGACTGCTGACCGAGGCTCATGCGGGGACCCGGGTCGGTCCAGGCCGGCGGCAGGATCAGCCCAGGGTTTCCCTGGACTTCCTGGAAGGAAGGACGGAGGGCCTGGTCTGCCTGACCGGGTGTGCCGGCAAGGGATTGGTCGGGGCCGCCTGGGGAGATGGCAGGACCGGAGAGGCCGGGGCTCGGAGATTGAGGGAGCTGTTCGGGCACGACAACCTCGCGATCGAGATCCAGCGCCCCTACTGGCGAAACGACCTCGCCCGAAACGCCTGGCTGGAGGGGCTGGGGCGAAGGCTCCAGCTACCGGTCGTAGCGACCGGAAACGTCCACAGCCATACACCGGCCAGGGCAGCCCTCCAGGATGTCCTGGTCTCGGTCCGGCTGGGCATGGGGATCGAGGCCGCCGAGTCCTTCAGGCGCGGCAACCACACCTCCTGCCTGGTGCCACCCGAAGAGATGGCAGTCCGCTTCGGTGACCGACCGGAGGCGCTTCGGGCCGGCATCGAACTGGCCGACCGGCTCAACTTCGAGCTGGACAGGGAGCTCGGGTACCGCTACCCACGGGCGGGAGACCCGGCCGCCGACGCGGACCTGAGGGAGCTCTGCCGATCCCGCTTCGACGATCGATACGGACGGAGCCCGGTCCGGGTCGAGGCAAGACGTCGCATGGAGGATGAACTGGACCTGGTCGGAAGGCTCGGCCTTTCAGGCTTCTTCCTCCTGCACCACGAACTCCTCGATCTCGCCAGCCAGATCGCGGTCGAGGTGCGTGGCCGTGATTCCAGTCGTTCGACCCTCCCGCCTGGCCGGGGACGGGGCTCGAGCGTCAGCTCGGTCATCTGCTACCTGACCGGCCTCTCCCATGTGGATCCCGTTCAGGCCGGCCTCTTCCCCGGCAGGTTCCTGAACGAGGAAACGACTGCCGTGCCGGACATAGACCTCGACTTCCCGAGGGACATAAGGGAGCGCCTGATCCCCCGTATCCACCAGCACTACGGGCATGATCGCTCGGCCCTGGTCGCCTCCTTTCCCACATACAGGCTGAAGGGATCGGTGCGGGACTTCGGCAAGGCTCTCGGCCTTCCCCGGGGCGAGGTCGAAAAGGTGGCCCGCGGCTCTGACCGAAGGGACGGGGTCGAGGGGCTGCGAACGGACCTGCCGACCCTGCTCGGGCCGGAGAGGGCCAGAGCCAGGCGATGGAGGATCCTGACCAGGCTCGCCGAGGAGGCCAGGGGGTTACCCCGCCACGCCTCCCAGCATCCGGGCGGAATGGTCATCTCCACCTCGCCCCTGACCTCGGTCTGCCCGGTGGTGCCAGCGGCGATGGAGGGGCGTCAGACGGTCCAGTGGGACAAGGATTCATGCCAGGACGCGGGGTTCCTGAAGATCGACCTGCTCGGACTCGGAATGCTCTCCGTGGTCGAGAGGTGCGTGGACGAGATCGCCAGATCGAGGGGGGTCCAGGTGGACCTCAGCCGGATCGACCTGAAGGACCATCGGACCTTCGAAGCAATCAGGGAGGCCGACACCACGGGCGTCTTCCAGATCGAGAGCAGGGCCCAGATGCAGCTCCTGCCAAGGCTCCGGCCCGAGAACCTCGAGGATCTGGCGGTCCAGGTTGCGCTGATCAGGCCCGGTCCGATCCAGGGAGGGGCCGTCCATCCTTACGTGGAGCGGAGAAAACGCCTCCGTGAAGATCCGGACTGGGAGGTCCCCTACCCCCACCAACTGGCCAGACGCTCGCTCGAAGAGACCCTGGGGGTAATCGTCTTCCAAGAGCAGGTGCTCGAAGTCTCGATGGATGTGGCCGGATTTTCGGCCACCGAGGCGGAAGGGCTCCGCAGGGCGATGAGTCGAAAGCGCTCCGGAGACTCCCTGCGGGCTTATCGCCACAGATTCCTCGAGGGAGCAGCCCGGAGGGGCGTCCAGCGGGAAGCCGCCGAACGAATCTTCTCTTCAGTCGAAGCCTTTTCCGGATTTGGATTCCCGAAGTCGCACTCGGTCGCATTCGCCCTGCTGGCTTACCAGTCGGCCTGGCTGAAGGTCCACTTCGGACCCGAGTACCTCTGCTCCCTCCTGAACGAACAACCCATGGGCTTCTATCCGCCGGACAGCCTCGTCCAATACGGACTGCGTACGGGAATCAGCGTCCTTCCACCGGACGTAAATGCGAGTGAGGTCAAGTGCACGACCGAACCTCCCATCCCGTTCGAGGACGGCGACCGAAGTCCAGCTCAACCCGCGGTCCGGATGGGACTCGGGTACATCCGGGGCCTCGGAGAGGAAGAGGCCGGGGAACTGGTGGCCTTGCGAAATCGTGACGGAGACTTTTCCTCCGTAGCCGACCTTGCCTCCAGGTGCAGGCTCGCCAGGCCGGGCATGGAGGCGCTCGCCTGGAGTGGTGCCTTCAGGAACCTGCCGGACGGCGACCGGGTCTCCTCCCTCTGGGCGGCTGGCTCAGCAACGCGACGGACCCGGGGTACACCGAGGGAGGGTGCGCACCAACCCCCCCTCCCCTTTCCGATACCGGCTCCCCCAAAGCTCGAACGACCAGACACACATGGACTGATCCGGGCCGATTACGCGAGCACCGGTGTCTGCCTCGAGGGCCACCCGATGGTCTCACTCAGGGAGGCCCTTCCCGAGCCCCCGCCGACCCTGTCGAGGCTCCGTGAGTTGCCCGATCGCTCCACGACCGAGGCAATCGGCTTGGCCAGGATCCTCCAGCGCCCGATGACGGCCCGGGGCACCTGCTTCGTCCTCCTGGAGGACCAGACAGAGGTCTTGAACCTGATCATCCCCCCGGCCCTGGCGCGCGAGGAACGGTTGGTCCTCCGGACCACAAGGTTTCTGGCCGCTACTGGGAAAATCGAGCGCAAGGGGCTGGTGGTGAACCTCGTCTGCACTGGGATCAAGTCCCTCGATCGCCACTATTTGGCTCTATAGACGGCTTGCCGTAAATCCCTGCAACTCATCCTGCAAAAAGCGGGATCCGTCCGAAAGGCGTCGTAGATTACGAACCTATGTTCGTGTTCAATCGAATCCAAAACCGGGCAGCGAATGGGCTCGACCTCGCCCTCGAGTTCTCGACCCTCGGTGAGTATGGGTTCCTCCCCCCCGATC
>VEQW01000008.1 GCA_018883025.1 Solirubrobacterales bacterium | reverse complement strand
CGCCACACCCCCGGACGTCGCCGCCGTCACCGCGGCAAGGACGACGACCCACCTCGCACGATCGAAAAAGGTCTTGATCATTCCTTCACAAGTCTAGGACCAGACAGGCCTCGGCCCCCTCTACCATCCAGCCGATGGGCAAGAAGGAAAGCAAGAAGGACCGGGAGCGAAAGGCGATCACCGCCACCTTCTTCATCGATCCAGTCTGCCCCTGGGGCTACTCGGCTAGTCCGGCCCTCCGAGTGCTCGAGTGGCGCTACCGAGACCAGCTCGCCTGGGAGATGGTCCTGATCGGCCTCTCCCGTCCCGGTGACCCACCCCTCCCCTTCACTCCGACCCAGCTGGCGGCCTTGATGGTCCAGTTCAGGGATCGGTTCGGGATGCCCTTCGCGCTCGAGCCGAAGGCCCGGCCCTCCACGAGCAGCCGGGCCTGCGAGGCGATCGTGGCCTGCCGGGAGGTGAACCCGGGAAGCGAGTGGAAGGCGTTACGGGCCCTCCAGCTCCTCTTCTTCAACACGCCGCTCCTCCCGGACGACGATCAGCAGATCGCCTCGGCTCTCGGCACCGTCGACGGGCTCAAAGTCGATGCCGTGATGGCCGCGATCGACACCAAGGCCGTCCAGGCCGCCTACGAGACCGACCGGAAGAGGTCGCGATCCGCCGCCGGATCACCGAGCGAGCTACAGGGCAAGACGGCCGACTCGCCCGATGGCATCCGCTACACCGCCCCGTCGATCATCTTCTCCAACGGTTCGTCGACGCTCGAGGCGGGCGGCTTCCAGCCGATCGATGCCTACGACGTGATCGTCGCCAACCTCGACCCATCGCTCCGGCGCTTCGACCCACCCTCCGACCCGGCCGAGGCACTCTCGCTCTACGCCGGTGGGCTGACCACCCAGGAAGTTGCGGCCCTGTTGGCATCGGGCATGGAAGAACCCGACCGTGCCGCAGCAGAAAGGTCGTTGATCGAGCTGGTCGGGGAGGGGCAGGTCAACCGGGTCCCCCTCGGGAACGATGCGCTCTGGATAGCGAGGGGCAAGGGAGCCTCCTGACTCTCCAGGCACCGTGACCGGCCGGGAGGACAGGCCGATCAGGATCGATCGCTCCAAGTCGGGCGAAGGCTCCTTCCAGGAGGGAGAAACGGCATTCCTGCGCTTCACCCTCGACCACGAGGGCGTTCCCTTCCTCGATGACCTCGGTGGCGGCTGGGTCTCGGGTGAGGGCCCCGGATGGGTGCTCCATTACCGACCCGATGCGCCGCTGGACGGGAAAGAGACCGAGTTCTTCCCCGGAATCGAGCTGGTCGACGAAGAGGGCGCCCAACGGGCCGCGAGGGACTTCCTCGAAGCCCTCGGCGATGCCGAGGCCGGTCCGGACTAGCTTCGGGATCCGGGAAGCGGTAGGCCGTCAGTCCGAGTCGCGGTCGCGCTGCTTCCGCCCCTCACGAAGCAGGCCGACGCCCAGGAAGCCGGCGATCCCGAGGATCCCGACGACGACCACCAGTGCGACACCGAGATCACTCATCGCCACCCACGATAGGGCCTTCCCCGCGTAACTTCGCGCTTTCCGGGGTGTCGAAGGGGCAAGAGGCCGTACCGATGCTTGCCGGTTCTAAACCGCGACGCATCGAGGATGCTCGGCTACGGTTACACGAGACAGCAGTCAGTGATCCGACACCGCAACAAGCCCCAGACCACGAGCCGGCCACTCGGCCTGGCTGGCCTCGCGATCCTGCTGGCGCTCTCGACCTCAGCGCTGACAGCATCGGGGGCGGCCGCCGCGAGTAGCGAGACCCAGACCGCCGACCGAAAGGGGCTTCGCTCGAGCGGGACCGCCTCCAGGCTCTCTTCCGGGAAGCTGACCCTGAAGAACGGCCGACAGGCCTACCTTCGCTTCACCCTCCCCTCTTCGTGGGGCGACTCGCGAGCCTTGCTGGTCCTCGATCCGTCCTCCTCTTCCTCCGACGGGCTTTCCGTCAGGCGCGGGAAGGTGACCTGGAAGCGTGGGGCCCCGTCGAAGGCGGCCGCCTCCGGGGGAATCGTCCTCAGGTCCGGTCCGGTCACCCGGAGCACAGCCACCCAGGTCGACGTCACCTCACTCCTGTCATCGGGAAACCCAAGGAACCTCCGGCTGGCCGCGACGAACGGTGGAAAGGTGATCCTGTCGCGAATGCCGTACCTGCTTCGGTACGACCCGCCGACCACGGTCGCCGCCGTCGGTGACATCGCCTGCTCCGCCTCCAGCAGCAGCTGGAACGGTGGGCAGGGGACGGCCACTGCCTGTCGTCAGGCGGCGGTAGCCGACCTGGTCGAGGAGACCGACGAAGCCGTCCTCGCACTCGGGGACAACCAGTACGACAGCGGCACGCTCACCGAGTTTCAGAACGGCTTTGGCGTCTCCTGGGCAGGGCTCGCGCCCCGACTGAAGCCCACGCCGGGGAACCACGAGTACTACACGGCCGGGGCCTCCGGCTATTACGACTACTTCGCCTCGCTCGGGGTTGAGACGGGCGGTTCCGGCGCCGGGTACTACGCCTACGACCTCGGGGACTGGCGAGCCCTTTCGATGAACTCGAACTGCTCGGCTGTCGCCTGCTCGGCCGGATCGACTCAGGAGACCTGGTTTCGCCAGCAGCTCGAGGACGCCCGCAGCCAGGGCAAGTGCACGATCGCCTACTGGCACCATCCGGCTGCTTCGAGCGGAATGCACGGTGACCAGGCCGCCGTCGCAGACCTCTGGCGAGCCTTCGTCGAGCTGGGTGGCGATGTCGCACTCGCCGGACATGACCACCACTACGAGAGGTTCGGTCCTCTCGATGCGAGCCTTGCCCCAACGACGGATACCGCCGGACCGAGAAGCTGGGTGATCGGTACCGGCGGGATCAACCTGAGGCCGGCCACCGGCAGGGCCGGGACCGAGAAGCTGATCACCGATGCCTTCGGCCTGCTCCGACTCGATCTCTTCTCCGATTCCTACGAGTGGAACTGGGCCGGGGTCGGCGGAGTGGGAAGCGATACCGGTTCGGCAGACTGCCGCGCCTGAACGGACTCACTCTTTGAAACTGCCGGCCCCCGCCTATCTGCGGGCCCGGGCAGAGGCGATTACCCGCATCAGGTCGAGTTCGCCGTAGCCGTAGCTGTTGTTGCGTTGTCCCCCGGCAGTACTGCCACATGGACCGGCCGGGGTCGTCCTCGTCCCTTCACGCAGGACCTCGACCAGGGCAGTCGTATCTCCCTTCAGGGCGGGATTGGCATCGATCGCCAGTGCCGCGGCCCCGGCCGCCAGGGCCGCCGCCGAGGAGGTCCCATCCGTGCGGGCATACCCCCGGCGCGGCACGCTGGAGACGATCTCATCCCCCGGGGCGACCACATCGGGATCGGGAAAACCACCAGGGGCCGGACCACGCCCCGAATAGTCGGCTATCTGGCCGTCCTGGTCGACTGCGCCTACGCTCAGCACGTCGTCGGGATCGGCTCCCGGGCTCCGGGCACTGCCGCAGGCCGGGCCGCCGTTACCCACGGCGAAGACCGCCAGGACTCCCGCCGCCTCCAGTGCCTTGACCGCCCGCTCGAGGGCGACGTCCTGGCCGTTTCGCTGCCACGAGTTGACGACTACCTCGGGGCGAAGCGAGGGGTTCGGATCGCCCCTGTAGCGATCGGTCGGGGCGAGCATGAACTGGAGTCCGGGAAGGACGCCGGATAGCGGGCAGGCCGAGGCCGTACAGGCCTGGGCCGCGATCCACTTCGCATCGGGAGCGACGCCGATCGATGCCCCTCCAGGAAGTTTGCTCGAACCCAGGACGGAGCCAGCGATGTGGGTTCCGTGGCCTGCCGTATCGACGGGGGCATCGGCCGAGCGCCTGATCGGGGAGAACCAGCTCCCGTCGTGTTGCGGGGGGCGGCCCGGACCGCGGTAGCCCCGGTAGCCGGTCCGAAGCGCCGGATGGTCGGCATAGACCCCGGTATCGACGATCCCGACGAGGACTCCTTTTCCAGTCACACCGTCCCGCCAGGCCCGGGGCGCCCCCAGGCGCCTGAGTGCGGCCGGTGGTTCGTCCGGGCGGGCGGCCGTCGCAAGGGGGCTGACCGGAAACTCCGGGAATGGCTCTTCCCAGACCCTCTCGACCCCCGGGAGTTCCGAGATCTCGGGCCCGAGGCCTTTCTCCCCGGCGAAGACGAGGACGTTTCCGATCCACTCCGACCTGTAGACGGCCCCGGCCTTCCGGGCGACCTCGATCGCCGACCCCTGGGATTCACGGGCAGTCTTCCTGAGCTCGGCCACGACCCACTCCCCACGCGCCTCCCAGTCCTCGATCCTGGTTGCCGGTTCGAGATCCGGAAAGTCCTCGAACTCGGCGACGAAGAGGCGGTCCTTCCCGCCAATCAGGACGCCCTTCCCCGTCTCCGCTTCCTTCTGGGGGATCCGGTCGTCACCTCCGCAACCTCCGAACAGCCCGATTACGACCAGGGCCGCCCCCAGCGATCCGAGCAGGAACCCGGCCTTACTGCTTCGGAAAACCATGACATCAACCTAGCGCCCGGTGATCAGGCCAAGGCGGTGGACACGGGGCACAGTCCCGATGCCGGGGAACCTGCCCCTTGGCTCGGCGGTCGTACGGGGCACTCCCCGAGTTTCAGGAGTCGAGATCGATCTCCTTTCCGTGTCCTGCTCCTTCGGGCTGCTGTAGCGTTCGGCCAGTGCCAGAAGGTCGAGGAATGTTCTTGAACCATGCCCAGCTGCGGGTCGTCGGCCCGATCGCGGGAGTCATTCTCGTATCCACGCTTTTTCCAGGAGTCCTCCAGGCAGCCCCATCCTTCGATGGGTCGCACGATTCAGCAAGGGCGGCCAAAGCACCGCAGTTCTCGGGCAGTCCTCCTCGCTGGGTTCAGAGGCCCTACCTCGGGACCCAGCGGGGTGGCAGCCTGGTGCTCAGGGGGAGTGTCCTGGTAGATCCCGTGGTGATTCGCCCTAACCGGTCCGGGCGCACCGACAAGCTGACCGTCCAGCTCCTCATCGCCAAATCCGGCAGCTCGACACCGAAGAAGCCACGTGCCCTTGAGTTCCTCCCGGACCGCAAGCTGGAGCTGAGAAGGACCAAGGCCGTCTACGTAAGTAAGCGGGGGGTGAGACGTTTCGAGTTCGTGCTGCCACGAAAGGTCTCGAAGTCGCTCGGCAAACGCTCCTTCGCCGGCAAGGTCGCGACGATTGCCGTGTCGGTGACCCATCTGAAGGACGTCTATCTCGGTGGTCGTCCCCGATACGGCGTTCGCCAGTGGAACGGTGCCAGCCTCGCCGGTCGGCCCCTGACCCGGCGGGAGGCCCGCAACCGAATCCGCGACCTCAAGAGGCAACTCCGGATCGATCGTGGCAAGGAACTGGCTCCCTTCGCGGGGAATTCGCGCTCCCAGTGGAACGGGACCTCCCCGATGTTCAACACGATCTCGATGACCAACTCGACCCCGTTCACGCAGCAACTCAGCATCAATCCAAACATCCAGTGCATGTGGACCGGGGACAGCACGAGTGCGACCCTGGGGGCGTCGATCGGAAACGTGGCTCCCGGCACGACTGTTTCGGCAACCTACGAGTTCGACGGCACGCCGACCAACAGTGAATGGGCCGGGCTCCAGGGGGCTACCGGAGGGCTGAATGCCCCCGGAACCCAGGGGGGCCTGACACGCGACCTCGTAGGGGCGGCGACCGCCGCAGGCCAGAACCTCCTGACCTCCGCCGAGACGGGCGGGAACTACAACGAGGCGGGAGCGGTCGAGGCTGCCGCGTCAGCTGCAGTTACTTTCCTCACCTCCTTCTTCGAGGGCCTCAACGAAGCATCGACCTGCAACGACGTCGCGACCTACCCCGAAACCTTTGCGGTCACCTCGACCGTTACCGGTTTTGGCACCAACGGTTCCCAGGATGTCTCCGCGGCAACGTGGCCGGTCCCGTCGACTTGGAACGTGACACCTCCCCCGAATCTGCCCGGTGCCTGGTCCGGTGGGCCACTTCAGGTCGGAACCCAGGTCGACACCTCATTTGCAAACTCGACCCCCCCGACCTGCAGCAGTCCCACAGCAGCACCGACCGATTGGTGCGGATTCGTATACGGATCACTCCAACCGATGCTTGGTGCCCAGACGTCCTCCACCTACTACTGGAACGGGGGGCAGCCTGCCTACATGGTCAGCAACAACGCTCAGGCCGGCACCAACACCGGAGGGGGCGCCACCTTCCAGGGCGGTCTCTTCCAGAATTTCGGACCGAATCCGGGAACGCCGGGTGATGCCTGGTGCAAGTCGAGCCTTGGGGTCTGGTCCAACTGCTCGGCTGACCTCGACAGCGAGGGTAGCGAGTATCCCTACTTCCAGAACTACAACCCGGTCGGCTCCCTGTTCGGTCAGCTCACCTACCTCAGCAACCCCGATTGGACCACCGGCATTGCCGTGGACGATGGACCCGAGCTCACGGTTCAACGCGTGACCCAGGGGGGCGACGCCAAGCTCCAACTGACCTGCAAGCTCCCGACCGACACCCAGCTCAACCTGCCATTCGGCCCGGGGAACGCGACCTACTCGACCGATCTCGGTACGGCAGTGGGAGCCTCCGCTGGAGCGAACGGTAGCTGGCTCGTCTCGTACTTCGCGGTGAACTCCGACAACGAGTTCGTCTACGACCCTGAGTCACTTCCCTCAGCTGCAACCGGTGAGCCGTTCGAGCCCGATGTAGGACCCGGGAGCAACCCCCAGACCGCAGCGCTTGGCCAGGGCAACGTTCAGGCGACGATCCCCGCTGGGATCCAATACGAAACACTCGCCGGGCAGTCGAGTTCGGTGTCCGACTGGGGCTGCACCGCTACCCCAAGTGCGACCTTCCCGGGGCTCGCGATTACCCAGCCGGCCGGCACCGGAACCTCGGGGATCTTCGGCACCACGACCGATTCCTCAGGCACCCTCGTCACGACGGGCTGGCCCATGCCTGGCAATCACACCGGCTGGCCCAACACCCTGTTCACCCCCTACGACTCCGACACGAACTACTCATGGCAGTGGCCGGTGGATCGGGTCAACGTGGGCTTCCAGGGCGTCACGCAGCCTTCGGCCCTAAGCCCCAATCCCGGATAGACCGAGTTGGTCGCCCGAGCAGGCGCTCGAGGCAAAGACTGGAGGTGAGGGAGCCTACCCAGCGGGGCAGAAGGTCTTCGCCCCCGTCTACTTCTGAATCACGAAGGTCGCTGTTCCGGGATTCGAGACCCTGCCGATGGTCAGGTCGACATCACAACCGGCCTTCGATCCCGAACTCGATGCCCCGATCGTGCAGGTCGGATCGGGCTGCTTTACGACTTCCTGCTTCTTGCCGTCCTTTTCCTCGACCACCTTGACCTGACCCCAGGTCGACTCCATGACGATGTTCTGGTTCGCCCAGGCCTCCGTCTTCGCTGCTGCGGTCAGTGGCCTCAGGACACCGGTCACCTTGACCTTGCCACCGGCCTGGGCGCGGTAGCCGGCTAGCCAGAGGGCCCTCCCCTCCTCGGCCGAGGCGCCCGGCTTGAGGCTGGAAGCCCACTCGCTCACCTCGAAGTCGAAGTCGGAGGTTCCGTCGGGCTGGTCGTCCTCGATCTTGGTGATCTCGAGCTTCGAGCCGGGCAGCTTGTTCTGGACGTTCACCCGGACCGGGTAGGTCTGGAGGTAGAAGGTGAAACCACACTCCTCGTCGTCCCCGTTGTCGACGCAGACGTCCACACCCTTGGTCGGACGGTTCATGGCACCACAGGAGAAGAGAACCGGTCCTCCACCACCGCCCCTCTTCGCTTCACAGTAGAACCAGTCGTTGTCGCCATCCACCTTGTAGCCGAGTTCCTGGTCATCATCGTCGGCCCCGTCCTCGTTCCTCAGCCAGAAGTGGGCGGTCCCCAGGTCGACGTCACCGGCGGTCGCCTTTATCCGCACGCTGCCGCTGTTGCCGATACTTGCCTGATCATTGAAGTCGACCTGGAGGAAGTCACCGAAGGGCTTCTTCGCCTGTGAGTTGTAGCCACGATGTTGCCCGTCGTCACCGGCTCCCTTCCCGACGTCCTCGAAGTTGATGTAGGAGTTGACCTCGACCCCATCTTTGGAACCCACCGGGGTGAAGTTCCCGGAGCCGATCAGGTACGGCCCCCGGGTCTCGTAGTCCTTGTCGCTTTCGATGATCGGCCGGTAGCTGAGGAGGTAGTTGTTGAAGTCGGCACAGATCTCCTCGTTGGACCTGTAGTTGACGCAGCTGTCCGGGGCGCGGTTGTTCCTGATCTCCTTGGCCGCCACTGGATCGATCGTCGAACTGGTCGACTGGGGCGACCCACCGGGGGCAGGGGCGGTCCCCTCATCCCCTCCGCTGCAGGCCGAAAGAACCCCGGGCAGGCCCATCAGGGCCAAGGCAAGCAGGGCGAAGACGAAGGCCGACCGGGGCCGTCCAGGCTTTCCGGGCGGACGGGTGTTGGTCATCGGATCGGTCGTCCCCTCGCTCATTCTCGACTCCTTCGTTTCGTGGTTGGCATCGTCTCCGTCCTTCCCCCTGCCTCCGGCATCACGGGATGACCATTCCGGGGTAGGGCTTGAAGAAATCCGGGAGCTGGTTGGGATCGTCGTAGAGGAAGGTCTTGATCTCGCCCAGGTCATATGGGTTCTCGAACCCGTTGGACCCGGGACCCTCCTTCTTCATCTGATCCAGGACCTTGGTCTGGAAGTTGTAGCCGGCGATGTCCTGGTAGGCCTCGTTGTCCTCCTTCAGGCCCAGCTTGAGGGCCTCGACCGGATCGTCTACGACCTCGTCGGCGACCGAGATGGGCTGAGACTGGTTCGCGACCTTCTGGGCGACGCCCGAGCGCGTCCCCCGCCAGTACTTGGTTGCGACCCCGAACGCAGCCCCGGCCAGGCCGGCCCACAGGACGTTCATCCCGTTGATCGAATCCTGGGTTCGGCCGTCAGAATCGGGAATCTTTGCCCCCACGACGAGCGCCTCGGTTCCGAGCGTCACTGCCGCGTCGATCAGCCCGTTGATCAACGCGACCGCCAGATAGGACCCGGTCCCCGAGGTGGCGGCTGCGAGTAGGCCTCCGACGACCACCCCGATGGCCACCTTTGTGAACATCGCCCACGACCAGGCCGCCTTGCCCCCGTTGTCCTGATAGTTGATCGGGTCGCCATTGGCGTAGTTGAAGGGCGTCGGACCGGCGTTGGCGATCGGATCGGGCTGAAGGAAGACCCCCAGGGAAGGAATGTAGGACCTCTGGCCCATCGCAACGATCGGGGGGTCGGTGGGGGCGGTCTGGAGTCCCCGGTAGCGCAGGTTCGGGGTGGTCGGGTCGAGCGAGAGTGCCGGCTGGCTGCTGACCTGATTCCCGTCGGGGTCGTAGATCGCCGTCGTCGACGGGGCTTCGGCACCGACCGCTTCCCAGGCGACGTTTCCGAGAAGGTCCTCGTAGCGCCAGTCGGAGTTGGCGAAACGGACTGCCTGGGACTTCCTGGCGATCGGAATCTGGATCTTGACCCCGCCGGGAAGCGGCACGACCCTGGAGATCGCCGTCCCGGCCTCGCACTTCGGGCAGAGGATCAGGCCCTGGGCCGAGTACCTGGCCGACTTGGTGGTCGGTTGGCCGGTCTGGGGGTCGGGGGCGGTCACCGTCTCCCCGATCACCTCACCCCCGGCGAGGATGTACCTGACCGTGGTCGTTCCATCGGTGGTCTCCGCCACCGCGCCCGAGGCGTCATAGGCAAGGCGGAGCGGACCGACCCTCGTCGCCCGGTCGAGGTCGTCGTAGATGAACTGGTCACCGTTCTCGGGGCCGAACCGGGTATCGGTCGTGCCTTCCATCTCCCCGGCACCACCGTAGGTGTACTCGACACGCCCACTACCCGGACCGGTTCCGGGCCTCGTGATGGCCGTTCTCTGGGACGAGTCGTTTACCTCGAATGACCAGGTGCCCGGCGTCACCCCCGCCGGCATGGTCCCGGTGAGGTCGGCCGAGGTCAGGCGGCCGTCGGAGTCATAGGAATACTCCCAGCCACCCTGGGCACCCGGACCGTTCAGGGTCCGACCGAGGATCCGTCCGCTCGGAGCGGTCTCGACGCTCTCCCCTATCTCCTGGCCTCCAACTCTCATCGTCCGGGCCGACAGGGCCCCGTTCTGGTCGTAGCTGAAGCTCGCCGAGGATCCGTTCGAGTAGGTCGCCGAAGTCAGTTTGCCGAGGGAGTTGTACGAGAAGGTCCCGAGCTTCTGACCATCGACCGTTATCGACTCGACGTTCCCGGCGGCGTCGTAGGTGGTCGAGGTCGCGGTCTCCTGGCCCGTACCGGTCCTCGCAACCGTCTGGACCGGGCGGTCGAAGGAGTCGAAGGTGACCGAGGTCGTGGTCTTCCAGGGATCAGTGGTCTGGATCTCCCGACCGAGGATGTCGACCTTGCTCGAGGAGGTCCGTACCGTCGAGCCCTGCCTCGTCTCCTCGACCGAGCGAAGGGGGTTGCCTCCATCGTTGTAGGTGAAGGTCGTGGTCACGGAGGGGGAATCGCCCCATGCCGGGAAATACGAGACCTTTGGATTCCCGGCCGCATCGAAGGACTGGCAGCTGGTCAAGCGCCCGTTCTGGCGAAAGGCCACCACCCTGCCGGCGTCGTCGTAGATATTGGTCGCCCTCAGCCCGCCTGACTGCTCCATCGCCCGTGGCATCCCGGCCTGGTCGAAGGCCTTGCCGCCGATCCCGGGGCACTCGTTGGGAACCGGGGTCAGGTCGTGCTGGCCGTAGTAAGTGGTGGCCGTCCTCGTTCCGGCCGCGCTCAGGTACCCGGTGGAGCGTCCGAACTCGCCTGCGCCCGGGTTGAAGGGCTCGTAGGTCCTCGAACTCACAAGGCCCGAGGGCGAGCGAGCCTCGGTCGGCCTCATCGGGTCGTTGGCGTCGTAGCTGAGCGAAGACTTGAGGCTTTGGACACCCGATCCCGGGGTTAGGACGTCGCTCGCGGCCTGTTCGGAAGGCATCGTGTAGCCGGGCCGAAGATTGGTGCTCGGAATCGGGCCGGAAGCCCCGGGACCCGACCAGGTCGCCCGGACCGAAGCCGAACCATTCGCTCCCGATGCCACCTGCAGCTGGATCGGCAGCATCTGCTCGGCCTTCAGGCCCTGGAGGGAGCAGTTCGGAGCGCAGAGCTGCCCCCCGACCCAGAGGGCGGTCCCGGCGGAGTTGGTGAAGGTGAAGCTGCCCTCCTGAGGAACCCTCACGTAACCGAACAGCCTCGCCGACCATTCCTTGGCGGTCGAGTTGATCGGGCTCTCAGGCCAGTTGAAGTCGAGCGAGGTGACGGCCTGGGTGCTTCCGATCCGCGGCCCTGTGTCATGGCCCGCCGGGGCCCCCTGGAACTCACGACCCTTGAAGTAGAGGACCTGGAGCCCCTTCATCGGCTCGGCCTGGGAGCCGTTCAGCTGGGTGTCGTAGGAACTCCGGGCCACCGGCGCGCCGGAACCGTCCACCTGGGTGCTGGGTCCTCGCTGCTCGGTCCTGTTGCCGAGGCTGTCGTAGGAGAACTTCTCGACCATCCCCCCGGGGCTGGTTACCTGGGTGGGCAGCTCCAGTTCGGTGTTCCACTCGGTGGTCGTCACCTGACCGACGCTGTCAACCGTACGCGTGGTCAGCATCGAGGCGAGCGTCGAGGTGACCTGGGAGAGCGGTAGGGCGGTGTCCGGCCCCCTGATCGTCTGGGTGATCGAGCCGCCATCGGTCGACCAGCTGAAGGAGCGCCAGGCCCTTTCGCCCGTCCTGGAGGTAGAGAGGGGTGCCGGGCGAGTGATCCTCGAGACCCGGCCGTCATCGTCGTAGGAGACCGTGGTCAGGACATCTGGGCTGTTCGAGGCCGGGGCACCTTTGAGGACCCCGGCGGCCACCGCCTGGGTCGCGAGGGGCGAGCGCACCTTGACGAGGCGGCCGACCGAGTCGTAGGCGAGATCGGTCACCGAGGAAAGCTGCCCTCCGGCCTGGGAGTCCTGCACGATCCGGGCCAGCCTTACTTCGCAGCAGCTGCCGCGGTTGCCCCTCACCTTGCCGGACTTCCCTCCGGCCCCCTTCTTCCCATTCTTCTTGCCCTTGGCGACACGCTGCTGCGCTGCCGGCGCATAGAAGAACCTGTTCCGTTGGGGGGTCCCGCTGCTCGCCCTGGGCTGTCCCGTCGGCTGCTCCCAGCCACTGGTCAGGCAGAGGTACCCCTCGGGCGCGATCCTCATGTTGGCGGCCTTGGGCTCGACGCACTTGAGCGAGTCTGTTTCGTTGATTCCTCGATAGATGAACCTGAGGAATCGGCCCCCGACCGGGTCCCGGAGAGCCTTCAGCCGACCGGTGCTGCCGAAGACCATCTGGACCGAGGGCTCCCCCGCCTTCCAGACCTTCTCTACATAAACCGAATCACCGGCCTCCCCGGCCTTCGGGAAGAGAGTCACGACGCCGTTTCGATTGGTCGCCGACCATGTTCCGTCGGAAGCCTGACTCAGCGAAACCTCGCTGCCCACCGGCCAGTTCTCACCGGCGCCCAGCTGCGCGTTCCAGAGGCCCCCACTCCCCTTCGAGAAGGGAATGGCCGCCCCCGTGCTCGAGACCAGCTCGATCCAGGTACTCGACTTGACCTTGAGCTGGACCCAGGGCGAGCCCCCACCGGCAGTCAGCTGCCACCCGGAAGGAATCCCGACCTGGGGTGCGACCATCTCGGAATTCGAAGGCTGGTGGGAGAGCGAGAAACCGGCATCGCCCCCGACGGTCACCAAGCTCGGCGAACTCCAGGAGAAGATCGCCTCTCCCGAAACGGTGCCTACCGATACCCCCCCGAACTGCGGTGCCCCCTGGAGGTCGGCCCTCTGCATGTCGACCCGGAAGAGGCCCCCATCGAAGGTCCTGCCAGAGGCGGTTGCCCGCCATCGGTAGGCCCCACCCTGTTTGAGGACCCCCGGGTTCACCCGGGTTTGGTTCTGCGACACGCCGAGCCGCCAGAGCGATTTGCCGCCAAGGCCCAGGACCTCGAACTGCTTCTGGCCCGAGGGAGCACCGGGCCAGCGGAGTACGGGTTGCAGGCTGGTCGAGAGACCGTCATTCCCGTCCAGCACGACACCGGGCACCACCGGGACCAGTGAGCCGCCGGACTCCTGTCCGCTGACCAGCCCGGGAACGGTCCTCGAGGACCATCCTTCCGCCAACGGCGAGAAGAACAGCATGAGGGCCATGACAACGAGACCAGAGAACAGGGAGCGCCCGAGGCGACCGGGGGGGCCGGGGCCGTCGACCGACGACTGGGCACCTGCGGAGCTTGCCTGGTCCACGACGGCACGCCCTTTTACTCTTGCCAACAGGATTCCCCTGCCCCAAGAAGAAAGCATTTCTTTCAATCCACTCTCCCTCGGACCTCCAAGTCCCTGTCTGGAAGATAACGCCTGGGCCTGAGCCTCGGCGCTCACCCGGACACCCAAGTCTCCACCTTCGAACACGAAACCGGTCGGGCAGTTGCGGCGAACCGCGGGGCCCGCGGTTTCCGCCTCAGCCAACTGCGGCTGTGGTCACCTCGTGGTGATCGCGACCAGGGGAACCCTCTGGGCGCCCCCGGTATCTACCCGAGCCGTGGGCGCGACGGTGACGCTCTTGCCATCGATCTTGCCCGAGAGACTGCGGGGATCCATGATCTGGACGGTGTTATCCGCCAGGGAGCCGAAGCCGCAGTACTTGACCGTTACTGACCCCAAACCAACCCAGTCGGCACCCTTTGCCTTCTCGACCTGCAGGGGCCACTGAACACAGTCGTCGACCCACTTATCCGCTTTCTTATCCCAACGACAGACAGGCTTGGTCTGTTCGGCGCAGTTGACGACTTCGAGCCGCTGCATGGCCGAGACGTTGCCCCGGCCTGCCGCCTCGGGCGTTATCGACTTGATGGTCTGGGAGTTAATCGACATCGGATTCCCGGTCTCGGAGAAGGCAGCACAGAGGGTCGTGCCGGTTCTTGCCCGCAGGGGAGCTCCCGTCGTGTTGACGTAATCGATCCGGTGCTGAGTGGACCGTTGATTGGGACAGCCCGAGACACCGACGGCCGAGGCCTGACGGGCCCCTTCCGAGCCCGAGTCACTTGAAGATCCGCAGCCGATCGCAAGAAGCGCCACTGCAAACCCGACTGTCGAAACTGCCACATGCCTGATCACCGGCTCGATCCCCTCTTCCCAATTGCTGTCCCGGAACGCGTCGCCCGGCACTGTAGACCACGTCGAAGACCTCCGCCGTCCTGCTGGGCTTCTCCTCCGGCTGAGGCCAGACGACCCCCCGAGCGCCTGGAACCGAGTCTGGCACTGACGGGGTCCGCGACCGCGCCATCCAACCAGTTGCCCAGGGTGTTGCCCGATCGCCAGCCGGTCCGTTTCGGGATCAACCATCCCGCTCCAAAGCGATGGGCCGGGGAGGACTCGAACCTCCGACCTACGGATTATGAGTCCGCTGCTCTAACCAACTGAGCTACCGGCCCGGGGCGTTGTCGGCCCTCGGGGGCGATTCTATGGATGGGTGTCCGAAGGGACTGGCTAGATCGCGAACAACTGGGAGAGCGAGCGGCCGACGTCTGGCGGCTCTTCCTCCCCGGCGGCAGCTGCCTTGACCCCCTCGGCCAGCGCCTCGGCGGCCTCTGACAACTGGGTGGCCCGCTGGGGCTTCAGCTCGGTGCCCTCGGCGGCCTCTGCCAGGTCGGACTCCATCAGGCCCGCAAGCTCTCCGATCCGACCGAGCCCAAGGGTCACCGCGGTCCCGTGGAGGGCATGGGCCTCCTGACGGAGCGCCTCGAAGTCGGTCGTGCCTGTATCCAGACCGGCCGAGATCACGTCGCAGCGCTGGCGGGACTCCTTCACGAAAGCCTCGAGAAGCTCTGGATCCGGTCCCTCTTCGCTCACCTCGCCCCCTTCGTCCGAATTCGGCTCGTCGCCCCTCGTCCCTCACTGTCTGGACGACCGATCCAGACTAGAACAGATGGCCGGGCATGGGAAGGCCGACCCCGGTCGGGCTCGACTAGGGTTGCCGGGCTTCGGCCAAGGGTCATTCAGTCGGCATCGGGAGGTGCTCACAGATGGGTGAGAGAGCGGCACTGATAACGGGGGGGTCCGGGGGCATCGGATACGCGATCGCCGAGCGACTTGGGCGTTCCGGATATTCCCTGACGATTTCCGGTCGCCGCGAGGAGAAGCTCGCCTCGGCAGTCGAGCGCCTCGCCGGCGAAGGCTTCGACGTGGAGGGGGTGGTTGCCGACCTCTCGAAGCCAGAGGAGGCCGAGCGACTGGTCGAGGCCCACGGGGAGAGGTGGGGCCGGATGGACTGCCTGGTCAACAACGCCGGGATCGGGATCGGCCAGCCAATCAGCGAGATCACGGACAAGTTCCTCGACCTCCAGGTCGCGGTCAACCTGAAGGCGATGGTGATCCTGACCCGTGAATCCTTCGGCATGCTCCAGGAGGCCGGGGGCGAACACGGAAAGGGGCTCGTGGTCAACCTCGCCTCGGTCGCCGGCAAGGCCTATCCGCCGTGGCTTTCGATCTACGGAGCGACCAAGGCGGCGGTGATCTCCTTCTCCCACTCGAGCCAGAAGGAGTTCGGTGACTCGGGCGTCCAGGTAACCGCGATCTGCCCCGGATTCGTCGCCACGGACATGACTGAATTCGTCCAGGGCGAGATCGCCCCGGAGGACATGATCCGGGTCGAGGACCTGGGTGAAGTCGTTTCCTTCCTGCTCTCGACCTCCCCCAACTGCGTGGTCCCCGAGATCGTTCTGAACCGCCCCGGCGGGGGTCCCGACAGCGGCGGGATGTAGGGGCCGGTCGGGCGCTGGAAGCGGGTAGACCCAGGGAGCTCCGGTGCCTGGTCGCCGCATTCGGGGACCCGGGCCACGTCTTCCCCGCTCTCTCCCTCTCCCGTGCCCTCGTGGCGAGGGGCCACGAGGTGGTGCTCGAGACCTGGCCCGAATGGGAGGAGCTGGTTCGAGGCGAAGGTGTCGGGTTCGCCCCGGCCGACGGCTACCAGGTGTTCCCGCCGCCGCGGTCGGGAACTCCGGGTGGCGGAGAGGCGGCGAATGCCCTGATGCCACTGTTGGAGGAGTTCCGGCCGGACGTGGTCGTCAACGACGTTCTCACGGTCGCGCCGGCCCTGGCGGCAGAGCGCTTCGGCGCCCGTCGAGCGACCCTCGTCCCCCATCTCTTCCCGGAGGGAGGCGAAGGACTCCCCCCGTTCTCGATCGGTGCGATGCCGCCACGGACCGGGTTCGGCAGGAAGGCCTGGGACCTGGTCGGCCGCTTCATGGAGCACGGCCTCCGGGCGGGCAGGGACGACCTGAATGCCCAGCGATCGGTCGTCGGCCTGCCACCCACCGAGAGGTTCCACGGGGCGACCAGCCCGGACCTCGTCCTGGTGGCGACCCTTCCCCAGCTCGAGTACCCCGACTCGCTGCCCGAGAGGGCCCGGATCACTGGGCCGATGGAGTTCGAGCCACCCCACGAAGACGTAGAGCTCCCGCCGGGCGACGACCCGCTCATCGTCGTCGCACCCAGTACCTCGCAAGACCCGGAGCACAGGCTGGTCAGGGCGACCCTGGAGGCCCTTGCCGATCGGCCGGTAAGGGTCCTGGCGACGACCAACCGTGCAGGCCACTCATCCGGGATAGAGGTTCCGCCGAACGCCGTCCTCCACGACTGGGTGAGGTACTCCCAGGTCTTCCCGGAGGCATCGGTAGTGGTCTGCCACGGGGGACACGGCACCCTTGCCCGTGCCCTCGGTGCGGGAGTGCCGGTCCTTGCCTGCCCTGCCGCAGGTGACATGAACGAGAACGGCGTACGACTGGCCTGGTCGGGGGCGGGGCTCTCGCTCAGGGGGAGCCTGACCACACCGGCAACCCTTCGCTGGGCCGTAGCCGAGCTGCTTGCCGACCCCTCCTACCGGAAACGGGCCGGTGAGATCGCCCAGTGGGCAGAGGAGAACGATGGTCCCGACAACGGTGCGAGGCTGATCGAGTCCCTGGCCGGGTGAGCTCGGGGGGGCGGACTCGAACCGCCAACCACCGACTTAACAGGACGGCGCTCTACCATTGAGCTACCCCCGAAGGCACTCTTACGGGGTGGTTCACCCCCGCCCCGCTGGACATCCCTTTCGGAGGTCTACGGGGGCCGAACCCTACCGGAGAGCGCCCGGCTTCGGTACCGGTGCAGGCCCCTTCGAAATGTTGATCGATCCGGTCAGGCCGCCTCTTCCTCGGCCCTCCGTACCTCCTCGACCAGCGTCGAGCGCTCCCTGCTCAGCTCGGCCCTTCGGGCCGCATCCTCCTCACCGGCCTGCTCGATCTCCCGCTCCAGTGCGGCCAGCTCGAGCTCCATGAAGTTCCGCCGGATCGCGCCTTCCCCGACCTTCGAAGGATCGGCCCTGACGACCAGGGCCCTGACCAGTCGCCGGACGTCTTCGTCCTCGGAATCGATGCCCTCGGTCGGATCATCGAGGTTCCCTTTCAGCCAGGTCACGGTTCGGATCGAGAGGTCCGAGCTCAGGTGGCGCTCCTCGAGGCGCTCGAGCCAGACCGCGCCTTCAGTCGGATCGGCAACGCACATCAGGAGAAGCGATCGCTCCCGCCGTTCGTGCTTGGTGAGAACTCCTGACCGTTGGGCCTCGACCGGGGCGGCCTCCTCGGTCGGTGCGGCAACCGGCGCCGGGCGACCCGCGGAGGGAGGTGGTTCAGCCTCGACCCGGGCGAGGATCACCGGGGTCTCGATTCCCAGGCCATCCGATGCCTTGCGGACGAGCTCCTGCCGGAGCGCACCCGGCGGAACCGAGGCGATTACCGGGACTGCCCGGTCCAGGCCTTCGTCCCTGGAGAGGGGTGAGCTCGAATCGACCGCACCGAGTACGAGGTCGAGGTGGAACTCGGGCAGGGCGACCGCCCCCTCGAGCAGGCGACTGAAGCGGTCGGCCCCGTCGGGCTCGGTTGCGATCTCGGCCGGGTCCTCGCCCTCGGGCATGGCTACGACCCGGATCGAGACCTTGCGGCCGGCGGCGACCTCCTGGGCCCTGAGCATCGCCTTCTGCCCGGCCGCATCGGCATCGAGGGCGAGGATCACGGTGCCCACGGTGGAGGAGAGCGCCGCGACCTGCTGCTCGGTCATCGCCGTGCCCATGATCCCGACGGTCTCGGAGAAGCCTGCCTGGTGGAGGGCGAGGACATCCGTGTATCCCTCGACCAGGATCGCCCTGCCGGCCTTGGCCATCGCCGGGCGGGCGACGTCGATTCCGTAGAGCACCTCGCTCTTGTGGAAGAAGGGGGTCTCGGCCGAGTTCAGGTACTTCGGTTTCTGGCCGTCGGTGGTCGCCCGTGCCCCGAACCCGATCGTCCTTCCCCTGGCATCCCGGATCGGAAACATGATCCGGCTCCTGAACCGGTCGTAAAGGCCGCCCTCCCGCCCCTTCTGGACCAGTCCCACCTCGGCCATCTCCTGGAGGGTGAAGCCGGCCTGCTGGCCTCGCTTGACCAGGGTGTCCCAGGCGCTCGGTGCGTAGCCGACCCCGAAACTGGCGAGGACTTCGTCGCCGAGCCCCCTCGAGGCCAGGTACTCACGTGAGGCCAATGCCTCCTTCGAGGAGGCCAGGGTCGACGAGTAGAAGGACGCAGCCCGATCGAGCAGTTCCTGGAGGCGCTTTCGGGCCTTGCTCCGGGCCTCGGCCTCTGGGTCCTGCTCGACCCGGGTTACCTCGACCCCGTAGCGCTCGGCGAGGGTTTCGACTGCCTCGGGGAACTCCAGGCCCGAGGTCTCGCAGACGAAATCGAAAATGTCCCCGCCCACTCCGCAACCGAAGCAGTGGTAGAGCTTCTCGTCCGGGTGGACCGAGAAGGAGGGCGTCCGCTCGTCGTGGAAGGGGCAGAGTCCCTGATACCTGGCGCCGGAGCGCTTCAGTTCGGTGTGGGCCGATACGACCTCGACCATGTCCGCAGCAGAGCGGACCTTTTCGATCGTCTCGGGGGTGAAACGGGCCACCCGGCCAGCATAGAGGCGAGGCCCTCCCCCACGAAAGCGGATCCCGCGGTCCGCCCGGACCTAGAAAGAGGTCGTGCTGGGCACGAACAGCCGCTCGAAGGTGGCGATGCAGAAACGGTCGGTCATCCCGGCGACCATGTCGATCGCCATCTGGGCTGCCGAGGGCTCGCCTCCCTTGCCGTAGCTGACCGTCACCTCCTCCGGGTACTTGCGGTAGTAGTCGAACAGGTTGCCGATCGCGAACTCGATTCGTTCCTTCTGCCTGCGGGCGGGCTCGCTCTCGTAGACCTCGCTGAACATGAAGTCCCGCAGGTTCTCCATCGCCTTGCCCACCCGCGGGCCCTGCCGGATCTCCTCGGAATCGGCCGAGGCCACGATGATGTCCTGGACCAGGGTGTCGATCCGCTCCGGTCCAGTTCGTCCGAGGAGCTTGATCTCCCTGGCCGGGAGGCTCTTCCTGGTGATCACCCCGGCCCGGATCGCATCGTCGATGTCGTGGTTCAGGTAGGCGACCCGATCGACCAGCCGGACGATCTGGCCCTCGAGCGAGCGAGGCAGGGGCGTATCGGTGCCACTGTGCCTCCCTATCCCATCGACCACGATCCGGTTCAGGTTCAGACCCCTGCCATCGCGCTCCAGTTTCTCGACTATGCGGACCGAGTGGCGGTAATGGCGAAAACCGGGACCTCCGCGGGCCCGACTCGCCCGGTCGAGGGCGGCCTCCCCCAGGTGTCCGAACGGCGTGTGGCCGAGGTCGTGGCCGAGGCCGATCGCCTCGGTCAGGTCCTCGTTCAGCCTGAGTGCGCGGGCGACGCCTCGGGCGATGCCAGTGACCTCGAGGGTGTGGGTCAGGCGGGTCCGGAAGTGGTCCCCGCTCGGGGCGATGAAGACCTGGGTCTTGTGCATCAGGCGGCGAAAGGCCTTGGCGTGGACGATCCGGTCCCGGTCGCGCTGGAAGGGGGTTCGGACCGGGCTGTCGGACTCGGCGACCTTGCGCCTGGCTGGATACGAGCGGATGGCACGTGGGGAAAGCTCACGAGCCTCTCGCTCCTGCCAGTCGGTCGCGAACTCGGAGTCGCCCTTCAAGCGGCCTTCCTGGCCTCGGGGCGAGGGAGCCGAACGTGGGCGTGGTGCTCGAGGGTCTCCCCGATCGCCCGACCCGCCTGACGGACGGCCATCTCATCTGCCTCCGGCAATTCGGCCAGGGGGTTGCCGATCGCCTCGACCATGAAGGCGTGTCCCTCGGGCGAGAGTGCGAAGGAGCCGGCCCCGCAGCCGGCACAGACGACCCCCCCGGCCGCACCGGAGAATCCGGCCACCTCTTCGCTCGACCCACAGGTGGCAAAGGCGGCGAGCTCCGGCCCGAACCCGGCGGCGAGGGCCAGCTTCAGCCGGAAGGCGACCATGCCGGGACCGCTGGCGAGCGGTCCATCCGGATCGGCATCGAGCAGCCCGAGGTAGCGACAGAGCAGGTTGTAGGCGGCCTCATTCGGCCCGGTCCCCTCGAGCAGCCTGAGCACTGCACCGCAGGCGTCCGAGGCGGCAGCGATCGCCCGGCCCGAGGACCTCAGCTCCGGGTAGCCCTCGATCGTCTCGGCCGCACTCACGGTCGAGAGATCGCCCCTTCCCCTGTGGAGGACCAGAGAGAGCCGGAAGAACGGCTCGAGCCTGCCACCGAAGCGGGACTTCGGCTTCCGGACACCCTTTGCGATCGCGCCGATCCGGCCTCGCTCGCGCGTGTAGAGGTGGAGGATCCGGTCGGCCTCGCCGTACCGGATCGAGCGAAGCACGATCCCCTCGGTCTTGTAGGTCTTTCCCGCCATTGCAACAGATTGACTTCCTGCCCGGACGGGGTTCACCCCCGTCGGCGCCTCGGCTTCCGCCTCAGCCTCACCTGGCAATCGGGGCAGTAGTAAGTGGACCTTCCACCGACCACGATCCGGGCCACGGTTCCCCCGCAGCCCAGACAGTCCTCCCCCTCGCGCAGGTGGACCAGGAACTCTTCCTGCATCGAGCCGTTGGTCCCGCGGGCATCGCGGTAGTCGTCGATCGAGGCACCACCCAGCTCGACCCCCCTCTGGAGCGCCTCGACGATCCCGGAGTGGAGCGCCTGGTGGTGCTCCGGCTTCATCGAGCCCCCCGGCGAGAGCGGATGGAGACCGGCCCTGTGGAGCGCCTCGTCTGCGTAGATGTTCCCGATTCCGGCAACGACGGCCTGGTTGAGTAGAAGTGACTTGAGGGGGCCGGTGCGTCCGGTCGTGACCCGGGCGAGTTCCTCGACCGTGAAGTCCTCCGAGAGTGGCTCGACCCCGAGCCTCTTGCCGAGGTAATCGTCCAGCTCGGCCGGGGTCGCGACGAAGCCCCGACCGAATCGGCGCGGGTCGTAGAAGCGGAGCTCGAGCCCGTCTTCGAGTCTGAACCGGGCCTTCAGGTGCTCCCCCTTCGGCGGCCGGTAGATCCGGCCATCGGGAGCGGGGAACTCTTCCTCACCCTCGGCCAGGACGAGGTTGCCGGTCATCCGGAGATGGATCACGAGCGTGTCACCGTCGTCGAACCTGAGCAGCAGGTACTTGCCCCTGCGATCGACTCCCTCGAAGGTCCTCCCCGCGACCGACCTCTCGAAATCACCTGGGTCGTGTGGCTTGGTGAAGTAGTGGTCGAGGATCTCGACCGACTCGACCCCACGTCCGGAGACCTCGGGGTCGAGCTGACGGCGAACCGTTTCCACCTCGGGGAGCTCGGGCACCCCGCGGTTCTATCACTCGCCCGGTGCCGGCTTCGAGGCCCTCGGGTGGGACCGCATGTAGACGTCGTGGAGTTCGGTACCGGAGAGATGGGTATAGACCTGGGTGGTGGCGACGTCGGCATGGCCCAACATCTCCTGGACCGCCCGCAGGTCGCAGCCACCGGCGAGGAGATGGGTCGCGAACGAGTGCCGGAGGGTGTGCGGGGTCATCGCCTCACCGAGCCCGGCCGTCTCGGCGTGGCCCTGGACGATCTTGTAGAGCCCCTGTCGGCTCAACGGTCGGCCCCGATAGTTGAGGAAGAGGGCAGCTTCGTGACGGTCGCCCGCAAGCAAAGGCCGGCCCGCAGTCCGATAGGCATCGATAGCCCGGATCGCCCCGGACCCGACCGGAACCAGCCGGTCCCGGTTCCCCTTGCCCCTGGCCCGAAGGACGCCCTCCTCGGTGTCGACGTCCGCCATCTCCAGTCCGATCACCTCGGAGACCCGGAGTCCGCAGGCATACATCACCTCGAGGATCGCCCGGTCCCGATAGGCCTGTGGGGTGCTGCCGGAAGGTGCGGCGAGCAGGGCTTCGACCTGCTCGACGGTGAGTACCGGAGGGAGAGTCTTCCTGCGGCGCTGCGGCCCGATCCCGGTGGTCGGGTCGTCGTCGACCAGACCCTCCCTCCTCAGGTACCTGTAGAACGAACGGATCGATGCTGCCTTGCGGTGGAGGGTCGACGGGGCCGGCCGCTCACCTTCGTCCGGTTCGGCCAGCCAGGCCGACCAGGCGGCCAGGTCCTTCGGTTCGGCCGCGAGGGGATCGATCCCGCTGGATTCGAGGAACGCGCCGAATCCGATCAGGTCCGACCGGTAGGCCGAGAGGGTGTTCGGGGAGAGGCCCCGCTCGAGTTCGAGATGGGCGAGGAAGTCCCCGAGCAGCTCGGTGAAGCCCCGGGGCAGACGAACGGCTGTCGAAGCGGGCGCCTCCAGCTCCATGGGGTGGTTTTCTCCGGGCCGGAGGCCATTCCTCCGGGAGCAACCGGTCGACCGCCCCGACTCCTTCGTAGTCGCGGCTAGGTCGGCAGGAGGGAGGCGAGCCTGGAACCGCCGGCAAGGGCCCCGGCGAAGAACTCCGGGTCCTCCGATGGACCCCTGCCCATCGTCCGCGTCACGAATTCAGAATGTTCGAAACCGCTGATGTCGACCGGCTCGATCGTCACCCGGTGCTTGCCGCGTCCGAGGTCCCTGACCACGTCGCTCAGCTCTTCCGATCCTTCCGGGAGGGGAAGGTCGACCCCACCGAGCAGGTGGCTGAGGACCGTTCGGGAGTGATGACTCAGGCCCCGGTGACGGGGCCGTGGGTCGGAGCCCGAGAGCCGCGGGGCAACGACCGTCGGTGCGCCGAGGCTCAACCCTGCGTGGGCGGTGTCGAGGGCGGCCATGCCGCCGTGGCCATAGGTCGTCCCCGAACCGAGGATGCCCGGACCCGGCCCGGCAACCACCGCATCCCAGCCGAGCGAACCGGCCGCATCGAGGGCACCGATCGTCGTTATCGCCTCGCCGGTCCCACCCCAGGTCGGTCCGGCCGTTATGTGACCTGCGAGAAGGCCCTCTTCCATCAAGGCCTTGACGTCCCGGGAGAGGGCACCGGGGAGGGCTCCTCCCTGGGTCTGGACGTAGCCGAGCAATGCTCCCCCCTTTCCCCCTTCGGACGCCTTCCTGGCGAAGGCCCAGGCAGCCGGGGCGAGCTGGCCGTGGAGTCCGATCACCAGCACCGGGATCCGGTCCCGCACCGCATCGGGAGGATCTGCCGAGACCTCGCGCTCGACGGTCCCGACCGGATGCTGGAGGGCCGAGTAGTTCAGCTTCATCACGTGGGGACCTTCCGCTCCCGGCCCCTCCAGGCCCCTGGTCAGGTTGACCAGCACGATGTCGAACCCGCCCGAGCCCAGACCGAGGTCCAGTGCCTCGGTGTTGACGATCACCTCATCCCCCGGTTCGCAGGCCCCGACGAGGACAGGGTCGACCCAGGCCATCCGACGCTCACCCCCGAGTTCGACCTCGAGCGGTGACGTCGCGACCACCGTGCCCTTCCTCAGCTTCAGCAATGCTCAGGGGCCCCTTCGACCAGCGCCCGGCAGACCTCGAGCATCGCGACGAGGTTGGCCCGGGGGACGTTCTCATCGGCTGTGTGATTGGCGAAGGTCCCATTGGCGAGGAGGAGGGCATCGATGCCTTCCGGCCTGAAGATGTTGACGTCGCTTCCGCCTCCGGTCGAAACCCTCTCCGGCTCGAAGCCACTTGCCGAAAGGGCCTGCTCGGCGAGCGCTAGGGCTGGCGAGTCGTCCGGAACCTCGTAGCCCTGATGGAGGATCGCCGTCTCGACCTCGACCTCGCAGCCGGATTCCGAGGCGGCCGAAGCGATCGCCTGCGCCATCTCGCCGGCTACCTGGGCAGCCCTCGTCGGATCGAGTGACCTGGCCTCCCCGACCAGCGCGCACTGGCCGGGAACCACGTTCGGGGCGGTGCCGCCCTTGATCAGACCGACGTTGGCAGTCGTGTGGTCGTCGAGCCTGCCGAGCTCCATTGCAGCGATCGCCCGGGAGGCCGCGACGATCGCCGAGCGCCCCTCCTCGGGAACGAGGCCGGCGTGGGCCTCGACCCCGGTTATCCGGGCGGTTAGCCGGTGGTAGAAGGGCGAACGGGTGACTATCCGGCCGATCTCCTCGGCCAGGTCGAGGACGAACATCCGCTCAGAGACGAGCGAGGTCCTGTCGAAGGCGGCCGCCCCCCGAAGTCCGGTTTCCTCGGCAACCGTGAACAGGAGTTCGACCCCGGTCGGTGCCGGTTCCTCGACCAGTCCGGCGGCGAGCTCGATCATCACTGCTATCGCCGCCTTGTTGTCTGCCCCGAGGATCGTTTCCCCGGCGCTCCGGTAGACCTCGTCCCCGTCCAGCACTACCTCGATCGGGCCCTCGTGGGGCACCGTGTCCAGATGGGCGCAGAAGGCGACCCAGCCCTCGCCCTGCCCCTCGATCAGGCAGTGGAGGTTGCCGCAGCCCGCCCCGGCAGCCTCGGCGGCGTTGTCCTCGGCAACCGTGAGGCCGAGGGCCTCGAGCTCGGCCCGCACCAGCTCCCCGACCTCCGCCTCGCTCCCGGTCGGGCTTGCGGTCTCGCAGAGGCGGACGAACCGGCTCAAAGCCTGTCCGTCAGGTCGTGATCGAACGCTGTCCACGCCGCATCAGGACGTAGAGGACGATCGCCACGAGCGGTGTCCAGATGTCGGCCCAGAGGACGAGTCCGGTGTTGTCCTCGCAATGGTTGTCGTTGACGATCATCTGGTAGACGTGGCCGTAGGCGTCTCCCCAGTACTGGATGGTGGTCACGATCACGACCGCAAGCCAGAACTTCGGATTCCGGATGAACATCGAGAGCACGCCGACCACACCGATCGCAACGTCGCCCATCGCGTTCTCGAACTGGAAACCGCCGTCCCCGCGGGTGAAGCAAATCTCCTTCGCGATCTGCTCGCCGTCGAAGATGTGGAACCCGGCACCGACCAGACCGGCGATACCGACTGCGATTCCGAGCCAGTACCGGAGGAAGATCCCGGCGACTTCGCCCGGGGCGCGCTCCTCTCCCCGGGTCCGCCCGAGGTGGATAAGCGCGGCGAGGACCGCGAGGACGACCCAGAAGATGAAGATCACGATTCGACCCTATCCCCGGAGGCCTCCCCATGTCCAGCGCGGACCGAGTAGTCCCTTGCGGCGGCGATAAGTCCCTGGAAGAGCGGCTCGGGGCGGTTCGGTCGGGAGTTGAACTCGGGGTGGTACTGCGAGGCTACGTAGAAGGGGTGGTCCGGGACCTCGACCGCCTCGACCAGTCGCTCATCGGGTGAGGTTCCCGACATCACCAGTCCGCCGTCCTCGAGGCGGGTCCTCAGCAGGTTGTTCACCTCGTAGCGGTGGCGGTGACGCTTGTAGATGACGGCCTCGCCGTACGCCTCGAAGGCCCGGGTCCCCTCGTGGACCTTGACCGGATCTGCGCCGAGCCTCATCGTCCCGCCCATGTCGGAGACCTCCTTCTGCTCGGGCAGCAGGTCGATCACCGGGTACGGGGTCTCGTGGTCGAACTCGGCCGAGTTCGCACCCTCCATCCCGCACTCGTTCCGGGCGTACTCGATCACCGCGATCTGCATCCCGAGACAGATGCCCAGGAAGGGGATCCCGGATGTCCGGGCGATCCGGGCCGCCTCGACCTTGCCCTCGACTCCCCTCTCCCCGAAGCCGCCAGGTATCAGGACCCCGTCCACGTCGTCGAGCTCGGTCGGATCGAAATTCTCGGAGTCGATCAGCTTGACCTCGACCCCGACCCCGTTGTGGATCCCGCCATGCTCGAGCGCCTCGATCACCGACTTGTAGGAGTCGGCCAGCTGGACGTACTTCCCGACCAGCCCGATCTTCACGACCCCCTCGACGCCGTCGGCCATCCGGAGCATCTCCTCCCAGTCGGAGAGGTCCGGGGGGTCGGCCTCGATCCCGAAGTGGTCGAGGATGAAGTCGTCGGCCCCCTCGGCCCTGTACATCAGCGGAATCCGGTAGACGTTGCCGACGTCCTGACCCGAGATCACGGCCTCGACCGGCAGGCTGGCGAAGTGGGCGATCTTCTTGCGGATGTCGCGATCGAGGCCGGCTTCGGAGCGGCAGATCAGGGCCTGGGGCTGGATGCCGATCCGCCTGAGCTCGTTGACCGAGTGCTGGGTCGGCTTGGTCTTCAGCTCACCCGCGTGGCTTATGTACGGCACCAGGGTCAGGTGGACGAACATCGTTCGCCGCATGCCGAGGTCGGTCTGGAGCTGGCGAATGGCTTCGAGGAATGGCAGCGACTCGATGTCGCCGACGGTCCCTCCTATCTCGGTAATCACGAAGTCGACCGCCTTGGTCTCGGCGACGATCAGGATCCTGCTCTTGATCTCGTCCGTTATGTGGGGAATCACCTGGACGGTCGCCCCGAGGTAGTCGCCCCGCCTCTCCCTGCTGATCACCGAGTTGTAGACCGAGCCCGCGGTGACATTCGATGCCCGGGAGGTGTTCTCGTCGGTGAACCTCTCGTAGTGGCCCAGGTCGAGGTCGGTCTCCGCCCCGTCCTCGGTCACGAAGACCTCGCCGTGCTGGAACGGACTCATCGTCCCCGGATCGACGTTCAGGTACGGGTCGAACTTCTGGATCTGGACCCTGAAGCCACGTGCGACCAGCAACCGGCCGATCGATGCCGAGGCGATGCCTTTTCCGAGAGCCGAGAGGACGCCGCCGGTGACGAAGATGAACCGGGTGTCTCCTGTCTGTCGGTCGCTCACGTGTGAAGGTTCAGCCGGAACCGTCCCGCGGACCCGACCGCCCGAGCGAGTCTATAAACCTGAGTGGCGGAACCCTCCCGATCGTCCCCGAGATGGAGCGGAATTCCCCGAACACCGTCAGGCCGAGCACGACCGCCAGGGCGATGATCCGGGCGGTGTCGTCCAGGGTTACGAGAAGTCCGACCCCGGCGATCGCTCCGGCCAGGTTGGAGCCGGTGTCGCCGAGCATCGCTCGCTCGCGAAGGGTGAACCAGGCACCAACCAGGAAGGGTGCGAGGAAGAGGCCGAGGACGTCGACCGGCTGGAAGGTCCAACCCCCGAGGCAGAGTCCCGCGAATAGGAGGAAGAGGACCTTTTCGACCCTGCCCCCGCGAAGGTCGAGCAGGTTGAACAGGTTGGTCGTCAATACGAGCAGGGCCACGTCGACCAGGTACATCGGCCACTCGTTGCCGGTCCCGGTCACCGTGTACGCCGCGAGCGCGACTGCACCGAGCGCCTTGATCGCTCCGGTCGAGAGCTCGCCCGAGGCGAGGGCACGGAAGTGGCCCCGCCAGCCACGCGGGCTGTCCTCTTTGGCGCCCAGACCGAGGGCATCGTCGAGGATTCCGAGGAGCGAGATCCCCAGCAGGTAGACGATCCAGCGACGAAGTTCCGGATCGAGCAGGTCGAGACCGGCCCTGTCGTCGAGCACGGCAAGTGGTGCAAGGGCGATGAC
>VEQW01000072.1 GCA_018883025.1 Solirubrobacterales bacterium | reverse complement strand
AGGTTGCTCGATCCGAACGGGCCGACGGGCAGCCACCTCCCTCGCAGCAGGACTCGACTTTCTGCCGGCAGTCCTCGCACCACCAGGCCGAGCGCAGCCAGAAGAGGCGGTGTTCGTCGCCTGTCATCGGGCAGATCACGGGGCGATCATGCCCCGGAGGGCGGACGGCTGGTGGTCCTGAGACCCCTCGCGATGGTTCCTGGCGAAACTTCCCTCCGGCTGTAATGTTCCAGTCATCGGGAGGCCGTCCGGTGAGCGCGGGACGGCCCCCTGTCTTCAAGGAAAAGGGAATGAGGAGGAATCGAAGGTGAACAAGGGATTGGTCCGCAGGGTCCTCGTGGGCGCGGTGGCTGCCCCGGTCGTGGCGCTAGCCCTCGCCAGCTCGGCCTCGGCCGCCTTCGACAGCGTGCCGACCCCGACGGTGACCGGGCCGCTGCCGGATACGCCGAGCTCCTACCCCTTCCTCGCCACCGACATCGACCTGAAGAAGTACGGCTACGTCGAGGAGGAATACCTGTTCAACGGGCGGGCCTTCCAGTACGCCTGGCCCGACGGCTCCCCGGTGACCCAGACCGGCTCCCGGGTCGAGGACGGTGGGTACGACTTCAAGACGAGGATGATCGTCAGGCGCCCGGCCAAGGCAAAGGACTTCAACGGTGTCGTCGTGGCCGAGTGGATGAACGTGACCGCGCTCTATGACCTCGAGGCGAACTGGTTCGGGGACCCCTACTACCTGCTGAAGAACGGCTACGCCTTCGTTGGCATCTCGGCCCAGAACCAGGGCGTCTCGGTCCTCTGCTGCAGCGCGACCCCGGCTCTTGGCCTCGGCCCCTTCAATCCGTCCCGTTACCAGGGCCTGAACGTCAATGGCAATGGTGCGTTCTCGAACGACGCGCTCTCCTACGACATCTTCTCCTCGGGAGTCAAGGCCATCCGCGGCCAGGGCCAGGGGACGAATCCGCTCGGTAGCCTGCCGGCCCCGCAGACCGTGATCGCCTCCGGGGAGTCCCAGTCCTGTGGTCGGCTCGGTAACCACTACAACCGGGTCGAGCCCCTCCACCAGATCGTCGATGGCTACCTGCTGACGGTCTGTACGAACCCGAAGCTGAGGGGCGACCGGCCCGAGAAGGCGGTCAGGATCCTCTCCGAGACCGAGACGGCCCGCGGCCCCGTGGACGATCCGGATGGTCCTTCCTTCCGCAAGTGGGAGGTGGCCGGCGGGTCGCACCTGCCGCGTCTCGCTTTCGACAACTTCAACGAGGTCGTAACCCGCGACCGAGCCCCCCTCGGAGTGAAGTGCACTGCGTACCCGCTCTCGCTGGTCCAGTGGCCGTTCACCCAGAACAAGGCGATCGCCGACCTGGTCAGCTGGAGCAAGGGTGGGAAGGCCCCGGTCGCGGGTCCGACCATGCAGTACGCGGGCTCTTCCCTGGTCAGGGATTCCAAGGGGATCGCCGAAGGTGGTATCCGCTACCCCGAGGTCGAGGTCCCGACCGGGGTGAACACCGGGGTCAACTCGCCCGCCGCTTCCGACCTGTTGTCCAACTTCTGTGGCCTGCTCGGCTCGTACACTGCCTTCAAGGCTTCAGAGGTCGAAGACCTCCACGGCGACATCCGGAAGTTCGTGACCGACTCGGGGAAGGTTGCGAACGGGCTGGTTGCGCAGGGCTTCCTGCTGAAGGAAGACGCCACCCGGCTCAAGGAGATCGCCCGCCAGTACCCGGAGCTTCGCCCCGGCAAACCGGTCGCGAGGGCTTCCGGCAAGGGGAGGGTGAAGCTCTCCTGGTTCGGCACCACCGCACCCCGGACGACCTTCGAAGTCGTCAGGTCGAAGTCCGGCGGCAAGCCGAAGTGGAAGACCGTCAAGGCGAAGGTCAAGGGTCAGAAGGTGACCCTCGCTGGGCAGTCGGGTGGTAGCTGGGTCTATGCGGTTCGGAGCAAGACAAGGGTCGAATACCGCGACCCGGAGACCAACAAGGCCACCTTCCGCCTGAAGACGACCGACTACTCGGACGCCTCGAAGCCGGTCCGGGTCAAGTAGCGGCTCCGGGGTTCAGTCCCGGACCAGCTTGCGGTAGGTGATCCGGTGGGGCCGCTCGGCTTCGGCGCCGAGGCGGTTGCGGCGGTTCTCCTCGTAGGCCTCGAGGTTCCCCTCGAACCAGACGACCTGGGAGTCGCCTTCGAAGGCGAGGATGTGGGTCGCGACCCGGTCGAGGAACCAGCGGTCGTGGGAGATCACCACGGCACAGCCGGGAAAGGCGAGGAGCGCCTCCTCGAGGGCCCTGAGCGTGTCGACGTCGAGGTCGTTGGTCGGCTCGTCGAGCAGCAGGAGGTTGCCGCCAGAGCGGAGCAGCTTCGCCAGGTGGACCCGGTTTCGCTCCCCACCCGACAGGGCACCGACCTTTCGCTGCTGGTCTGAGCCCTTGAAGTTGAACCCGGCGACGTAGGCACGGGAGTTCATCCGGCGCTCGCCGACCTCGATCTCCTCCTCGCCTCCCGAGATCTCCTCCCAGACCGTCTTCTCGGGGTCGAGTGCATCGCGCGACTGGTCGACGTAGGCGAGTTCGACCGTCTCTCCGAGCCGGAGCGATCCATCGTCGGGATCTTCCTCACCGACCACCATTCGGAAGAGGGTCGTCTTTCCGGCTCCGTTCGGCCCGATCACCCCGACTATTCCGGCGGGCGGCAGCGAGAACGAGAGGTCCTCGATCAGCAGCTTGTCGTCGAAACCCTTCCTAAGGCCGTCTGCCTCGATCACCAGGTCTCCCAGTCTGGGGCCGGCCGGGATGTGGATCTGGACCTGGTCCAGCTTCACGTTCTTCTCCTCGGCCAGGAGCTCCTCGTAGCGGGCGAGTCGGGCCTTCGACTTCTTCCGGCGCCCCTTCGGGTTCTCCCGGACCCACTCGAGCTCCGAGGCGATCGTCTTCGCCCGGGCGCTCTCCTCCTTCTCCTCCTGGGCGAGCCTGGCCTGCTTCTGCTCGAGCCAGGCAGAGTAGTTGCCCTCGAACGGGATTCCCCGACCCCGGTCGAGTTCGAGTATCCAGCCGGCGACGTTGTCGAGGAAGTATCGGTCGTGGGTAACGGCGACGACCGTTCCGGGGTACTCCTCGAGGTATTTCTCGAGCCAGGCGACCGACTCCGCATCGAGGTGGTTGGTCGGCTCGTCGAGCAGCAGCAGGTCCGGGGCCGAGAGCAGCAGGCGACAGAGCGCGACCCTGCGTCGCTCGCCACCGGAGAGGGTCGAGACGTCGGCATCGCCGGGCGGAAGCCGGAGGGCGTCCATCGCCGTGTCGAGGGTGGTGTCGAGGTTCCAGGCGTCGGTCGCGTCGATCTTCGCCTGGAGCCGGGCGAACTCGTCGGCGTTCTCATCTGAGTAGTCGGCAGCGATCTCGTTGAATCGGTCGAGAAGGTCGCGGACCTCACGGACCCCGTCCTCGACGTTGCCGCGGACGTCCTTCGATTCGTCGAGCTGGGGCTCCTGCTCGAGTAGGCCGACCGTGGCGCCCTCCCTCAACTGGGCCTCACCCCGGTACTCGGTGTCCTGACCGGCCATGATCCGGAGCAGGGTCGACTTGCCGGCACCGTTGTAGCCCAGCACCCCGATCTTCGCCCCGGGCAGGAAGTTGAGCGAGATGTCGCTCAACACCTCCTTGTCGGGCGGGTGGACCCGGGAGACCTCCCGCATCGTGAAGATGAAGTCACTCACCCTTCCCACCTTAGCCAGCGGTGGAGTCCTGCTTCGAGTAGGCGGCGATCAACTCGTCTTCTTCCCGGCGGTTGGGGAAGAAGAGATAGATCACGATCGCCCCGAGGATGATCGCGACCGCTCCCGCGAGGAAGGCCAGATCGTCCCCCTTCAGGAAGGATTGCTTTGCGGCCTCGATGATCTGGTCCGTATACGTCGGGTACTCCTCGGCTGTCTGGGCGGCCGAGGAGAACGACTTGGTCAGCTCGCTCTGGACGTCGGTACTGACCTTGTCGGAGTTGGGACTCGATGCGATCAGTTTCGAGAATGAGGCTGCGTAGCCGGCGGTCAGGAAGACCCCGAGGATCGATTGCATGATCGCCCCTCCCAGGTCTCGCTGCAGGTCGGCGGTTGCCGAGGCCATCCCGACCCGCTTGACCGGGACGGACCCGGTCAGGGAGTGGGAAGCCGGGGTGCCGGCCAGTCCGACCCCGATCCCGATCAGGCCGTAAGCCGCACCGACCGCGACCAAGCTGGCGTCCTCGTCCCAGAAGACCAGCATGGTCACGAACCCGAGCAGGCAGGCGAGGTAGCCGGCCAGGAGGGTGAACCGCGAACCACGGGCCTTGATCAACTTGGCCGACTGAGGTGCGACGACGAGCATCAGGAGGGCCGCGGGGAGGATCATCAGGCCCGAGACGACGGTCGAGTAGTCGAGCACGTTCTGCATGTACTGCTGGCCGATGAACATCGTGCCCATCAGGGTTCCGAAGACGATGATCCCGGCGACCGCAGCGACCCAGAAGATCCGGCGCTTCGCGTAAGTCAGGTCGTAGAGGGGGTTCTTCAGCCTCCTCTGGCGAAGGAAGAAATAGGCGACGAGCGAAAGACCGACCACGCCCAGGGCAATCGCCAGCGAACCCTCGTCCGGCTCGGCGGCGAAGTTGATCCCCAGGACCACGCAGCCGACGGCGATGATCGAGATGACCCCGCTCAGGTTGTCGACCGATCCCTTCGACTCGGCGACGCCGCCGGGTACGAACTTCCAGTTGAGCCCGAAGGCGATCACCGCCAGGGGAAGGGTTAGCAGGAACACTGCGGGCCAGCGGTACCCGGTGAGTACCGCCCCGGCCGAAATCGGCCCGAGGGCGGCGATCGCTCCGCCGGTCGCCGACCAGAGCGCAATCGAACGGGTCCTCGCCTGACCCGCCCAGAGTGCTGTGATCAGGGCGAGGGTGGTCGGGAAGGCCATCCCGGCCGTGAACCCTCCGAAAACCCGGGCGACCGCCAGGAGCCCCACCGTCGGAGCGAGGGCGGTCAGGATCGAGACCGGTATCGCCAGCCCTACCCCCAGCAGCAGCATCCCCTTTCGGCCATACCGGTCCCCGAGCGCACCGAGGTAGACGACCGAGCTGGCAAGTCCGAGCGAGTAGCCGACCGCGACCAGGTTCAGCTGGGTCTGGCTGGCGTCGAACCAGTCCCCGATGTCGGGGAGGGCGACGTTTGCGACGGAGAGGTTGAGGTTCGCGACCGCTGCCGCGAGGATCAGCGAGAGGAGGACCAGCTTGGGCCGGGCCGGTGCCTGGTCGGCACCCACTCAGTCCCCGCCGGCCGTCGAATCGAGCCACTCGGCAATCCGGTTGCCGATCAGCTCGCCGCGGTCTTCCTGGAGGAAGTGGCTGGCTCGCTCGATCGGTTCGAGCGGGCCGGCACCGGGGAAGAGAAGTTGAACTGCAAGCCCGACCGGGTCGAGTGGCAGGGCCGGATCGTCGGTACCCCAGAGGAGGAGGGCCGGGCGGGAGTCGGCGACCAGGACATCCATCGTCTCCTGGCCTTCGGCGGCCCCCGGGGCGTCGGGGGTCTGTGGGATCAGGCCCGGGAAGGTACGGGGGCCGGCCTTCGCCTCGGGGGAGTCGAAGGGGGCGGTGTAGCCGGCTAGCACCTCCTCGCTCAGGTCGGTCGAGGTCGCACCCTGGATCAGCGGCTCGATCGGCAGGTCGTGGTTGGCGGCGACGAAGTCGGCGAAGTGGTGCCAGTTGTCGCTCATCTTTTGGTGGCCGTTGAATGCGCCGGTGTTCATCGCGACCAGCCGGGTGAAGCGGTCGCGCTCGGCAACCGAGGCCACGTAGAGCCCGAGCGGGCCTCCCCAATCGTGGACGACCGCGGTCGCATCGGTCAGGTCGAGTTGGCGCACCAGGTCGGCCACCGAGTCGGTGTAGTTGGTGAACGAGTACCAACCGTCGTCCTCGGGTTTGTCGGAGCGGCCGAACCCGGGCAGGTCCGGCACGATGCACCGGTAGCCGGCCTCGATGATCGGCGGTACGACCTTCCGCCAGAGGAACGACCAGGTGGGCTCACCGTGGAGCAGGAGTACCGGGGGACCTTCGCCCTCGTCCAGGTGGGCGAGCCTAAGTCCGTTCCAATCCCTGTAGACGGGCTCCCACGGGAAGTCGGGCAGCCCCTCGAACCGCTCCTCCGGAGTCCTGTGGACGTTCACCCTCGGGAGGATACGCCGACGTCGGTACGATCCGACGGCTCGCAGGCCATGGCCGACCGTTCGGACCCGGGCGGCCGCGCGGCAGGAGCCGATCGCGATGACCGACCAATCCAAGCAGGGGACCGATGGTGCGCCCGGGGTGATCTCGCCCGGACTGCTCGTGGCTCTGGTGGCGGGAGCCCTCCTTCTGGGCACCGGGGTCGGCTTCGCCCTGCAGGCAACCCCGTCCGGTGGCGGGGATGGCGCGTTGGCCGCGGTCGAGGCCCCGGGCGACCGCTTCCGGGCCCAGTTTGCGACCGAGACGATCTTCCCGGAGTTCAGCCCCGACCAGCGCCGCTACGTGACCAGATGTGGCCCGGGCGGGACCCTCGTAAGGGCCAATGCGACCGAGGGTGCACGGGTCCGGGTCGAGGGAAACCGACCTGCCACCGGCCGGTTCGAGGTAGAGGCCCGGGCCCTCCCGGGCCAGGACTTCCGGGTCTCGGTGTCCGGAGCCGGCCCGGCTCTCGACGGCGCCTACTCGATCCGGTGCCTTCCGACCGGGTTTCCCGAGTGGGACTACGGCAGGTTCGCCCGACCCCCAAGGGGAATGTTCGTGGTCGCACTGAGGCCCTGGCCGACCGAAGAGAACCGGAGCTGGACGATCGTCTTCGACCAGGACGGGCTACCCCGCTGGTGGCGGAGTTCGGACATAAACGCGCTCTGGGCGGAGATACTGCCCGACGGTCGGCTCGCCTGGGGGAGGGGGTTCGGGGATGGCTTTGGCCAGGATTCGAG
>VEQW01000007.1 GCA_018883025.1 Solirubrobacterales bacterium | reverse complement strand
GCCGCCGGACCCCGCACCCAGCCAGGGGCGGTCGCTCTCGGGGCCGATAGCAGTCGCCTTCAAGGTGTTGACCAGTGAGACGGCATCGGCCCCCCCGGCCTCTGCCGCCGAGGCGATCCATTCCGGGGAGGCGACGTTCGGGGTCAGCTTTACGATCAAGGGCCGCTCGGTCAGGGGCCTCAGCTGCTCGAGCAGTCCGGCCGTCTCTTCGGGACGCTCGCCGACGATCAGCCCCGAATGGACGTTCGGGCAGGAGACGTTCAGCTCGAAGCCATCGATTCCACCCGCCGCCGAGAGTCGGTCGATGATCCGGGCGAAGCCGTCACGGTCGCTTGCCATCACGGAGACGATCAAGGGCACCGGCAGCTCCCGAAGCTCGGGCAACTGGGCCTCGAGGAACCCCTCGAGCCCGAGGTTCGGAAGCCCGATCGAATTGATCATCCCTGCCGGTGTCTCCCAGGTCCTGAAGGGCGGATTGCCGACCCGGGCCTCCTCGGTGATCGTCTTCGAGACGTATGCGGCAAAAGGGAAGTTTCCTTCCCGGACCGCCTCATCCCCGAAGACCCGCCTGGCCGCGATCGCGTCGAAGGTTCCCGAGCCGTTGAGGATCGGTGAAGCAAGCTCGAGGCCGCAGAACTCCGTCCTGAGGGACGGGGTGTCGCTCAAGGTGCCTCCCCGGCGCAGGCGGTCGTGATCGCATCTCCCCGGACGACCGGACCGTCGATGCAGAGGCGGAGGAATCCTCCATCGGGCTTTGGCACGGCACAGCCGAAACAGGCCCCGTAGCCACAGGCCATCGGCGACTCGAGGGCGAGCTCCACCCCGACTCCGGCACCGGCGCACATCTGCCTGACTGCCTCGAGCATCCCCGGGGGACCGCAGGAATAGACCGCGGTGGCCCCGACCGAATCCCCGGCGAGGACCCTGGCGAGCAGGTCGGTTACCCGAGCCGGGGAATCATCACCGCTCTCGTAGGCCACCCGAACCTCCTCGCAGCCGAAAAGCCGATCGATGGCACCAGCTGCGGCGGGCTCCCTGAATCCCAGGAGGGTCCGTGACGCGATTCCCTTCTGGACCAGACTCCGCCTGAGCGCCGCAAGGGGTGCGATTCCGATCCCCCCGCCGACGATCACGGCACCGAGCGCACCCTCGGTCACCTCGCCCGGATCCGAGAAGGGACTACCCAGCGGCCCGGTAAGCCAGACCTGACTTCCCTCGGTCAATGCCGAGAGTGCCCGGGTACCCGGTCCGACCTCGTCGAGGAGGAACTCGAGGGAAACGCCATCACTCCTCACCTCGGCGGCAGCGAACGAGATCGCCCTTGGCAGGTACGGCCGTCCAGACGACCCCTCCCAGTCGGGTGCTTCCGCCACCATGTAGAACTGGCCCGGGAGGGGCTCCGGCCCCGTCTCGTCCGAGACCTCGAGCACCCGGTAGGCACCATCCGCCCGGGAGGCGGTCACCGGTGCGAGGCGCCTCCCGAGGGGCGGCAACGGCCGCTCAGGCGGCATGTAGTTCCTGGAGGGAGCGAACTTCGCCGGAACCCTCCCGCTCGGCAGAGATCGCCCGAACGGCTGCCGATGCCCCGGTCATCGTCGTCACGCAGGGGATTCCCCGCCTGATCGAGGCCGAGCGGATCTCATAGCCGTCGGTCCTTGCGCCCGAACCGGTCGGGGTGTTGATCACCAGCGCACAGCGTTCATCCTCGATCAGGTCGACGACGTTCGGGGAACCGGCCCCGAGCTTCCGGATCGTCTCGACCGGGATTCCCATTCCAGAGATCGCCTTGGCCGTGCCCTCGGTGGCGACGACGTCGAAACCGAGGTCGTGGAAGCGGGCAGCGAGCTGGGTCGCGGCCGGCTTGTCGGTGTCGGTCACGGAGATGAAGACCGTCCCTTCGCTCGGAAGCCCGGCACCCGCTGCCTTCTGGGCCTTGCCGAAGGCGGTGGGGAAGTCCGATCCGATCCCGATCACCTCCCCGGTGCTCTTCATCTCGGGGCCGAGCAGTGAGTCAGCGCCGCTGAACCGGGAAAACGGCAGGACCGCCTCCTTTACCGAAACGTGGCCACCATTGGTGGCCGGGAGGTCTAGGTCATCGACCCGGCCCCCAAGCATCAGTCGGGTCGCAAGTTTCGCCAGCGGAACCCCCGTCGCCTTCGAGACGAACGGCACCGTGCGGGAGGCCCGCGGGTTCGCCTCGATCACGAAGAGCTCGCCATCGGCGATCGCGTACTGGATGTTGATCAGACCGATCACACCGAGCTCCTCGGCGATCGCGGCGGTCGCCGCTTCGATCTCGCCCAGCATCTCCTCACCGATGCTCATCGGGGGGAGTACGCAGGCCGAATCCCCTGAGTGGACACCGGCCTCCTCGACGTGCTGCATGACCCCGCCGAGGCGGGTCGCCTCACCGTCGGAGAGGGCGTCGACGTCGACCTCGATCGCGTTCTCGAGGAACCGGTCGATCAAGAGCGGGTGCTCGGGCGATGCCTTCACATTCAGTTCCAGGTACCGAACCAGGTCCTCCCGGGAATAACAGATCTCCATCGCCCGTCCACCCAGTACGAACGAGGGCCTGACCAGGAGGGGGAAGCCGACCTCCCCGGCCACTTCGATCGCCTCGTCGGCCGACATCGCACTGCCGTAGGCGGGGTGACGGATCCCCAGCTTGGCCGTCAGTTCACCGAACTTGCCCCGGTCCTCGGCCCTCTCGATCGCCTCGTAGGGGGTGCCGAGTATCGGAACGCCGTTCTCGAGGAGCCCCTCTGCGAGCTTCAGGGGTGTCTGCCCCCCGAACTGGACGATCACCCCCCTGGGTGACTCGCGCTCGCAGACCGAGAGCACGTGCTCGAGGCTCAAGGGCTCGAAATAGAGCCGGTTCGATGTGTCGTAGTCGGTCGAGACGGTCTCGGGGTTGCAGTTGACCATCACCGCATCCAGCCCGGCATCCCTGACGGTCATCGCTGCGTGGACGCAGCAGTAGTCGAACTCGATCCCCTGGCCTATCCGGTTCGGCCCGGCGCCGAGGATCACGACCGATTCCCGCTCGCCCCGGTCGATCTCATCGGCCGGGATCGAACCGCCGGCCTCGCGCGAGGAATAGAAGTAGGGGGTCCTCGCTTCGAACTCGGCCGCGCATGTATCGACCGAGGCGTAGATCCTCTCGGCATCCCCCGCCCCGTCCCCTTCGAGTGCCAGCTCCCTCAGCTCGTTCAGGAACCAGGGATTGATCGCCGTCCGCGCGGCCATCTGGTCGACCGTGATCCCCCGGGAAAAGCCGGCCATCACGAGGTCGATCCGATCGGCAGTCGGGGTCTCGACCTGCTCGAGCAGGACGGAGTCGTCCTCGGGCACCTCGACCTCCCGATCGAGCTCCCGCGATGCAAGGCCCTTGGCGAACGACTGGCGGAACGTCCGCCCGATGGCCATGATCTCGCCGACACTCTGCATGTACGTCGAGAGCGTCTGCTCGGCACCGGGGAACTTCTCGAACGCGAACCGGGGGATCTTGGTGACCACGTAATCGATCGTCGGTTCGAAGGAGGCGGGTGTCGCCCTCGTAATGTCGTTCGGGATCTCCTCGAGGGCGTAGCCAACTGCCAGCTTGGCGGCCATCTTCGCGATCGGGAAGCCCGTCGCCTTCGAGGCGAGTGCCGAAGACCTCGAGACACGCGGGTTCATCTCGATCACCGCGATCTCCCCGCTCTCGGGGTCGACCGCGAACTGGACGTTCGATCCACCGGTCTCCACCCCGACCGCCCGGATCACGCGAAGGGCGACGTCGCGGAGCTCCTGGTAAATCTCGTCGGTCAATGACTGCGAGGGTGCGATCGTTATCGAGTCACCGGTGTGGACCCCCATCGGGTCCAGGTTCTCGATCGAGCAGATCACGACCACGTTGTCGTTCCGGTCCCGCATCAGCTCGAGTTCGAACTCACCCCAGCCGATGACCGACTCCTCGACCAGCACCTGCCCTATCGGACTGGCTGCAATGCCCTTGGCGACCACCTCCTCGAGCTCTTCACGGGTGTGGGCGATCCCACCGCCCTGTCCCCCCATCGTGAATCCCGGCCTGACGATCGCCGGCAGGGATGCCTCCCCGGCATCGAGGGCGTCCAGGGCAGCGGCGGGACTCTCGACCGTGATCGACCATGGGATTCGGATGTCGGCATCGGCCATCGTCTGCCTGAAGAGCTCCCGATCTTCTGCTCGCATGATCGCCTCCCGGTTCGCACCGATCAACTCGACCCCGAACTCCTCGAGGGTTCCGTCGTCGGTCAGATCCATCGCGAGGTTGAGCGCGGTCTGGCCTCCAAGCGTCGGGAGCATCGCGTCGGGCCGTTCCTTCTCGATGATCGCCCGTACCGACGCTGGGACCAGGGGTTCGACGTAGGTCCGGGTCGCGAACTCGGGATCGGTCATGATCGTCGCCGGGTTGGAGTTGACCAGGATCACCTCGTAGCCCTCCTCCAGGAGGACCTTGCATGCCTGGGCTCCCGAGTAGTCGAACTCGGCCGCCTGGCCGATCACGATCGGGCCCGATCCGACCAGGAGGATCTTCCTCAGGTCGTCCCGCCTCGGCATCAGGCAGCGAGCTCCAGGAAGCGATCGAAGAGGTGCCGGGCATCGTGTGGGCCCGGACCGGCCTCGGGGTGGTGCTGGACGGTCATCGCGCGCGCCTCGGGAAGACGGAGGCCCTCGATCGTCCGGTCGTAGAGATTGACGTGCGAGAGGACTGCGGGTCCGTAGGCGGTATCCCAGGAGACGGGCCGATCCTCGTCGATCGTCCGGCTCCCGTCCGGGGCACAGACGGCGAACCCGTGGTTCTGGGAGGTGATCTCGATCACCCCGGTCTCGAGGTCCTTGACCGGATGGTTCGAGCCGCGATGTCCGTACCTGAGCTTGAAGGTTTCGAGACCGACCGCCCGGCAGAGCAACTGGTGACCGAGGCAGATCCCGACCACCGGGAACTTCCCGACGAGGTCCCTCACGGTCCCGACCACCTGCTCTACGGCGGCCGGATCACCCGGACCGTTGGCGAGGAAGACGAGGTCGGGATCGCGCTCGACAACCGCGGACGGTGGGCTCCCAGGGGGAAGCAGAGACAGCCTGCACCCACGATCGGCCAGCTGCGAGACGATGCTCGACTTGATCCCGGTGTCGAGGGCAACCACGTGGACGCCGTCGCCTTCGATCTCGATCGGCTCCGCAGGGCCGACCGAGCTGGCAAGGTCACGGCCCTCCATTCCCGGCGACGAGCGAACCAACTCGAGGGCCTCCTCGCGCTCGACCTCGGAGGGGAAGAGTCCACCCCTCATCGCCCCGAACTCCCTGACATGCCTGACCAGGACTCTGGTGTTGACCCCGGTCAGCGCCGATACCCCGTGCTGCTCGAGCCACTCGAGCCAGCCCATCTCGGCGTCGGCTGCGTCGGCCCGGTCGACGGCCTCCCGCATCACCACACCGACCGCGTGCGCACGACCCGACTCCATCGCCTCGGCCGAGACGCCGTAGTTGCCGACCATCGGGTAGGTGAAGGTGATGATCTGGCCGGCATAGGAGGGATCGGTAACGGCCTCCTGGTACCCGGTCATCGCGGTGTTGAAGACGACCTCGCCGAGCGTCCCCCCGTCACCCACCAGGGTCCCGTCGAAGAAGTTGCCGTCCTCGAGGATGAGGAAGCCGGGCCTCCCCTCACTTGCCCTCACGCGACCTCCAGGCTGAAACTCCGAAGGCGCCAGGCGACCTGCCCATTGGCGACCGTGGTCAGGACACGCCCGGTCAGCTCGTCGCCTGCACACCAGGAGTTGGAGGAGCGGCTCTCGAACCCTTCCTCCCCGACCCTCCAGGTCGCAGAAAGGTCGGCCAGGCAGAAGTTCGCAGTCGCCCCGGTGGCGATGGCGAAGGGCTCAATCCCGAAGGCAGCCCCACCCGATCCGAGCTTCCCGACCAGTAGCTCGAGGGGAACGGCGCCCGGGACGACGAGGTGGGTATATAGCGAGGAGAAGGCCGTCTCCAGGCCCGTCACTCCCATCGCCGCTTCCTCGAACGGGACCTCCTTCTCCTGGAGTGCGTGGGGGGCGTGGTCGGTTGCGATGCAGTCGATCGTCCCGTCGAGCAGCCCCTCGATCAGTGCCTGTCGATCGGACTCGGTCCGGAGTGGCGGGTTCATCTTGTGTCGCGAAGGATCCAGATCGGTCACAGCTTCATCGGTCAGGCAGAGATGGTGGGGGGTTACTTCGGCATGTACGTCGACCCCATCTGCCTTCGCCCGCCTGATCACCTCGACCGATTCCGCGGCCGAGAGGTGCTGGACCTGGATCGCCCCACCCTCGTATCCGGCCAAGGCGGTGTCCCTGGCGATCATCGTCGACTCCGAGACGGAGGGGATTCCCCGAACTCCGAGTCTGGTCGAAACGGCGCCCTCATTCATCACTCCGGCTCCGGAGAGCGCCGGGTCCTCCTCATGGAGGGCGATCGTGCCACCACACATCCGCTGGTACCGGAGCCCCTTTGCCAGCACAGAGGCGTCGGCTACCGGGAGGCCGTCGTCGGTGAACCCGACCGCGCCGGCCTGTCTCAACTCGGACATGTCAACCAGCTCCCGACCCTCCATCCCGCGAGTCAGGGTCGCGAGGAAGCCGACCGGAACGACCGCTTCGAGTCCGGCCGAATGACGGAGCGCTTCGATGTCGGCAGGGTCGGAGACCGGTGGAGCGGTGTTCGCCATCGCGAGGATCCCGCCATATCCGCCGGCGGCTGCGGCCCTGGACCCGCTCTCGATGTCTTCCTTGTACTCCTGGCCGGGCGTTCGCAGGTGGACGTGGGGGTCGAAGAAGGCCGGGAAGAGATGGAGGCCATCTGCCTCGATCACCTCCGCGGTGTCACCCGGATCGAGCGAACCTGCCTCCCCTATCTTCTCGATCACTCCTCCCCGGACCTCGACGTCGTGCGCCCCGTCGGTTCCGGTGACGGGGTCGAGGAGATGGGCCGCCCGGACGAGCAGGTCGGCGGGGTCTCCAGCCCTCTGGACGAGGGGATCGGGGATCGAATCGCGGACCTCTTCTGGCTGCGCCCTCATGCCGGCTCCCCGATGGTCGGAACGGGCTCGGGGCCGGTCCGCACCGTGTCCCCTCCGACCAGCAGCTCGTAGAAGATCGCCATCCGGACCACGAGCCCGGCGGCTACCTGGTCGGCGATCAGCGACTGCTCGCAGTCGATCACCGATGGGGCTATCTCTACCCCACGATTGACCGGTCCGGGGTGCATGACCAGCTGCCTCGGTCCGAGTCTCTGTTCGTTCAGCTGGAACAGGCGGGCGTACTCCCGGAGGGATGGCACGAAGTTCCCTTCCATCCGCTCGTTCTGCATCCGGAGCAGGTAGACGACGTCTGCCTCCTCCATCCCATCGAGCGAATACTCGACCCGGCAGCCGAGCTCCTCCACGTCCAGGGGAATCAGGGTCGGGGGCCCCGCGACTGTCACCTCGGCCCCCATCAGTCCAAACGCCTGGATGTTCGATCGGGCGACCCGGCTGTGGAGTACGTCGCCGACGATCCAGATCTTCAGGCCCTCGAGCGAGCCGACCCTCGACCTGAGGGTGTATACGTCGAGCAGGGCCTGGCTGGGGTGCTGGCTCATTCCATCCCCAGCGTTGATCACGGAGGCGTCCACCCACTGCGAAAGGAGGCGGGCCGCTCCGGCACTCGGGTGCCGAAGGACGATCGCCGCCGGCCCGTAGGCCGAAAGCGTTTCGACCGTGTCCTTCAGCGATTCACCTTTGTCGACTGCCGAGCCGCTCGCCTTGACCGAGACGACATCGGCCGAGAGCCTCTTTGCGGCAAGCTCGAACGAGGAGCTGGTTCGGGTGCTCGACTCGTAGAAGAGGGTCACCACGGTCTTGCCCCGAAGCGCCGGGACCTTCTTGATCTCCCGCTCCGAGACCTCGACGAATGAGTCGTCCCTCTCGAGGATCGCCTCGACCTCGTCGCGGGAGAGGTCCGAGATGGAGATCAGATCCTTCATTCGACCGCCTCCACTGGAGTGCCGAGGCTCACTCCCTCCTGGCCGTCGGTCTCCTCGAGCAGGACCGAGACCCTCTCCGAGCGGGAGGTCGGCAGATTCTTGCCTACGTAATCCGGCCGGATCGGGAGCTCCCGATGTCCCCTGTCGCAGAGCACGGCCAGCTGGATGCGGTCCGGCCTGCCGTAGTCGAACAGGGCATCGATCGCCGCCCGTACCGTCCTCCCGGTGAACAGGACGTCATCGACGAGGACCACCGTCTTTCCTTCGAGCGGGAAGTCGAGCCGGGTCGAGTGGACTACCGGCTGGCGACCCGGCTCCCTGACCGAGAGGTCGTCGCGGTAGAAGGAGATGTCGATCTCCCCGAGGGGCGGTTCGGTTCCGGCGAGATCGCCGAGGATCTCCTGAAGCCGGGAGGCGAGTACCGCCCCACGGGTGTGGATCCCGACCAGGACGACGTCCTCCAGTCCGGGATTGGCTTCGATCACCTCATGGGCGACCCGTTTGAGGGTGCGCGCGAGGTCATCTGCGCTCAAGACTTCAGCTTCCTTCACTTACGCCCTTCCCGGCCTCTCTGGACCTGGTTAAAGAACTCGGCCTCAGCCTAGCACCGACCCGGGCGTCACTCCTCCGGCTCGCCCGAGCGAATCGCACCCTCCCGGACCAGCTCGGGCGGCCCCTTCTCTGGAAATGGAATGCGGACGAGGTCGTAGTCCCTGGGGGCGTTGGTGTCGGCGAAGGTCTCCCTCGCCTCCTCGACGACTGCCCCGACGTGGTAGCGGGCCGAGATGTGGACGAGGGAGAGCATCTTCACCCCGGCCTCGGCGGCGATCCCGGCAGCCTGGGCCGCGGTCGAGTGGGCAGTCTCGGCAGCCCGCTCGGAGTCTTCGCTGAGGAACGAGGAGTCGTGGATCAACAGGTCGGCCTCGGCTGCTGCCTCGACAGTCCTCGGCGAAGGGCCGGTATCCCCGGTGACGACGACCGCCCGACCGGGACGATCCTCACCCATCACCTGCTCGGGCCTCACCTCCCCCTGATCCCCCGTCACCGATCGTCCATCCTGGAGCGCTCCGAGCGATGGGCCGTCGCTAACCCCCAACCGAGCCGCCTCGTCGGGATCGATCTTCCCCGGCCTGTCGTCCTCGAGGATCGCGTAGCCGAGGGAGGTGGTCCGGTGGGCCGTCTCGAAGGCCTCGACCTCGAAACCCGGGTAGCCGACCACGTCACGGTCGGAGATCTCCTCGACCTCGACGTGGAAGCCGAGTCGACCCGTAAACGGGCGCAAGTCCTCCATGAACTGCACAGTGCCGACCGGGCCGAGGATCCGGATCGGCTCCTCGCGGTCGTTCAGGTCGTAGGTCTTGAGCAGGCCCGGGATCCCCATGCAGTGGTCGAGGTGGAAGTGGGTCAGGTAGATCTCGTCCACCCTCACGAGTCCCGTTGAAAGACGCATCTGGCGCTGGGTTCCCTCGCCGCAGTCGACCATGATCCGGAAACCCTCCCTCGAGATGAGCACCGAGGGGAGGCCGCGCAGTCGGGTCGGCGCCGGTCCCCCGGTGCCCAGGTATGCGACGGACAGCTCCATCGCTCAAGGGTAGAAGGCGCAACCCAGGGCTGTCGGACGTCGGCTCCTGCGGTCCCCTCCATCCGGGCCGGAGGACCTGCGCCCCACTAGACTCGATCCGCGGCCTGGCTTTGGCGGCCCGGTCCCCGCGCCCGTAGCTCAGCTGGATAGAGCGCATGCCTCCGGAGCATGAGGTCGCAGGTTCGAATCCTGCCGGGCGCGTTTTCCCGGGTCAGGCTGAAAGCAGGAAGCCAGTCCGCCAAGTGGATCCAGTCGCGAGATTGGGATGCGAGCCGGAGGTCTGCCGAGCTTCTCCTACCGGCCCTTTGACCGGCCGAAGTTCAACGGGGCAGATGGGGGGATAATCCTTCCGTGCCAAGTTCCGAGATCGAAGCAAGGCTCGAAAAGTTGAGGCGCCGGGCAGCGGCACGGGAGCCCGGCCTGCCCCAGCGCCTCCTGAAGGGGGTCTTGAGGCCGCTTCTCTCGGCCTGGCGGACGACTGTGGACGGGCTCCACCTCCTTCCAGGGGAGGGTGGCGTTCTGGTCGCGCCGAACCACGGCTCCTACCTAGACCACTTCTTCCTCGCCTACCGCATCGATCGGCCCGTCCAGTTCATGGCCGCCGCGGAGCTCTTCTCCAACCCGGTCGCCGGCAGGGTCCTATCGGCCCTTGGCGCCTTTCCGGTCAGGCGGGGAGCCCACGACGAGGAGGCGGTGGCAACGGCCGAGGCGATCCTCGCCAGGGGTGGCCTGGTCGTGATCTACCCACAGGGCGGGATCAGGCCCGCTCTCGACTCCGTCCCACCGCGTCGCGGTGTCGGAGTGCTTGCACTCGCGACCGGGGCGCCGGTGGTCCCTGCGGCGATCATCGAGGCCACCTCCCTCCATAAGGCCGGATTCCTTCGCTTCCCGAGAATCACGATCCGGTTCGGGGACCCCATCCACAAGCCACCCGAGCTACCGGTCGGGGAGTCGCAGGCCGAGGTTGCGGCAACCGAGGTCTGGAGCAGCGTGGTTCGGCTCCACGAAGAAGGCCACTGAGGGCTGCAAGGGCGCCAGACGGCTTCACGGACCGCCCGGGGCCTCGCCTATCCTCAATCCCGGAATGAGACGTATCCTCGATGAACTCCGCAAGGGCCTCAAGGAGATGCCACGGGGGGCCGTGGTCACCGTAGCTGCCGGGCTAATCCTGACGCTCTTGGTCGGCGCGGTAAACCTGATCCAGTGGGAGTCGTCGGCCGACCTCGAATGGTCGACCGTCGAGGCGATCCCCGACCCTCCCCCGGCCGAGCTGCCAGGGGGCGGCTCGTTCGAGTTGACCAGGATGAGCCTTTCGGCGATCCCCCAGACCGACCGGGGCGATCTCCTATTCCGCGTGGCGGGAGTGGTCGCCATTGACAGCGGGAAGCGTCCCGCGACCCTGAGGTGCGACGTTTCGGCACCGGTGCCGGCGAAGATCGCCCGGACCCCCAAGAAACGCGCCGCCTGGCCACGCCCGAGCGATGACCTGAGGCTCCAGGATGTGCCGGAGCTCCTGGTGATCGATTTCTCCGCCGAGGGGGCGGAGATCCTCGGGATGCCGATCAGGGACTCGTTCAGGCGGTACTCGGACTCACGGTCCCTGATCACGGTCGAGTGGGACGGATTTGCCGATCGGAGCCAGAACTGGGTCTGGGACATCCCGAAGGGCACCGGCGAGGGTCCGGCAACCCTGGGGTTCGCGGTCGTGTTCAAGAGCGCCCGCCGACCGGAGACCCGGATCGTCTGTGAATCCGGGGGAGCTACGGTCGTAACCCGCGCTAGGCAGGGAGTCTGGCCGATTCCCGGGGCCGACTGGGAAGGCTGACCGGCCCGGGCTCACGCCTCCAGCAGTTCGGGACCCTCGGGTGCCGCACCAACCTTGTTCAGGGCCGGGTTGGCCGGCTGGGAAGAGATCCGTTCGGGATCGAAGGGCTGACAGAGCTGCAGTACTTCAGACTCCGAAAGGTCGCCGCCCAGCCACTCCTCCTCTGAGCCGGGGTCTGCGAAGAGGACGGGCATCCTGTCGTGGATGGGGGCGACTACCGAGTCGGCATCGGTCGTCAGGATCGTGCAGGAGGTGAGCACTCCCCCCTCCCACTCCCTGCTCGTCACCAGCCCGGCAAGCGAGAAGGGAGCCCCACCGTCCACCGTGAACCTGACCGGTCGCTTTGGACCGCCCTTGTTTGCAGGCTCCATCCATTCGTAGAACCCGTCGGCAGGGATCAGGCAGCGCCCGGAAGGTTTCCTGATCAGCGATCCGTAGGCCCGGCTCTCGAAGACCCGTTCCGAGCGGGCGTTGATCATCCGATACCCGACCTTCAGGTCCTCGGCCCAGGCTGGAACCAGCCCCCAATGGGCCCCGACTCCCGTCCGGTCCCCGGTCTCCCCCATCGCCACGACGAGTATCTCCTGACCCGGAGCGGCGTTGTACCGCCCGAGCAGCGGGTCGGACTCGGGTCCGAGCTCGACCCCGAACCGGAGCGAGAGTGCCGGTCGATCGGTCGAGGTGAGGGTGAACCGTCCGCACATGGGGACCGACGATAGCCGCCGGCCGGGAGCGGGAGTGATCGCGTTTCAGGGGCAGAGGGCTGCGCGTTCGGTGTACCAACCGAGTGCCTCTTCAAGGCCTTCCTCGAGACCTACCCGGGCCTCCCAGCCAGTCGCCTCCCGGACCTTCGAGGAGTCGACGAACTGACGGTCGATCTCGCCCACCGCGCCTTGCTCCTGCTCGACGGTTGGCCGGAGCCTTCCCCCGGAGAGGTTGTCGACGACTTCGATGACCCGCCGGACCGCGACGGGATCACCGGTGCCGATGTTGAAGGCCTCTCCGTGGCCCGATCCTCCGGCAACCAAGTTCCCGATCGCAAGGTAGGCCGCCACGGCATCGGAGATGTGGAGGAAGTCTCGGTGTGGCGAGCCGTCGGATCTGATCTGTGGGGCCCGCTCGCTCACGACCGCAGCCATCAGCTCCGGAACGAGACGGGAAAAATTGAGATCGCCCCCGCCGTAGACGTTGGCGAGGCGGGTTACCGCAACCGGCATCCCCGCGATTGCCCGGTAGCTGCGGGCCACCTCGTCGCAGGCGGCCTTGCTCCCCTCGTAGGGCGAGACTGGCGTCAGCGGTTGGACTTCCCGGTAGGGGAGTTCCGGACTCGGTCCGTAAGCCTTGTCGGAGGAGGCAACGACGACGGCCTGGACCTCCGAGTCACGGAGGCACTCGAGCAAGGTCCAGGTTCCCTCGACGTTGGTTCGGTAAGTCGCAATGGGATCGGCCGCTGCAGGTCCGACCAGGGTCACCGCGCCGAGGTGGAACACCCGCTCCCGCCCGTCGATCGCCGCGGCCACCTTCCCCGGGTCGATCAGGTCCCCCTCGATCAGTTCGACTTCCGCCGCTACGCCCTGGGCCTCGAGTCCCTCGAACGGCGGGTCCGGGAGATCGAGCACGGCCACCCGCTCCCCACGCTCGAGCAGCGCCCGGGTGAGCGCGCTGCCGATGAAGCCCTGTCCCCCTGTTACGAGGCAGGAAGCCACGCTGCATCGCCCCGATCCCAGAGGTCGTTCACCTCTACCAGGTCCTTGTAGGTGTCAACGCAGTCCCAGAATCCATCGTGGCGGTAACCGCGCAGCTGGTCTGCGGCCGCCAGCCTCTCGAGTGGGCCGGACTCGAGGCTCTCTTCCGCCTCCAGCCAGTCGAAGACCTCGGGTTCGAAGCAGAGGAAGCCGCCGTTCACCCACTCGCTCGAGGTCGGTTTCTCGACGAAGCCGGTTACTCGGTCCCCGTCCAGTCGTGCAACACCCCACTGGAGTCTCGGCCTGACCAGGGTCACGGTCCCGACCTTGCCGTGGGCGCGGTGGAACGCCAGCTCGGCCTCCAGGTCGATGTCGGAGAGCCCGTCCACGTAGGTGAGGCAGAAGGTCTCGTCCCCGAGCTGATCCCTCGCCAGAAGCACGCGACCGCCGGTCGTCGTGTCCTCGCCGGTGTCCAGGGCGAGGTAGGCGCCCCCCTCCGGCAGTTCGCCCGATTCGACGTAGGAGGCGACCTGGTCACCGAGATGGCCGGTGAGGAAGATGAACCGTTCGAACCCCTGGGCACGATAGGTCGAAGCGACGTGCCAGAGGAGCGGTTGTCCCCCCACCTCGACCAGGGCCTTCGGCAACTCGGCCGAGGCCCCCTTTAGCCGCGTGCCCCTGCCCCCGCAAAGGATTAGGACCGGCGGTTTCAGCCGCCTCTCACCACTTCGACTACCCAACCGGCCGGGCGGGGCAGGGCACTGCGGGCGATGGTTTTTCGGTTCGGGCTCATAAGGCGCCGACACCGGCAAAGGCCTCCTCGAAGGAGTCGGTCGCCGGGTCGATCTCGTGGATCGAGAAGCTATCGCTATTTGCCTCCGGGGTCTTCAGTCCGTCGCCCGTTATGTAGGCGACGACCCGCTCCCCATCGGTCAGCTCCCCTCGCTCGGCGAGCTTCCTCAAGACGGCGACGGTCACCCCGCCCGCCGTCTCGGTGAAGATGCCGGTCGTTTCAGCCAGCAGCCTTATTCCCTCCCGGATCTCATCGTCGTTGACGGCCTCGATGCTTCCCCCGGTAGACCGGGCCCGTTCGAGGGCATAGGCCCCGTCCGCCGGGTTCCCGATCGCGAGGGACTTGGCGATTGTCTCGGGCTTCTGCGGAGTACAGGTCTCCTCACCGTGCTCGAAGGCGGTGGCGACCGGAGAACAGCCGAGGGCCTGCGCCCCGGAGAAAACGGGGACCTCTCCCTCGACCAGACCGAGTTCGATCCATTCCGAGAACCCGCGACCGATCCGTGTGAACAAAGAGCCGGAGGCCACCGGACAGACGACCCGGTCGGGCAACTCCCAGCCGAGTTGCTCGGCGGTCTCGTAGGCCAGGGTCTTCGAGCCTTCTGAGTAGTAAGGCCGGAGGTTCACATTGACGAACGCCCAGGGCTTTTCCTGGGAGAGCTCCGTGCAGAGTCGGTTGACCGCGTCGTAGTTCCCCCGGACTCCGACCAGGTTGCCCCCGTAGATGTCGGTGGCTAGGAGCTTCTCCCGTTCGAGGTCTGCCGGCACGAACACGTAGGACTCGAGCCCGCAGGCCGAAGCCTGGGCCGCAACCGCATTGGCAAGGTTGCCCGTCGATGCGCAGGCGATCGTTTCGTAGCCCAGCTCGATCGCCCGGGCGATCGCGACGGCGACGACCCGGTCCTTGAACGAGTGGGTCGGGTTCGCCGCGTCGTTCTTCACCCAGAGCTCGGCTCCGGTCCCCAGCCTCTCGGCAAGGCCTTCCGCCCGGACCAGGGGAGTCAGACCCGGCTCGAGCCTGATCCGACCGATCGCCTCATCCCCGCATGGAAGGAAGTCGCGATAGCGCCAGATTCCCTGGCTCCCAGCCTGGATGCGCCGTCTCGCCTCCCCCGGGTCGATCCCGGAGAAGTCATAGGCGACCTCGAGCGGGCCGAAGCATCGCTCGCAGTAGAAGACTGCCCCGAAGTCGTACTCGGTGGCGCATTCCTTGCACCTCAGTGATTCCGCGTTCATGTCCAACCGTTCCTTTCCCGTTGACCACCGCCACTGGGGCGGAGGTCTGGTTGGACTTCCCCCCACATCTACCGGCTCTGTCTGCCGATGGATTTGGCACCGTCTCCGGGCTTTCGCCTGGATGGTTGCCGGGGTTTCACTGGGCCATTTCCCTCCACCCCTCTCGATGTGGCGCGTTATGTGCCGGAAAGGTAGCAAAGCCCCCGGGTATCGGCTACGGGAGCGCTCGTACGTTCACAACCGGTTCATGCGCTGCCTCGGTCCATCCCGTAGGGTCTCCCCATGGAGACGAAGAGATCGGAAATGACTGGAGGCGGCGATGCCGAACCTCCCTCGTCTCAAGAGGCCCCGTGGAGCGGCTGAGTCCGCGGCACCGGCGGCCGTTCCAGAGCTGAGCACGCCTCGCGTCGAGGAAATCGAAGCTGCCGGGATCCGGTGGTTCAACGTCGAGCAGCCCGGACCTGCGGAGCAGGCCTGGCTGGAAGAGCATTTCGAGTTCCACCCGCTCGATATCGAGGACGTTTTCTCGAAGAACCAGCGCCCGAAGATCGACGAGTACCCCGACTACCTCTTCCTCGTGCTCCACATCCCCGTCTTCAACCGCGAGATCGGGCGACTCGGGACGGGGGAACTTGACCTCTTCGTCGGCTCGGACTTCGTGGTCACCCTGCCGAGCAGGAGCCTGCCACCGGTCGAATACCTCTTCGAGAGGTGCCGGGCGGACGAAGACCTCCGGGAGAAGATCTTCTCCAGGGGCTCCGGATACCTGATGTACCGCCTGGTCGACGATTCCTTCGACTACTGCTTCCCGATGCTCCGGAAGATCGGCAACAAGCTCGATGCGCTCGAAGACGAGATCTTCGAAGGGCGCTCCGAGGACGTGGTTCGTGACATCTCGAATGCGAAGCAGGAGATCATCAACTTCCGCAAGGTGATCAGGCCCCAGCGCCCGGTCCTCCAGGACCTCGAAAGGGCAAAGGCCCGTTACCTGGCCGGGGGGATCGACCTCGAGATCTACTTCGACGACATCATCGATGCCCACGAACGGATCTGGGACCTCCTCGAGAACTACAAAGAGGTGATCGAGGCGCTCGAGGAGACCAACGAGTCATTCCTCTCCCATCGGGTCAACGATGCCCTCCGTGTGCTGACCGCGATCACGGTGATCGTGCTGCCGTTGACCCTGATCGCCTCGATCTTCGGGATGAACGTGGGCCTCCCGGGGGGAGGCGATCCCGAGGGAGGCTCCCTCGCCACCTTCGCGGTGGTAATCGGGGTGATGGTCGGCGTCCTGGCCGGCATGGTCGCGTGGTTCCGGAAGCGTCGCTGGCTGTAGCCTTGGCCGTCGATGACGGCGAACCGGATCTGGGCGCCCTGGCGCCTCGAATACGTCAAGGACGCCTCCAAGGACATCGAGGAGGAATGCGTCTTCTGCGCCCGACCCGCCCTCGAGGATGACGAGACCGCACTGATAGTCCACCGCGGGAAGCGGTGTTTCGTCATCCTCAACCTCTACCCCTACACGAACGGCCACCTGATGGTGACTCCTTTCGAGCACGTCGGGAAGCTCCAGGATCTCGACGCCGAGACCTCTGCCGAGATGTTCGACCTGGCGAGTCGTGCGATGGACCACCTCGAGGCCGTCTACCGGCCCCACGGCTTCAACGTGGGCTTCAACCAGGGGCGGGCAGCCGGAGCCGGGGTCGAACACCACATCCACATGCACGTGGTGCCGAGGTGGGGAGGCGACACCAACTTCATGCCCGTGATCGCCGACCATCGGGTCATGCCCCAGTCATTGGAGGACAGCTACCGGGTGATGCTTGGGGCCTTCGAGGGCGAATCCGGGAACCCCGAACAGTGAGCGGGATCTTCAAGGCTTACGACATCCGGGGCATCCACGGCTCCGAGATGGACGAGGACGACGCAAGGGAGATCGGGCGTGCCTTCGTCGAGGTCCTGGCCGGGCTACGGAGGAAGGGGCCAGAGGATCTGATGGTCGGACTGGGCAGGGACATGAGGTTGAGTGCTCCGGAGATGGCCGCGGCCCTCAGGGAGGGGATGATCGAACAGGGCGCGAGGGTGCTCGACGCCGGGATGGTCGCCACCGAGATGCTCTATTTCCTGGTGGGGAGCAGGGACCTGGACGGCGGCGCGATGGTCACCGCTTCGCACAATCCGGCTGCCTACACCGGAGTGAAACTCGTCCGGGAAGGGGCCCTTGCCCTCTCGGGTGACGCCGGGATCGGTGAGATCGAGTCGCTGGTCGAGGCGGGGATCCCGGAAGGGCCCGGTACGGGGTCGGTAGAGGAGGTCGATATCGCTCCGGAGTTCAGGCAGAAGGCCCTCTCCCTGGTCGACCCCGCGGCGATCGGGCCCCTGAAAGTCGTGGTCGACGGCGGCAACGGGATGGCCGGACCGATGATCGGGCCGATACTCGACGAGCTCGATCTTGAGGTGATCCCGACCTACTTCGAGCCGGACGGGACATTCCCCGACCATGAGCCGAATCCGCTGCTCGAAGAGAACCGACGGGCGGTCTCGGCGGCGGTGACCGAAGCCGGAGCCGACCTGGCGATCGCCTGGGACGGGGATGCAGACCGCTGCTTCTTCATCGACGGCACCGGGGCCTTCTGCGACGGCGACTTCATCTGCGCCCTGCTCGCAGAGGCGATGCTGGCCCGCGATCCCGGGGGCTGCGTCCTGTACGACCCCCGGTCGAGCAGGGCGGTGCCTGACACGGTCGCCGCCAGCGGTGGCACGACCGCGCTATCGCGTGTCGGGCATGCCTTCTTCAAGGCCCGGATGCGTGAGGAGGGGGCGATTTTCGGTGGGGAAGTCTCGGGGCATTACTACTTCCGGGACTTCTTCAACGCCGACTCCGGGACGCTCCCCGCCCTGCTCATGCTCGAGCTGATCTCGAGGTCGGATATGTCCCTGGCCGAGCTGATCCAGGGATACCGCTCGCGCTACTTCATCTCCGGGGAGATCAATTCGGAGGTCGCTGATCCGCTCGCGGTGATCGAGCGGGTCAAGGCCCTCCATGCAGACGGGCTGATCGACGAGCTCGATGGTCTGTCGGTCGACTACCCGGACTGGCACTTCAACCTGCGAGCCTCGAACACGGAACCGTTGCTGAGGCTGAACCTCGAGTCCCTCGTATCTGAAGCTGACATGGAGGAGCGCCGGGACGCGTTGCTGGCGGAGATCCGTGGCGACTGAGGTCGACCCCGAAGCTGCACTGTCAGAGGCGCGGGAGCGCGGCGTCCACCTGCTCTCGATCCCGACTCCTTTCGCCGTCGGGAGGGTGAACTGCTACCTGGTGGAAGGCGACCCGCTGACCCTGATCGACGCCGGGCCGCGGTCGGGCGACTCCCTCGAGGAGCTCGAGAAGGCAATAGGGCGAAGCGGTCACTCGGTGGAAGACCTCGACCTGATCGTCGCGACCCACGAGCACATCGACCACATCGGCAACATCCGCACGGTGGCCGAGCGCTCGGGTGCCCAAGTGGCGGCGCTGGACAAGGCGGTCGACCGCCTGGCGAAATTCGATCGATACGCCCTCTCGGAGAACGAGATGGCCGTTCAACTGATGGTCCGCTACGGAGTTTCCGCCGAGATCGCCAACCGACTGAGGGCGATCGCGGAGACCTACAGGGACCTGGGGGACGACGTGGCGGTCGACCTGCCGCTCCCTGAGGGTGAGCGGGCCAGGTTCGGAGACCTCGAACTCGAGGTCCACCATCGCCCCGGACACAGCCCGTCGGACACGATCTTCTTCGAACCCGAGACCGGGTTCTGCTTCGGGGGCGACCACCTCCTTTCGCACATCTCCTCCAACCCGCTGATCGCCCGTCCACTCGATGGGTCGCCTGGGAGGACCCGTTCACTGATCGACTATGCCGCTTCGCTCCGGAAGACACAGGAAATGGAAATCACCCTGATGCTCTCCGGCCATGGGGACCCGATCACCGATCATGTCGGGCTGATCGATTCCTACCTGAAGGCCCAGGAGCGACGGAGGAAGAAGGTGCTGAAGATCATCGAGGAGGAGCCCCGGAGTGCCCATGACGTGGCGGCCGCGATCTGGGGTGATGTCGCGGTGACCCAGGCCTACCTCACCCTGTCCGAGGTGGTCGGGCATGCGGATGTGCTTCAGGAAGAAGGCCTCGTAACCGAGTACGAGCGGGACGGCGTCCTGATCTTCGAAGCGGTGTGATGACCGAACCGGGCAGGCAGAGGCGGATCCTGGTCATCGTCAATCCGCACGCGACCACCGTTTCCGACCGGCTCCGCAACCTGGTGATCTACGCCCTCCAGGGCCGCTTCGAAGTAGAGGTGGAGGCAACCGCGCGAAGGGACCACGCGATCGAGATCGGTCGTGGAGCGCGGGACGGAGCCTGGGACATGGTTGTCGCATTCGGCGGGGACGGGACGATCAACGAGGTCGCGAACGGACTGGTCGGAACCGAGGTTCCATTGGCGCTCCTTCCGGGCGGCAACACCAACGTCGTCTGCCGAACCCTCGGCATCCCGACGGACGTGGTCGAGGCCACCGAGCTCCTTCTGTCGATGGCCGACCGACCTCGGTCAAGGAGGATCTCCCTCGGTCGGATCGGCGACCGCCACTTCGTCTTCGCCTGTGGCCTGGGGCTCGATGCAAGCGTGGTCGAGAAGGTCGATGCCAACCCATCGCTCAAGGCGAGTGCGGGACCATGGTTCTATTCCTGGAAGGCGGTCACCAGCTACTACCGCGACTACCTGAGGAATCCCGTCAGGTTCGAGGTGGCCGCCGGGGGACGGACGGTCGAGGGCCTGACCTGCCTCGCACAGAATTCCGATCCCTACACCTACTTCGGCGACCGACCGGTCCGGGCCTGCCCCCCGGTGGCGATCGAGGACGGCGTCCTCTCGATGGCCGTCCTCAAGAGGGCCTCCCAGCTCGACACGATCGGCCTGGTCCCCCGCTTGCTCTCGGGGCGACTCGACGCAAGTGGCCACCCCCAGGTAGAGACCTTCACCGGGATCACCGAGGCCACCGCCCGCACCTCGGAACCCGGACGCGAGTTCCCGGTCCAGGTCGACGGCGACCACGTGGGGACCTACAGCGAGGTCGCGATCTCTGCCGTACCCGACGCGCTCTCCGTCGTGGCCTAGGATCGGCCAATGGCGACCGCAGAGGTAACCCTGATCCCGATCGGCCGCGAGGGCGCCGGCCTGAGCGACATCCTGGCCGAGGTCGCACGCCACCTCGCCTCGCAGGAAAGGGTCACGTTCGAGATGAGGGCGATGGGAACGGAGCTCGAGGGAGACGTCCACGACATCCTCACGCTGGTCGGCGAGATCCAGGAAATCCCGCTGATGCTAGGCCTGCCACGGGTCTACACCGTGCTCAAGCTGGACAACCGGGTGGACCGGGACCAGGGCCTCGGCGAGAAGGTCGAGGCCGTCGAGCAGCACCTCCGAGAGGGTGAAACCGAGCTTCCCGGACCAGCTACTCCCCCGGAGTGACCCGGTAGGCATCGAATACCGATTCGACCTGACGGATCCTCGTCAGGCAGTTCTTGATCTGGGAGGTGTCGCCGACCTCGATCACGAAGTTGTTCTTGACCATCGGTGGATTGGTGGCGCAGCTCGCCGAGATGATGTTCACCCCCGCCTCGGCCAGGCTTCGGGACAGATCCTCGAGCAAGCGCAGGCGGTCGTAAGCATCGACCTGGATCTCGACCCTGTAGGTCGCCTCGTTCTCCCCTTCCCAGGAGACGTCGATCATCCGCTCGGGAGATTTTCCGAGCTGGCTCGCGTTACGGCAGTCGGCCCGGTGAATCGTTATTCCCCGGCCGAGCGATACGTACCCGAGGATCGGATCGCCCGGCACCGGGCGACAGCACTTGGCCAGTCGGAGGGCGACGTTGGCCTGGCCATCGACCGAGATCCCGAAATCCGAGGCCTCCCGGGGCCGCTCCCTGTGGTCCGGGGTAACCAGCCCGGTCGCCGTGTCGGGCTCGATCATCTCCCCCGCCCTCAGCCGCTGCATCACCTTGTTCGCGGCGGTGCGCGCCGAGATCTTTCCCTGGCCGAGCGCGACGTAGAACTCTTCGGCCCGGCGGAACCCCATCTCTCGCATGACCTCCGCAAGCAACGGAGACCCCGAGAAGTGCTGCCCGGGCAGTTTCTGGCGCTTCATCGCCCGGGCCAGCTCCTCCCTGCCCTTGCGCTCGGCGTCTTCGCGGTTCTCCTCCCTGAACCAGGCGCGGATCTTGTTCCTGGCCCTGCTGGTGGTGACCAGGGACAGCCAGTCGCGTGAAGGTCCCCGACCCTGGCGAGTCGTGAGGACCTCGACGATGTCGCCGGAGCTCAGCTGGTAGTGGAGGGGGACGATTCGTCCGTTCACCTTTGCCCCGTTGCACCGGTGGCCGACATCGGTATGGATCGAGTAGGCGAAGTCCAGCGGGGTCGCGCCCGCCGCAAGATTCTTGACCTCTCCCTTCGGGGTGAAGACGTAGACCTCGTCCTCGAACAGGTCGACCTTGAGCGTCTCGAGGAACTCTGCCGGGTCCTTGTTGCCGGCTTCCTCGACCAGCTCCTCCAGCCACGGCATCGAGTCCCCGGCCCTGCGACCGGCCGGCCTCTCCTTGTAGGAGATGTGTGCGGCCACCCCGAATTCGGCCTCACGGTGCATCCGCTCGGTCCGGATCTGGATCTCCAGTGGCTTCCCCTCCGGGCCGGCCACCGTCGTATGGAGCGCCCGATAGCCATTTGCCTTCGGGGTCGAGATGTAGTCCTTGTACCGCCCGGGCAGAGCCGTCCAGACGTCGTGCAGCACCCCGATCGCCGCGTAGCAGTCCTTCTTCGAGTCGACGATGACCCGCAGGGCGGTCAGGTCGAATATCTCGTTGAACTCCCGGTCCTTCCGGGTCATCTTGCGGTAGATCGAATAGAAGTGCTTGGGGCGACCGGAAATCGAAGCTTCGATCCCCTGCGCTGCGAGCTCGTCGGTCAACTCCTTCCGAGCTCGCTCGACCATCTCCTCGCGCTCGGTCCGCTGGCGACCGACCAGCTGCTTGATCTCGGCGTACTTTCGTGGATGGAGGGTCGCGAAGGCCAGGTCCTCGAGCTCCCACTTGATCTTGTGGATCCCGAGCCTGTGGGCCAGCGGAGCGTAGATCTCCAACGTCTCCGTCGCCTTGGCGATCCGCTTCTGCTTGGGGAGGGCGGAAAGGGTCCTCATGTTGTGCAGCCGGTCGGCCAGCTTGATCAGGATGACCCGGATGTCCGAGGCCATCGCGACCATCATCTTCCGGTAGTTCTCGGCCTGGCGCTCGTCACGGCTCTCGAAGCTGACCTCGGTCAGCTTGGTCACCCCATCGACCAGTCCCGAGACACGGGGGCCGAAGCGCTGCTCGATCTCGGTCACGGTCACCGAGGTGTCCTCGACGGTGTCATGGAGGAGGGCGGCCGAGATCGTTTCCGTATCGAGGCCGAGCTCGAGGCAGATCTTCGCCACCCCGACCGGGTGGGTGATGAACTGATCCCCGGAGAGTCGTTTCTGTGGGCCGTGGTGGTGGGCGGCGAATTCAAAAGCCGAGGTGACTGCCTTCCGGTCCACCTCCTGGCGTCCCTCCGCATACGGCCCCATCTCGGTCAGCTGGAGCATGTCCTCGAGCAGGGCCCTCTCCCCCGGGTCGAGCGCCTCAGCCTTCTCCTCGATCTTGCCTACCGTCTGAGAAATTCGATCTGCTCCCTATGTATCTCGCCTTGGCGCCGGAACTCCTCCGAGAGCGCCAGATCCACCTCCCCCGAGGATACGGCCCCGAGCTCCCTTACCGGTCCGGTTCCTTCTCGGAGGCCGATTCCTGCCTCCTCCATGACCCGTACCAGCATCGCTGCCCGTTCCGGGGAGCGCGGGGCCTCGACGCTCCCGGCCAGGAGCTCCCGGAGTGCTTCGCCCCCGAGGGGGCCCCTTTCGACCAGGACCCTGAAGATCTCCCTGAGGGCCGGGACGGGATCGTGGCGCTCCGCCGCCGCAGCGAGGGCGAACGACCTCGCCGGGAGGTCGTATGGCAGATGGACAAGGTGCCCGAAAGCCATGGCTCGGGCCCGATCTTCCTCTGATGCCGGTGGGTCGAAGAGGACCACGTTCTCGAACTCGGCCTCCAATCCCTCCGCTCGTCCCAGGGTCTCGTAGTCGATCAGGGAGAGCGTCGGTCCGATCCTCGAGAGTTCGGCGATCGGTGATCCCGACCAGGCCGCGGTCGGGATCACCGGTCCGTCCGGTGCGAATCGCCCAATCGCGTGACCACCAAGGCCCAACCACCGTCGGTATGCCTCGGCAGTTACCACCAGGACGCCTTCCCCCGAGGAGACGACCTCGGCCACGACGGCTTCCGAGGAACTTCGGTGCTCGATCGTCCTGGGCCGTGTCGACGGCGCGGAGGCCGGTCCGTTACCGCCCTCCCCCTCGATGGCACGATCGAACCTCCTCCACCACTCCTCGCTGCCCGTTGCCTCCAATGGCTCGGGTTCGTCGCCAGGTCTCGGCCGCGCCTCGATCACCCGGAACCGGGGTTCTACCGAACCATTCCAATGGTTCAGCGAAAGCTCCCCGAGGATGTCGAAGCTGTCACCGGCCTCTCCGGGGGCTTTCGCATTGCCGAACCAGACCGCCCTCGCTCGATGGCCACCGGAAGTGAGGCTGAACCGCATGTGGCGCCCCTCACCCATCTCGACTGGATCCTCGATCGTGGCCGAGGGCACCATCAGGGAGAGGGCCGGGTTGCCGGACCCGTAGGGGCCGAGCTCGGAAACCTGGGTTGCGAGGGCTGCCCCGATCTCCTCGCCACCTATGAAGGCATCGATCGCCTGCCCTGCCTCCTGACGCCCCCCGCCGGTCACCGACCGAATCGACCGGTCGAGACCGAGGCGGAACTCCTCGATTCGGTCGGCGGCGATCGTCAGGCCTGCGGCGGCCGAGTGTCCTCCGAACGTTTCGAGAAGTTCCGCGTTCCCGGAGATCGCGGCGTGGAGGTCGACCCCGGGGACGCTCCGTGCAGAACCCTTGGCGATTTCCCCCTCCAGCGACAGCACTACGGCCGGCATCCCCTCATCCCTTGCCAGATGAGATGCGACGATGCCGACGACCCCTGAGTGCCAGCCCTCCCCGGCAACTACGATCGCCGAACGGTCCGGATCGAGTTCGGCAAGGGAACGACGGGCCTCGGCCTCGACCTCCTGCTGGACCCGGCGCCTCTCCGAGTTCGCCGCCGAGAGCTCCTCGGCGATCTCTCGCGCCCGCTCCGGGTCCTCGCTGAGGAAGAGCTCGACCCCTGCGTCGGCCCGGTACATGCGGCCCACCGCGTTGATCCTCGGACCGAGCCGAAAACCGAGATAGGTTGCGTCGACCGTGGCCGGCTCGACCCGAGCCTCTTCCAACAGCGCCCGCATCCCGATCCGCCTGGGACGTCTGATCACGTTGAGGCCCTCACGGACCAGCCGGCGGTTCTCACCCGTCAGGGGCATCACGTCCGCAACGGTCGAGAGGGCGACCAGGTCGAGGTCCTCTTCGTCGCTCCCGCCGTCTCCCGAGAGCCGCCGGAGCTCAGAGGCGAGCTTCGAAGCGACTCCCGCGCCCGAAAGCCATTCGAACGGGTAGCCGCTCAGGACGGGATGGAGTACCGGACAGTCGGGAATCACCTCACCGAACTGATGGTGATCGGTGATCACGATCCTCATTCCGAGGGCCTTCGCCAGGTCGGCTTCAGCCGGAGAGGAAACGCCGCAGTCCACGGTGATGACGAGGCCGGTTCCCCGGGCGGCGATAGCTTCGAGGGCCTCGGCGTTCAGGCCATAGCCCTCGGTAATTCGATCGGGGATGAACCAGTCACAGACACCCCCCAGTTGCCTGAGCAGTCCGACAAGGATTGCCGTCGCGGCGACCCCATCGGCGTCGTAGTCACCGTAGATCGTGATCGGAGTCGAGTCCCTCACTGCCCCGAGGACCTCCTCGGCTATCCCTTCGATCCCCTCGAATGCCGAGGCGGGATGGTGCTCGTTGGCCTCGAGGAAGGCCCTGGCCGACGGCAGCTCCCCGAGTCCCCTTCGAACGAGCGTCGCCGCGACCGGGAGCTCGATGCCGAGTTGGTCGGCCAGATCGGCCGCATCGGCTACCCGGTAGGGCTCAACGCGGAACGTCGCCTAGCCCTCCGCTTCGGTTATCGGCTCGGGTTCGGGGGCCGGTGGCTCGGCCCGCGCTCCGATCCAGTAGATGAACGCAACCCCGATCAGGAACCCGGGTATCGCTGCGAAGAAAGTGATCAGGTCGGTTTCGCCGAGGCTCCTTCCGAGGAGAACCTGGACCAGCGCCCCGGTGACCATCGCCCCGACGATCGCACCGAGCAGGGCCCCGACGATCCCCTGCCAGAAGCGGTCGGGTACGAAGATGGTGAGGTGCCAGAGGGCGACACCGACTATCAGCCAGACGACGATCGCCATGGTCAGGCACCCCCTCCCTTGCCCGCCGGCTGGCCGGCTGGGCCGTCAGGTGCCGGAGTTTCCTCTTCCTCATCGGCGTCGCTCTTTGCGACCTCGAGTTCGGAGGCGAATGCCGGCACGTATCCCTGGGTCTCGATCTGCTGTCGACGGCGCCTCTGGTAGAGCGGCTCGCGATCCTTCCAGAGGGCAAGGACCGGGGAGGCGATGAACAGCGATGAGTAGGTACCGGAGATGATCCCGACCAGGATCGCGATCGCGAAGGCCGTGAGGGTCTCGCCGCCGAAGACGAGGAGGGCGAGGACTCCGACCAGGGTCGAGAAACCGGCGATCAGCGAACGGGTCAGCACCTCGTTCATCGAGCGATTGACGATCTGGGAGAAGGTTGCCCGGGGCATCTTCGGCTGGTTCTCACGTATTCGGTCGAAAACGATGATCGTGTCGTAGAGGGAGTAGCCAAGGATCGTCAGGAAGGCCGCCACCGTCGCGCTCGATACCTCGAAGCCGAGCAGCGCATAGATACCGAGGGCGATCAGGATGTCGTGGAGGATCGCGATGATCACCGGGATCGAGTACTTGGCTTCGAACCTGACCGCTATGTAGCCGACGATCAGCAGCAGGGAGAAGAGCAGGGCGAGCCCGGCGCTCCGGACGACCGACTCACCGAAGGTCGGTCCGACGCTCGTACTGCTGAATCCACCCGGGCCGAGCCCTATGTCCTCCCGGATCCGCTCCTCGACCCCCACCAGTCTCCCGGGCTCGAGTGTTTCGCTCTTGATCTGGAAGACGTCCCGACCGAGCGCGGGGTTGTCGACCTTCTGGATCTCCGCGTCGCCGAGTCCGGCCGGAGCCACGACCTCCCGCAACTGCTCGGCAGTGGTCGGCCGATCGAGGCTCACCTCGATCCTCGTCCCGGACTCGAAGTCGATTCCGAAGTTGAGGCCCTTGGTGGCCAGGGCAAGACCACCGATCGCCAGGATCACCGCCGAGACGGCGAACATCGTCTTCGCCCTGCCCATGAAGTCGAAGTTCCATCTCTGCTTCCCCTCGATGTTCCCGAGCAGGCGGCCCGACCGGAACGCCTTGGTATTGCTCAGGAGGCCGAGGAGCGCCTGGGTGAAGACGACCGCGGTGAGCAGCGAGACGAGCGTTCCGACCCCCAGGGTGAAGGCGAACCCCCTGATTCCCGACGTCGCCAGTACGAAGAGGATGAAGGCGGTCAGGAGGACGATGACGTTGGCGTCGATGATCGTCCCGATCCCCCGCCGGTAGCCGATCTTGACGGCGGATGTGATTGATCTTCCCGCGCGAAGCTCTTCCTTTATTCGCTCGAAGATGACGATGTTCGAGTCGGCGGCGACACCGATCGTCAAGACGAGGCCGGCGATGCCCGGGAGGGTGAGGGTGATCGGGATCAGCTTGACCAGCGCCAGGAAGATCAGCCCGTATGAGAGGAGCGCGAGCGACGCCACTACTCCGAGGAACCGGTAGTAGGCGATCAGGAAGATGATCACCAGGCTGAGGCCGACGATCAGGGCCAATTGGGCCTGGTCCAGGGCTTCCTGGCCGAGGCTGGCCGACACCTGGCTCTGGCTGATCAGCTTCAGGTCGATCGGCAACGCACCACGCTGGAGGTATTCGGCCAGTTCCTGGGCCTCTCCGATGTCGAAGGAGCCCGAAATCTGCGCCCCCGTCCTTCCGTCGATGCCGTCGGGGTTCTCCTGGAAGTTGATGATCGGGCGGGACACGACCTGGTTGTCGAGGACGATCGCGAACCGACCCGAGAGCTGGGAGGCCGTAGCGGCATCGACCGGACCGATCGCCCGTGCCTGGCCCTCCTGAGCGATTCGCCGGGTGATCTCCTGGAAGGCCTCGCGACCGTTGTCCGTGAAGTCGAAGGTGACATTGGGCTGGTTGGATGCCGGGTCGGTCGCCTGGGCCGGATCCGTGATGTCGTTGCCCGAAAGCTCGGCGACGTCCGAGATCACGAAGTAGGCCTCCTGCGAGAGGTCGTCGACCGCTCGTCCTGTAGCCGGATCGATCGGGAGCTCGCCGACAACGATCGTTCCCTGGGGGACTTCCTTGACGATCCCGCCCTTCGGCAGGGGCCTCCCCTGGGCATCGAAGTAGAGGTCGGCCTTGTCGCTGACCGGTCCAGAGAGCAGTCGGTGTTCCTCGTCGTCGGTGAACAGGTAGTACTTGTCTCCTGTCGCACAGACCCCGTCGCACTCGGCGTCGGAAACCCGTGGCTGCTGTGCGGCCAACTGCACCGCGTCCCACACCGTCGGCTCGGCGCCTTCGTTGATCAGGTTTCGGTTGAAGCCTTCCGTCGGTGGCCTTCCGGCCGCGATCCACTTCTCCCGCTGCTGCTTGAGGACCGTTTCATCGGGCGTCCCCAGAAGGGGGTTGACGGCCTCGGCCGGACCGATCAGGTTGTTGTCCCAGTCGTAGAAGGAGAGCTTCGCCGGTCGGGTGGCGCATTCGGTCGCCTTGCCGAGGCTGCTCGCCCCGGGGATGCCGACCGAGATCTGGTCCCTGCCAAGCCTCGAGATCTCGATCTCGGAGACGCCCAGGCGGTCGCAGCCCGACCGGATGATGTCGACCGAGCGGTCCATCGCCTCGTTGGTCACCTCCTTGACCTGTGGCGTGGGCCGACCCTGCAGGGTCAACTCGATTCCGCCCTGGAGGTCGAGACCGAGCTGGGTCGGTCGGCTCACCACCACGAGGGCCGAACCGATCAGGAGTCCCACCACCAGGAGCAGGACGAAGAGATTTCGCTTCCGGCCTCCCACGAAAGGAGTCTATCCCTCGGGGGTGAGGACGATCAGCAGTCCGCCGTCGTCGTCGTAGGCCGGGAAGACGTCGGCGACCGCCGGGGATTCGGTCTTCCGGCCGGCATTCACCTCGACCTTCTTGCCGAGCGATCGGACGCCCCACTCGAGTGAGGTCTCGACCGGGTCGGAGACCCCGTCCCCATTTCGATCTCCATCTTCGCCCCCATCACCCTGATCGATCCACTTCAGTGAGAGCGCTTCACCGACCGGCATTCCGATGACGTCTTCATCGTCGAGTCCGGTCAGCTCGAAGCTGCCCCTGCCCGCATCCAGGATCCGCCCCTCCTGGTCACAGACGAAGAATGCAGCGTTAGGTGCCGGGTAGTAATCGTCGAGCAGCTCGAAGACGAAGCCGAACCCGCACTTCGAACACCCTTTGGGCCTTTGGCTGAAGCCGGCGGAGCGCTCGGCTGCCGCCTCCCGGTTTCCGCAGCTGGGGCAGATGAAGTGGGGCATCCCGGACAGGCTAGTGAAGGCTTCCGGTCGACGATCAGAGGCGCCGGACCCCGGGGGGCCTAGCGCGCTCCGAACGCCTTCCTCGCCTGTCGGATCTCCCTCGCCTTCTCGGCCTTGGCCAGCGCCTGCTGACGCTTCTTCCACGCGTCGCCCTTCCTGGTGGAAGTGGTGGCCGCAATCTCCGTGACGCTCACCGAAGATGGCTCACCCCTTCCCCTTGCGCAGAACCCGAACACGGTGGCACTCTTGCCCGGGTCGATCACCCCACCCCAGGAGGGTGCGAGGACGGTGACCGTGTTGCTCGACCGGGTCATCGAGCCGCTCCAGCTCTCGGTAACCACGACGTCCGTCGGGAGCGAGAAGGCGAGCCTCCAGCTCCGCGAGCTTGCCGTACCGGAGTTGGCGATCTTGAAGCTCCGGCAGAAACCGGTCTCCCAGGTCGAGTCCTTGAGGACCGTGGCCGTCAGGACCGCCGTACCCGGTGCCGGAGTTGGCGTGGGTGTCGGTGTTGGGGTTGGTGTCGGTGTTGGGGTTGGGGTCGGTGTTGGGG
>VEQW01000148.1 GCA_018883025.1 Solirubrobacterales bacterium | reverse complement strand
AGTGCGAACAGGGCGATCGCCGAGAAGACCCGGTCGGGGACCGCAAGGGGGCCGACCGAGGTGACCTCGAGCAGGGGGGCGCTCGATCCGGCAAGCGTCGCCGTCGGCACAACCATCGAGGCGATCAGGGTCACCGCCACGTAGATCCCGCCGGCGACCAGCAGGCCACCGAACAGCGCCCACGGGTAGTCGATCCGTGGCCGTTTCGTCTCTTCGGCGAGGTTGACCGAATCCTCGAACCCGAGCAGGGCGAAGAAGGCGATTCCGGCCCCGCCCAGGATCGCCAGGAAGACCGGGGTGTCCGGGCTGAACTCGACTGCCCGTGCCGGCTCGCCCAGCCCGTTCGCGAGGGCAGCCACCCCGATCGTGATCACCAGGAAGAGACCGCCCAGCTCGATCAGGGTCAGTCCGAAGTTGAACCTCATGCTCTCGGTGATCCCCCGCAGGTTGATCAGCGAGATCAGCAGGAGGAAGACCAGGCCGACCCCGATCACCGGTAGCTCGACGAAGCTCGACAGGTACTGGCCGCCGAAGGCCCTGGCGATCGTGGCAGCGGAGGAGAGACCCGATGCCAGGACTGCGAAGGCGACAAGGAAGGTGAAGAACGGGGTGCGGAAGGCCCGGTTCGTATAAAGCGCGGCGCCGGCTGCACCGGGGAATCGGGTGACCAGCTCGGCGTAGGAGAAGGCGGTGAACATGGCGAGGACTAGGGCGAGCAGGAACGGTGCCCAGACGGCCCCGCCGGTCTTGCCGGCGACCTCGCCGACGAGGGCGTAGATACCGGCCCCGAGGACGTCACCGATCACGAAGAAGAGCAGCATCCGCCGGGTGATCGCCCGGCGCAGGGCGGGCCGGCCCTGCCCGGGGGCGTCGGCTGACGACGACCCGGACCCCTCTACCGCGACCGCTCCACCTGCTCTTTTAGGTCTTCGACGATCTCGGGGTCGCGCAGTGTCGTGGTGTCGCCCAGCTCGTGTCCCGAGGCGAGGTCCCGCAGGAGTCGGCGCATGATCTTGCCCGACCGGGTCTTTGGCAGGTCCTCGGCGTAGTAGATCGCCGAGGGACGGGCCAGCTTGCCGATGCGGTCGGCCACGTGCTCATCGATCCCGGCGGTGAGTTCGTCACCGGACTCCGAGCCGTCCTTCGGGATGACGAAGGCGACCAGAGCCTGGCCGGTGTGCTCGTCGTCGATCCCGATCACGGCAGCCTCGGCTACCGAGGGGTGGGAATCGATCGCCGCTTCCACCTCCATGGTCGAGAGGCGGTGCCCCGAGACGTTGATCACGTCGTCCAGCCGTCCGACGATCCAGTAGTAGCCGTCCTCGTCCCGGAATGCTGCGTCACCGACCTGGTAGGTCTCCCTGCCGAAACGGGTCCAGTAGGTCTCGACGAATCGTTCGGGTTCCCGGTAGAGCGAGCGGGCCATGCCGGGCCACGGCCTGTCGATCACCAGGTTCCCGCCCTTGCCGGCTCCGACCTTTCGACCTTCCTCGTCGAGGATCGCCGCCGAGATGCCGGGAAGGGGAACGGTTGCCGAGCCCGGTTTGGTCACGGTGATCGCCGGCAGCGGGCTGATCATGATCCCGCCGGTCTCGGTCTGCCACCAGGTGTCGACGACCGGGCACCGGCCACCCCCGATCACATCGCGGGACCAGAGCCAGGCCTCGGGAA
>VEQW01000147.1 GCA_018883025.1 Solirubrobacterales bacterium | reverse complement strand
GACAGCGCCATCGCGGTCGGACTGGCAACGGTGGTCCCTCCTATACTCCGAAGCTTCGAAGCCGAGTCGGCCAGTGCCTTCGACGGGCCTGCCCCGTGGAGCCGCAGGAATAACGGTACGCCGATCGAAGGGCACAGAAGCCGGGATCCCCTCCTGAATCCCGCCGGCCAACCGGCTCGAGAGGCATATGGAAGCGATGAACCCGCGACCGATCAAACCGCACGCTAGGAAGGCAGCCGCCCTGATCGGCTGGCTCGCCGTCTTGCTCGGCCTCGCCACTCCTGCGGTGGCACTCGACGGACCGGGCGGTGGGCTGCCCGTGCCCAACCCCCCGCGTATCTCAGACGTCATCTGTCTGACCGACTGCCTCGCCCTGAGGACGGCCTCGGTCGGCTCGAAGGTCCAGGTCTCCGGAAGCGAGATGGGCCAGGTCCGATCGATCTCCTTCAAGGCCACCGACGGCCGTTCCCGGATTGCCCCTGACTCAGTGACCGAGACGTCAGTGACGGCAACGGTCCCGGCCGGTACGAAGCCCGGCACGGTGAGGGTGATCGCAACGGGTGGCGCAGTCTCTGACCATTCGCCCGAGCGCCTCGGAATTGGTCCCAAGCCCTCCGCCGATACCGGGTCGGCTCGACTCCTCGACGTCAAAGCCAGCCCGGAGAGGGCCTACCTGTTCGGGGTCAAGAAGCCGACCCTCGACTTCGTCCTCGGAGGGGTCGCCGGCCCGACCGACCTTCGGATCGACCTGGTCACCGCATCCTCGACCGTGGTCGCCTCGGAATTCATGACGGGCGTGTTGCCGAACCAGAGCGTCCAGTTCCAGTGGAACGGGCGATCCTCTTCCGGAAGGGCAGCGCCCCCGGGTCAGTACTCGTTCCGTATTTCCACCACCAGCGGCGAGCCGCTTGGCGGTCGGGGCGATCGGGATGAGCCCGCGGCGGGGCTCTCTTTCCAGCTCCTGGGCTTCGTCTTTCCCCTTCCTGCCCCCCACACCTACGGCGACGGGATCGGGGCGGGGCGGGGCCACCAGGGGGTCGATGTGCTGGCCGACTGCGGGAGACCGTTGTTCGCAGCCCGGGGTGGACGGGTCTACTGGAACGACTACCAGGCAAGCGGAGCCGGGAACTACGTCGTTATCAACCTGGCCGGAACGGGTGGTCAGAGCCACGTGTACATGCACCTCAGCGAACCCTCACCCCTCAAGAAGGGCTCCTTCGTAAGGACTGGGCAGAGGATCGGGACGGTCGGCACGACCGGCCGGAGCACGGCCTGCCACCTCCACTTCGAGCATTGGTCGGCCCCGGGCTGGTACCAGGGTGGAACCTTCCTCGACCCGACCTCCCAGCTCAAGGCGTGGGACCGGTACAGCTGATGTGCATTCAGTGCGTAACCGGCCTGCAGGCTTGACCCGGTCGGCGCGGCCCTGATCACCACACCGTCCGTCCCTGTCCCCTGCCCGAATCGGCGGGGGGTGATTAGCTTGGCATGTATTATTGATACTGAGTCTCATTATGTTTAGCCCGCTTGAGCCGGCTCCCGCGGTCGGCCCGAGGAGGACCCGCTGACCGAACTGCTGATCGAGCCCTTCACCCTTCCCTACGTCCAACGGGCCACCCTGGAGATCGTGCTCCTCTCGGTGGTCGCCGGGCTGATCGGCCCCTGGATCGTGCTGAGGTCGCTCGCCTTCCACTCACATGC
>VEQW01000146.1 GCA_018883025.1 Solirubrobacterales bacterium | reverse complement strand
CGGCGTAACGCTCGCGATCTGGTCGGTGATCGACGGACTCAACCTGAACCGCTATGCCTACCGGGAAGGGCTGGGGCCGGATGAACTCGAGTTCTACTTCCGGCGGCTCTTCGAGGGGATCATCGGCAAGCCGGTCGGGGGGGGGTAATACCGGCTAGAACCGGATCGTCTTCGAGGACTTCCCGACCTTCACCTTGATCGATCCCGAGCCTCGGACCTTGACCGTCTTCTTGGCGGTCTTGCCCTCGAGCACCTTGGAGAAGGTGACCGTCTTCGGCGCCTTGGCGCCGCCGGTGGCGGAGAGCTTCGCCTTCACCTTGGAGGCGTCCTTGTTGCCCGAGTTCTTCAGGGTGATGGTCAGCTTGGTGCTGGCGCCCCGTCCGGAGACCTTCAACCCCTTCACCTTCACGTTCGCCTTGCAGAGGCTGGGGGTTACCCCGCAGGTGTTCGGGTTCCGGACCAGCTTGCTGCTGAGCAGCCTGTAGGAGGCCGAGCCGACTCCGGTTGCCGCGACGTAGTTCCGCAAGGCCCTCTCCATTACGACCGAGGCCGTGCCGTCAGGGGCCACCTCGACCGAGCCGAAATCGAACTGGAGGAAGCTGTCGGTTGCCGGCGAGTAGGTGGTCGAGAGCGACTCGAGGACGGTGGGTGATCCGGTTCGAGCCCCCTTCCCGTTCAGTGTCAGGGCAAACACGGTGTCGGTCTGGGAGGCCGAGGTGTTGCTCTGGCGGTCGAGTTCGAGTTGGTTGATCACGACCGTACCGGTGTCCTTACCGAGTCCCGCTGCGGCCGCGACATCGAGGAAAGTCTGCCTCGGGTAACCCGGGGTCGAGCTGCTCCAGGTCTTCGAGTAGAGCTGCTTCGGCTTTCCGAGGGAGCCGTCGGCCTCGATCATCCGGCTGAAGATCGCACGGGTCAGGTTTTCGCCGTCGATCTTCTTTGCCTCGATCAGGGCGATCGAGCGATCACCCGGGAGGGAGATCAGCGGCCCCATGCTTTCCACCCAGTCTTCGCCGACCTCCTCCGCCTCGAGGATAGGACCGGTGAGCACCCCCTTCTTCGAGACGCGGAACACCGCTCCATTCAGGTTGAAGGTGAGGGTGCCCTCCGAGGAGACGCTCGCCAGGACGAGGTCGAACGGGAGAGCGAAGATGAACTGGATGATGTATTCGGGTAGGTAGAGGTCGAGGAGTTTGGCCGGAGCGACCCCTCCGCCGGCAGGGACCCGGCCGAAGAGAAGCACCGGAGTGCCCTCTCCCCCCTGCGGGCGACAGTAGTCGCGGATCAGGGCGGTAGCAGTGCCATCGGAAGAGGTAAGGAGGTTGGCCGTTGCCGCACCGTTTTCGATCGGGCAGTTGGTGTTCTCGGCCGTGAAGCTCCTCGAGAGCAGGTCACCCGGTCCCGTGGACAGGGACCCATCGGCTCCAAAGCGGGCGAAGCGGACCTTCTCGGTCAGGGTGCAGGGGCCAGTCGTCGGATCGAACAGGAAGGGGGCGTCGCAGTTGGAGGAAGCGGGTCCCCTTCGGTCGACCAGGGTCCAGGCCAGATTGGCGATGCCCCCGCCGGAGGAGGCGGAAAGTCCGCCGATCGAAATCCGTCCCTCGGTGGTCGGAACCGAAACGAAGTCGAGCTGCTGGACCGCCCCGAGCACACCCGAGCTCGACATCGTCCTGTATCTAAGGGCGTAGGTCTGGACTCCGGCAATCTCTGCCTC
>VEQW01000145.1 GCA_018883025.1 Solirubrobacterales bacterium | reverse complement strand
GGGTGGTTGCGATGGTCGGCGACGGGGTGAACGACTCCCCCTCGCTCGCCCAGGCGGACCTGGGGATCGCGATCGGCACCGGCTCGGACGTAGCGATCGAGGCCGGGGACCTGACCCTCGTCTCGGGCGATCCGCGGGGCGCGGTGGATGCGATCCGGCTGTCCAGGGCAACCTTGAGGACGATCAAGCAGAACCTCTTCTTCGCCTTTGCCTACAACACGATCCTGATCCCGGTGGCGATGACCGGGCGGCTCAACCCGATGCTGGCCGGGGCGGCGATGGCGCTCTCCTCGATCTTCGTTGTCACCAACTCGCTGAGGCTCCGGGGCTTCAAGCGCTCTTCCTAGGTTCGGCTCTACCCTTCATCCCAAGTTGTCCGAGCGAGTCCAACTGAGCGACGAAGACGTGGCGATCCTCCACCTGGAGGGGCCGACGATCGCCGGGCACACCTGCAAGGTGGTCCTGATCGGTGAGGGGGAGGTCGAGTTCGACGAGTTCCTGAAGATCGTCTCGGAGCGGATCGAAGGGGTGCCGGAGCTCCGCAGGAAGCTGGTCGAGGAGGACGGCGAGTACTTCTGGGAGAAAGACGAGTCGTTCTCCCTCGAAGACCACCTGGTCGAGGCTGCCGGGGGCAGGGAAGTATCCGAGGAGGAGTTGGACCGGCTGACGGCCGAGCTGTTCAGCGAGCGACTCGACCGGGAAAAGCCCCTCTGGAAGATCGAGTTCGCCCGGCTCGAAGGGGGCGGCAGGGCATTGATATGGAGGATCCACCACGCCCTGGCCGACGGATCGACCGCGATGCGGTTCGCCAAGGAAGTGCTCTGGGATCCGGCGGACGAGAGTGGCGAGGGTCGGCCGACGCCCAAGAAGGGCTCCTCCAAGCCTGCAGTCCACACCGAGGAGAGCGAGAAGGAGAGGCGATCCAACCTGATCGGACTGTTCGAGCGCGAGTTCGGCCGCTCGCACGGTCCCTCACCCTTCGAGGGGGAGCTCGGACATGAGCGGGCGATCGCCTTTGCCTCGGTCTCGCTGTCGAGCCTCCACGACTCGGCCAAAGAGCTGGCCGATGCGACCCTGAACGATGCCGTCCTCTCGGTCGTTGCCGGGTCGCTCAGGCACTGGATGGAGGTCGAGCACACCGACGTGATCGGGGACCTGCGGGCCCAGGTGCCGGTCAGCCTCCACCGCGAGGGCGACAAGGCGGCGAATCGCGACTCATTCTTCTCGGTCCCGCTACACCTGGACCAGCCGGACCCGGTCGAGCGGCTCAAGGAGATCCGGGCCGAGACCTGGGAGCGAAAGGCAGGCCACGACGCCGAGAACCTCGACCAGATCACCCGGGCGGTCGGTCAGGTGTCGGGAAGGCTCCGTCACCTGATCGAGAAGGTAGAAGCGAGCCCGAGGGCGTTCGCCGTTTCGATCTCCAACGTCAAGGGACCGCGGGACCAGGTGAGCGTGCTCGGAGCACCGGTCGAAAACCTGTTCACGATCGCCGAGATCGGCGAGGGCCACGCCCTCAGGATCGCCGTTATCTCCTCCGGGGACCGGCTGGGGTTCGGGTTCTGTGCGGACCCGAACCTGGTCAAGGACCTCGACGAGATGGCCGAGGGGGTCGAGATCGAGGCGGGACGCTTGGAAGAGCTGGCCGCCGAAGCGGCCTAGCGAACTACCGGACTATGACCTTGCCACCCATCCCCTGGTGGAGGGTGCAGACG
>VEQW01000144.1 GCA_018883025.1 Solirubrobacterales bacterium | reverse complement strand
TCCCCGACCCGCTCGATCATTGCCGCGAGGGTCGAGCCGGTACCGCCCCAGGCGACGACCTCATCACCGATCATCCCGACCGCATCGCCCTGGCGGAAGCGGCCGGACGCATCGTCCCGGGCAGCCTGGGCGACCCCCCCGACGATCAGCTCCCCGACTGCCTCTTCGATCTTTCCACGGTTCGTCTCGAGGTCGGCATCCGGCTCGTACCCGACCAGACCGAGCAGGCCCTCCTGCTGGCAGCCGGTAGGGATCACGACCGCCTCGACGTCGCACATCTCGCAGGCACGCTCCGCAGCGAGGACCACATTCGAGGAGTTGGGCAGGACGATGACCGAAGCTGCACCGGTTTCCCGGATGCCCGAGATGATCTCGGAGGTCGAGGGGTTCATCGTCTCCCCGCCCTGGACCACGAGGGCACCCATCCCGGCCATCAGCTCCTCTAACCCCGCTCCCGAGGCGACCGAGACGAGCCCCGTGGCGGAGGGACCGAGCCGGGCGTTTCGCTCTGCCACCTGGCGATGCATGTCCGCCACGTCGAGCTTGCCGACCGAGCCCGCATCGGCGAATACCTCCATCGCCGACTCGGGGTCATCGGTGTGGACGTGGACCTTCAGGGTGGAGGCGTCCCCCACCACCAGGACGGAGTCCCCAAGTTCCTCCAGGCCCGGGATGAACTCCCGCCCGGAAAGGCCGCTCCCGGTGACGATGAAGTTGGTGCAGTAGCGGTACTTCGAGTCGGAGTGGTGTGGCCTCGAGGCAGCGGCCACACCGAAGCGACCCGGTTCCGGCAGCTCCGGCTCCTCGCCACGCAGGGCTGCGAGCACCCCGGTCAGGATCAGGACCAGGCCGTACCCGCCGGCGTCCACCACCCCGGCCTCGGCGAGCACGTCCAGCTGCTGCGGGGTCCGCTCGACTGCCTTCTCGCCATCCGCGATCGCCTGTTCGAGCACCGCCGCGAGGACTGCATCCTGGGCACCGGGGGCGACCCCGGGCTCGAGGCGCTGGTTCGAGGGGTCTATGTGGGCGAGCTGTCGGGAAACGGAGTGGGCGATCTCGCGAAAGACAGTCAGCATCGTTCCCTCGACCGGGTCCCGCACCGACTCGTAGGCCGCATCGGCGGCCTGGGCGAATGCCGATGCGACGAGGGTGGGATCGACCGGCTCGCCCGGGCGGGAGGCGAGCTCTTCCGCAGCACCGCGGATGATCTGGCTGAGGATCACTCCGGAATTCCCTCGGGCGCCGAGAAGGGCCGCCCGGGCCAGCGCCGAGACGAGTTCGGCCCGACCGATCTCGTCGAGCGAGCGTCCGTCGTCGAGGTTCTCCAGCTCCTCGGCCAGGGCCCTCATGGTCATAGCCATGTTGTCGCCGGTATCGCCGTCGGCTACGGGGAAGACATTGAGGTCGTTGACCTCCTGCCTTCGCGCATCGAGCGTGCCATAGGCAGACGCCACGACGCGCTTGAAGCGCTCGATGCTGGGGTCACCCATTGGTGCGAGTCTAGGAGAGAGGCAGGCGTAGCGGCGCGGAACCGGAGGCTCAGCGTGCCTTGGCGACCTTGTTCGCCTTGAGGCACCGGGTGCAGACGTTGACCCGCTTGCGAACACCGTTCTCGATGATCCTCACCCGCTGGAGGTTGGCGTCGAAGCGGCGCCTGGTCGCGACCATCGAGTGGCTTCGGGAATTCCCGAAAGAGGGACCCTTTCCACAGCTGTGA
>VEQW01000143.1 GCA_018883025.1 Solirubrobacterales bacterium | reverse complement strand
CGCCTGTCCCTGAAGATCTCCAAGAGGGGCCATTATCGGGGCCGGGATGGGCTGGCTGTCGGCCCCTGACCCCGCTCCCGAAGGCTCCCTGGGGACCCCGACCAACTCTAGGTAAGCCGGGCCCCGCGCCTGTGCGGGGCAAAGCGGCGCTGGAGGAACAGGGTGATCGTGCCGGTCAGGATCATCAAGGTCACGTTCACACCGAGGACGACCAGGGCGCCGATCGCCTCGCCGATCTCCCCAACCCCGATCCCCACCCCGAAGTAGGCCGAGGCCGGAACGGTGGTGACCGAGATCGCAACCCCAACCGCGTTGGCGGCCCGGGTCTCGAAGGAGAGGATCGCCGCCACCCCGGCCCCCAGGGCGATCAGCACGGTCGAGTAATCGACCCTGGCCAGGGTGCCGAGGCCACCCAGGTAGTCCTTGCCCGGGTTCTCCGGGGAGATGACCAGCTCGACCCCCAGCCCGATCAGGGCAGCGACCAGCATCACTATCCCCATCCCGAAGAGGAGCGTGCCGAAGGAGCGCCAGGCAAGCCCCAGCCTCCGCCCGACGAAGCCCACGCACGTCGCACAGATCGGCAACAGGTCCGGGCTGACCGCCATCGCCCCGACGATCAGGATCGTGTTGTTGGTGACAACGCCCAGGCCCGCGATAAGCCCGGCAATCGCCATCAGCGCCACGTAACGGGCGACCGGCCTCGCGTTCGCCCTCGCCTCCCCGACCACCTCGATCCAGGCAAAGCCGTCTTCGGGCTCGACCGCACTCCCCGGCCCCATCCTCGGTGCGACCAGCTCCTCCCGGACGATCACGTAGTGGTCGGGCTGGATGCCCAGCCCATTCAGCCGCTCCATCACCGCGTCAGCGGCGAAGGGAGCCAGGTCGGCGGTCAGCACCTTCTCGCCGTTCAGGAGGTCGACATCGTCGGTAACCCGGTGGACCCCCTTTATCTCCCCCAGGGCGGAGACCATCTTCTCCTCCTGGCCCTCAGGGGCCGAGACCCTAAGCCTCAGCACCGCTCCGCCTTCCCTCGCCCGTTCACGGGGGACACGCTAGACGGGCCATCCCCTGCCAAATCGCGCCTTGCCCCTCTCCCTCTACCCTTTCCCGAATGTCCCGCCACCACCTAAGACCGCTCTTCGACCAGGTCGTGATCAAGGAGCTGGAACCCGACCGGATGAGGAAGTCCGGCCTGGTCGTCCCTCCCGGCACCTCCGAGACCCCTCCCCAGCAGGGGATCGTCCTGGATGTAGGGGAAGGGGTGGACTGGTGGAAGGCGGCCGGGGTCGAGATGCCGGTCAAGCCCGGCGACCACGTCGTCTTCCCCGCCTCGGCTGGCACCTGGGTGGAGGTGGACGATGAGAGGCTGCTGGTGTGTCGGGTGGTGGAGTTGTTGGGGGTGTTGGAGGCGTCAGACTGAACTCAGGGGGAGAATGAGTCAGCTCGCGGGCCTAGCCAGAGGAAGAAATGCTCTTAGTCGGCTTCTGGCAGATGATGCAAATGGATGAATTCAATCCGACTCTCCCGGATCAAAATCGTCCCGTTGAAGAAAACCTTTTCACCACCGGAATCAGGCTCGACAAAGTAGAGGTGCTTTCCGCCAAGCGCCAGTTCACGCTCGAGCACCTTGGGGTTTTCACGCCAGCGTTCAAGCCATTCCTGCGCGACCTCCCCCGGGTAGACATCTTCCACGCCATCTCGAAGTGCTTTAACAATGGCCGACGCCACCGCAGCCGGCGCAAGTTTAGGCGGCGGCATCGTCTGGTTC
>VEQW01000071.1 GCA_018883025.1 Solirubrobacterales bacterium | reverse complement strand
CCTCACCGGTGAACGTCTCGAGTGCCGCGAAGGTCGCCCGCAGCTCGCGCAGGGTCTGAGGCAGGAGCCTCAGGTTCTGCCGCATGTCATCGCTCCGCTCGGCCGTAGCACCGGCCGTGTAGCCGGCCGACTTGAAGAAGCCGACCAACTGCTGGCGTCGGGCCGCCAGGCGGGTCAGGTTGTTGTCGCCGTTCCTTGCGAGCTCGGCAAGTCGACGATTCTGCGAGGCGAGGATTGCGAGGACCTTGTTCACCTCGAGCAGGGTCGGGTTGGCCCGGGTAATCGTCTCCCGAAGCTCAGGACCCCGGGTCGCGAGGCCGACGCCGAGCTCGTTGAGGATGATCCTGAAACGCTGCTGGTAGGGCAGGCGGTAGATGTTGTTGATCAGGTCCTGGTCGACCGAACGGCCGTTGTTCTCCAGGGGAAGCAGCCTCTGGCCGGCGCCCGGCTGGTCGTCGGGGATGACCGCGAGGGCCGGGGGCGGCTCGGTGCCCGGCGGCCTCGGCTCGGTCACCTGGCAGTCGATGAACTTCTCGCCGATCAGTGACTGCGGACGGATGATGCAGGAGGCGTCGTCGCGGAAGTCCTGGAAGTCGGGGTCATCGATCTTCATGACGACGATCGCCTTGCCCGGACTGGTCGGGTCCTCGGGATCATCGGTCACCACCTCGTCTGGCATCGAAACGTCGATCGAATCGACCGAGCCGACGTTTGCGCCCGCGACCCGAACGTCGACGTCCGGCACCACGAAGGCGCCGTTGTCGAAGACCGCGCGGACCAGGTAGGGGTTCGAGTCGCCCGAGAGGTTCCGGATCACCAGTAGGGCCAGGACGGCGGCGAGGATGATCCCCGAGATGACGAGCAGCCTTCTCATGGCACCTGCGTGGGGTCGCACTTGCCGACCAGGTTGCCGTCATCGAGGAACGGGTTCGAGCCCGCTATCGGCTGGGTCGAGCCTCCGGGACAGCGCTGGATTCCACTGATGAAATCGAGGCCGCTGTAGACGGTCGGAGGCGTCGAGGGCTCGATCGTGGTGCCGTTCAGCTGGTAGAGGCCCATCGCGGTCGGCCTCACCCGCGTGTAGTGGCCGTTGACGTCGTAGTTGGCGGAGGCCGCCCCGAGCTTCGCCAGGGCGGCATAGATGTCTGGTGACCAGGCCCTGGTCTCGGCGACCTCTTCCTGGGAGGCGTCGAGGGCACCGATCGCCGCATCGATCCCCGGCCCGGCCTTGCTCTGCAGCGGGATCAGCGAGCTGAGCAGGTCTGAGGTGTCGTTGTTCTTGCCGCTGCGCCCGGCGGCGGTAGCCAGGTTGGAGAAGACCGGCCGGGCCCGCTTGAGGACGGGCCGGAGCTGGTTCTTCAGGAATCCGGCCAGGCCGGCGTCGGCCGCCCGGGCATTCGCCTTGAACAACGGCTCGATGTCATCGAGCGACTGGCGGAGGTTGACCAGGGTCGTGCTGCCCTGCCTCAGGGTCGGGGGGAGCTCCTGGAGCGCCAGCGAGAGGGACTCGTTCTGGCGGCCGATTGCGTTCAGGGCGATATCCGCGTTTCCGACCAGATCGGTGATCTCCGGGGCGACGCTGGCCAGGGTGGTCATCAGTCCCCCGACGTTCCGTACGAACACGTCGAGCTTCGAGTCCTGGTCGGAGAGCTCGGCCATCAGCCTCTGGGTGCTGCTGAACGAGGCACCCGAATACTTGAAGGTCTGGTTCGCGCCCTCAGCCGCGTCCCCGGCGTAGATCTGGGCGATCCCCCGGAAGACTCCCGACAGTCCGTCCCGGGTCCGGCGATCGAAGATGTCGAAGAACTGGTCGATCTCGACCGCCGAAGTCGTGTTCTCCTCGCCGAGGACGGTGCCCTCCGGGATCTCCGGGGCGTTGTCGGGCCCGGGCATCAGCGAGAGGTAATGGTTGTGGACGCTCGAGAGGGAGCGCTTGCGGACGATGAAGGAACTGCCCTCGTGCAGCGGCTCGTCGAGCTCGACCTCCATCTCGGCCATGCTGTCCTCGGTCAGGCCGATGTCGGTGACCGACCCGACCGGGTGCCCCCCAACCATGATCAGGTTGCCCGGGACGATCAGGCTCACGTTCTCGAAGTGGAGCTTGTACCGGTAACCGGAGCTACCGCTGAATATAAGGACGGCCAGCAGAACGACCGCGCATACGAAAACGCCCAGGATCGAAAACCTGAGCAAGGTGGAACTCCGGCTTCGGACCGTTGCTCCGCCGGACTCTGCTGGACTGGCTGGGGTCAACCTTCGCTATCCGGTGTTTCTCCCCACCGGAGGAGCCTCCTTCCTCTCGAACGATGCTACCTGAGGGATCCCCCGGGAAGGGGCCACCCGACGGGCCCCAGAAGACTCCCGAACCGGGGTCGTCCCGACCACCAATCGGTCAGCCGACGGTCTACTTGCGAAGGAGCGAACGGAGGTACGGGAACGGGTCGATCGGCTTGCCCCCGGTCCACCACTGACCGACCCAGTACTCGAAGTGGAGGTGGCAGCCGAATGACCTTCCGGTGTTGCCGACCCGTCCAACCACCTGGCCGGCCCCGACCCGATCACCTTCGCTGCGTGGGGAGGGTTCCTGGAGATGCATGTAGACGAATCGGGTGTTGGTTCCGAGGTTCCTCAGCACGACGTAATTGCCCGCCCCGCCCGCCTGCGTGTCGCGAACTTCGACTACGGCTTTCCTCACGGAGACGAGCGAGGTGCCGCAGGGGGCCCCGATGTCCTGCCCCTGGTGCATGTGGGTCCCCCTGTCCTCACCGAAGTTCGGGGTGAACGGGTAGTAGCGGCCGCGAATCGGGAAGACCTCCTCGGGAATCATGCTCGGGGGAAGGACCTCGAGCTCGCGAGGGGTCCGGTTGGACCGAGTCCCGTCGGCCGCGACGACCAAAACCCGGCCGCTCACCGCGCCCTGCGGCACCGTCGCCGTGACCGCACCGTAGCCCCGCCTTGCATAACCGGCCGGGATCGGCCCAGTGGCCCCTGCAAAGACGACTCGGCTCACCGATTCGAGGTAGTCGCCCTCGACCCTGACCTTGGAGCCCGGGGTCGCCTTGCGGGCATCGACGCACTTGGTCATACAGACCGCGTCATCGACCTGGGGTTCGCCGGCGACACCGAGGCCTCCGGTCTTGTCGGCCGCGGAGGCATTGGCGGTCAAGAGGCCCAGGCAGAGAGCCAGGGCGACCGAAACGACGGGAAGGGCCGTCGGGATGGCCGGCCTGCGACCGGGCAGAGGTACGCGGTGGGAGGTGTCGAGGGGATCGGGCACCGGCAAAGACCTTAGCGAACCGTAGGGCGTTTGTGAGTGAACGTAAACATTTGGCTCCCCCACTGGCCAGGCCCTCCCTGTCCCGATGGAGATAGCCCCTGGGGAAAAGTTAGCCTGCCGGACAAGCGCCGAATCGGCATCCACGCTTTACTCCCTGAACCGTTCCTTGCTCCCGGCAGGAGCGGTAGCCGGAAGAAATCCCAATCCGCCCCGGAGGTGCCTCAGATATGACCCGGACCCGCCAGCAGAACGTCACTGCAGCCCAGTGGAACCCGAACGGCGGTCCGGTCATCCCGGTCGACCTGACCCGGGACGAGAACATCGTCTTCGGCAGCGACGTCTTCTCGCTCGCTGCCCAGCGGGAGCGGCTGCCGGCAGACGTCTTCGACCGGCTGGTCGCGACGCTGGAGAAGGGTGCGGCACTCGACGTCGAACTGGCCGATGCGGTCGCCGAGGCGATGAAGGACTGGGCTCTCGAGAACGGGGCCACCCACTTCACCCACGTCTTCCAGCCACTGACCGGATCGACTGCCGAGAAGCACGACTCCTTCTTCACCCCGACGCCGGAGGGCCATGCGATCGCAGCCTTCTCCGGGAGCGAGCTGATCCAGGGAGAGCCCGACGCCTCCTCCTTCCCGACCGGTGGGATCCGGGCGACCTTCGAAGCCCGCGGGTACACCGCCTGGGACCCGACCAGCCCGGCCTTCCTGCTCGACAACCCGAACGGGAAGCTCCTCTGCATCCCGACCGCCTTCGCCTCCTGGACCGGTGAGGCGCTCGACGCGAAGATCCCCCTGCTGCGCTCGATGGATGCATTGTCGCGCTCGGCCGTCAGGGCCCTCAGGGTTCTCGGGGACACCGAAACCGAGCGGGTCGTGACCACGGTCGGCCCCGAGCAGGAGTACTTCCTGATCGACGAGCAGTACTACTTCGACCGACCGGACCTGATCCTCACCGGCCGGACCCTCTTTGGCACCAAGCCGGCCAAGGGTCACGAGCTCGACGACCATTACTTCGGGGCGATCCCGGAGCGGGTCCTCGCCTTCATGATGGAGGCCGAGGACGAGATGGCTCGACTGGGCATCCCGATCAAGACCCGGCACAACGAGGTCGCCCCCGCCCAGTACGAGATCGCCCCGATGTTCGAGAACTCGAACGTCGGCTCAGACCACCAGCAGCTGCTGATGCAGGTGCTCCAGAACGTCGCCCGACGGTACGGACTGGTCTGCCTGCTCCACGAGAAGCCCTTTGCCGGGGTGAACGGTTCCGGCAAGCACAACAACTGGTCGATGGGCACCGACACCGGCAAGAACCTCCTGGATCCAGGCGACACCCCCGCCCAGAACCTGAGCTTCCTCTTCTTCTGCGCGGCGGTGATCCAGGCGGTGAACCGCCATCAGGGCCTCCTCCGTGCCTCGGTGGCGAACATCGGACAGGACCACCGGCTCGGGGCAAACGAGGCACCGCCGGCGATCATCTCGATCTTCCTCGGTGCCGAGCTCGAGAAGCTCTTCGACGCGATCGCCGCGGGCGAGGGCGAGAGGGAGACTCCGGGCGAACTGCTCGACCTGGGGGCCGAGGTGCTCCCTGACCTGCCGCTCCACGGAGGGGACCGTAACCGGACCTCCCCGTTCGCCTTCACCGGCAACAAGTTCGAGTTCCGGGCATTGGGATCGAGCATGTCGCTCGCCTTCCCGAACACGGTCCTGAACACGATCGTCGCCGAGGCGATCGACGACCTCGCCGACAAGGTCGAGGCGATCGGTACCGACGATCTGGTCGCCGCGATCGAGAGCGTGGTCGGCGAGTCCTACAGGGAGAACCGTCAGATCTGCTTCGACGGCGACGGCTACTCCGAGGAGTGGCAGGAAGAGGCCGCGAAGCGGGGGCTGGAGAACCTGCGTACGACACCCGACGCCCTGCCGGAGGTAGTCAGTGAACAGACGATCGAGACCTTCGGAAAGTACGGCGTGCTCGACCGACGGGAGCTCGAGGCCCGCTTCGAAGTCTGGGTCGAGCAGTACGCGATGGAGGCGAATATCGAGGCCGAGACAGCCGCAGATATCGCCCGGACCCAGATCATTCCGGCCGTACTGAGGCACCTTGCGATGCTCGACGAGGCAGATGCCGATCAGCTCGAGAAGGAGGCGCGGGACCTGTTCGACCAGCTGGTCGAAAAGACGATCGCCCTCGAAGGGGTCAACATGTACCCCGACGGAATCGACGCCGAAGGGCTCGACCTCGCCGTCTACGCCCGGGACGAACAGCTGGCGAAGATGCATGACGTCCGCGAGGTCGCCGACCGGCTCGAGCGGATCGTCAGCGATGACCTCTGGCCGTTGCCGAAGTACTCGGAGATGCTCTTCATCAAGTAGCGAGGTCTTGCCGGGGGCGGGCCCGGCCCTGATTGACTTCCGACCGATGGAGGTAATCCGCGACGAACAGCCCGAGTGGCTGACCAACTCCTACCTGGTGGTCGACCGGGAGAGGGGCAAGGGCATCCTGATCGACGCCAACGGTCGGACGGGGGAACTCCTCGAACGGGCCGACGCTGAGGGCATCGAGGTCTCCTACCTCCTCCTCACCCATGAGCATTGGGACCACGTGCTCGACGCCGGCGCGCTGGCAGCCGAACGCGGCCTGACCGTTCTGGCCCACCCGCAGGCCGCCCCGATGCTCGACTTCGATGTAACCCCGATCGAGGGCGGCGACGAGGTCGAGCTCGATGGGTTCGATGTCGAGGCCCTGCACACCCCGGGGCACAGCGACGTGCACCTCGCCTTCCTGGTCGACGGAACCGACCTCTTCTCCGGCGACGCCCTCTTCGCCGGCACGGTCGGGGGAACGATGCTCCCTGGCAAGTCGGGGTTCGACGAGATGAGATCTTCGGTGATGGACGTGCTGATGAAGCTCGACCCGGCAACACGGGTCCACCCGGGTCACGCCGGGCCGACCACGATCGGTGAAGAGCTCGAGGCAAACCCGTTCGTCCGGGTGTGGAGGGGCCTGGAACCAGAGGGTGATGAGTCCTGCGAGGTGGCCGATGCGGGGGCAGCCACCCTCGTCCTCTGGGCGCCCGACTACGACGGGACCAACAAGGCCTGGGTCAGGTTCCCGGACGGCACCGAGGGGATCACCGGCGGCTCAAGAGTAGAGCGGAGCTGAGTCCCCGGCCTAGGGTCGCCTGACCAGGACCCGGGCCTCGATCAGTCCACCGAGGGCGATCAACAGTCCCACACCGAAAAGGGTCGCCGCCTCGCCCGAAAGTCCCAGGCCACCGGGCCCTCCCGCATCGGGCCCCTTCGGAATCGCCTCGGGGACGGCGCTCTGGGCCGCGCTGGCCGCCGGGTCGATCAGCAGGCCCGAGACTTCCCTCAGACCATCCCGAGACGTGTCGGCTTTTCGGGGCTGCCTCGTTCGGTCGGGGGGTCCCTGCCCGGAAGGGGCGACGGGGCTGCCCGCTCCCGAATCGGCCGAGCCGGTCGAGCCTCCGGAGCCGTAGCCGCCACCGGAGCCTCCACCGGTGCTGTACGTAGAGGGTCCCGGTGCAGCTGGCGCCGGCCCCCCGGACGGGGTTCCTCCGTTGCCACCGGAATCCCCGCCCCCGGATGGCGAGACATCGAGGGAGAGGGCCGCCTGGCCCTCCCCGCCACCACCCGAGACGACGAGGACGACCGATCGCCTGCCGGTTCCCTCGAAGGTGTGTTCGACAGTCGGGGATGAGGTCGTCCTGGAGGTACCGTCACTGAACGTCCATCGGTAGGAGAGGCCCGCCCCGGCGGGAGCACCGGTCACCTTCGCGGTGAAGGCAACCGACTGGCCCCGCTTCGGCCGACTGGGCGTCGCCGAGATGCGGACCGCGAAGTCGAGGCCGCTCCCGACCTTCATGCCCACCGGAGCGAAGCTGAAGGTGTACTCCCGACCGGGTGATCCCGGCATCAGGAAGACCGTGGTCCCGTTGTTCTCGTAGAAGACCGGTGGGCCGTCGGAGAAGTAGTTCCGGTCGAGGGCCTCCGCCCGCGAGAGCCTGATCACCCCTGCCGTCGGCAGGTCGACCTCGATCGAGGGGATCGTTGCGAGGTCGAGCCAGCCGCCGGCCTCCACCTCGGCTTCCTCGAGCACCCGGCGCATCGAGTAGCCGCTGACCTGTTTCCGACCCGAAGGGATGGCGTAGGGCTGATTGTTGATGTCCGGGGAGCCGAGGGCCGCGAGCCGGACCGTCACCTGGCTCGGGTCGGTGCCAGGCGCGCTTACCGTGACCGTTCCATCCTTCGCGCTTGCCGAACCCGGGAGGATCGCCAGGCCGACCAGGAGGCCCAGCGGGAACAGCAGGTAGCGGCCCAGGGTCATGG
>VEQW01000006.1 GCA_018883025.1 Solirubrobacterales bacterium | reverse complement strand
CGAGGGGGCTGGCACCGGGAGGAAGATGTCGTCCCGGATCCCGACCGGTCTGCCCAGGCGGATCGCCCGGTCGATCGTCGGTACCGGATTGCTCTTCCCGGGACGGGTCCTCCTGGTCGCTTCGCTCGTTGCCATCTGTGGATGGGCAGTCGGTACGCAGGCGAAATCTGCCACTGCGATCTCGGAGCTCCTCCCGTCCCGAAGCGAGGTCATGGCCGATTACCGGGCCGCGGAGGAGGCGACCGGCACCTCGGGGGAGGTTGACCTGGTCGTCCGGGCCGAGGACGTCACCGAGCCGGCCGTGGTCGAGTGGCTGGCAGCGGTCCGCTCGGAGATCCTTACCGAGGCCGGATACCTGCGCCCCGGGGATAACGGGCAACCGGTCGAGAGCTGTCGCGGGGCCGAACTCTGCCCCGGACCGTCGATACCGGACTTCGTTCCGGTCACCGCGGCCGACTTCAACGCGGCCGGGGTTCGTGCCGGCCTGGCCGAGCTTCCCCCGGAGGAACTCGAATCGATACTGCCCGGTGGACTGGCCGGGGAGGGACGGCGAACGGTGACCCGGATCCCGTTCGCCCTTCGATCCCCATCGGTGGAGGGCCAGCAGGAGGCGATCGGGACGATCGAACGGGCTCTCGACCCCGATTCGGCTGCGGGCCCGCCACCCGACGGAGCGACTGCCGAGGTAACCGGGGTCCCCGTGGTGCTGGCCGAGTCGCTCGACCGCCTCTCGGGCGAGCGCTACGTCCTCCTCCTCATCTCGCTGGTGGCAGTTGCAGCGGTCCTGCTCGTCACCGGCAGGTCCCTCTCCCGGATGCTCTCGGTGATGCTCCCCGTCTTGATCGCGGTCGGCTGGTCAGCCCTGCTCCTCGCGACCATCGGCCTCCCGCTCAATCCACTCTCGGCCGTCCTCTCGGTGATGGTCGTCGCGGTCTCGACCGAGTTCGGGGTGATCCTCTCTTCCCGATACCGGGAGGAGCTCGCCTCCGGTTCACGTTCGGTCGAGGCGATGAGGGCGGCCTACGGTCGTACCGGGATGGCGGTGGCGGCTTCGGCCGTGACGGCACTGGCCGGTTTCGCAGCGCTGGGAGCCAGTGACATCCCGGTGGTCAGGGAGTTCGGCCTGGTCGCCGTCCTCGACCTCGCCATCGCGGTTGCCGGGGTCGTCTTCGTCCTTCCGGCCGCCCTAGTCCTGACGGGGGAAAGACGATGAGGAAGCGACGCGAGAAACAGGACTATGGGGTCGGCAGGACCTCGATCGTCGCCTTGGTCGGGGTGGTGGCCGCTGCGGTGGTCGGGATCGTTGTGATCAACATCCTCGCCGGGCAGGAGTCGAAGACGGTCGGACTGGGCGACTACCGGGTCGGGGAGAAGGTCGATCCCTTTGCGATCCCCGATGTCCGTTCCGGTCTCGAAGGCGACGCCAACGTCGATCGGGAGGAGGCCTGCTCGGTCCGCGTCGAGGGTGCGATCCGGGTCTGCGACTTTTTCGATCGGCCTTTGGTGATCTCGTTCTGGTTCACCCGGGGAGCCGAAAAGTGCGTCGAGGTGCAGGACGACTTCGATCGGGTGGCGAGGAAGTTCGGCGACCGGGTGGCGATGCTCTCGATCAACGTTCTCGATGACCGGGACCGGGTCGACGAGATCGTCATGGAGCGCGGCTGGGAGGTACCGGTAGGCCACGACCGGGACGGGGCGGTGGCAAACCTCTTCCGGGTAGGGGGCTGTCCGACCTTCCTCTTCGTCGCTCCCGGTGGGACCATCGTCAGGGCCGAAGCCGGTGAGACGGACTACCGGCGTCTAAGCGCGCAGGTACGCTCGTTCCTGGATGGCCAGGCGAAAGAAGCGCAAGGCTAAGGGGGCGCCTCAGGCTGCCCCTGAGCGCTCGTCCGCAAGCAAGGACGGGAAGCCAGGTGACGAGCGCCCCCCTGCGCCCTGGGGAAACTTTCCACTCACCCAACTCTCGGTCCTCGCGGGCCTGGTGCTGATCGTGATCGGCCTGATCTCCGGCGATCCGGCACTCCTGCTGGGCGGGCTTCTGCTCGGCTCACTGGGGGGGCTCGAGCTTTCGATCAGGGAGCATTTCGCCGGCTATCGCTCGCACACCACGCTGCTGGCCGCCGTAGGGGCGGTGGCGGTCGCCCTGATCACCTGGTTTGCGATCGGCCTGCCCTTTGCCGTGAGTGTCGGTCTGGCGGCGGGAGCCTTCGTACTTTTGTTCCTCGTGCTTCGCCAGGCCTTCGTCCGGGCGAGCGGCGGGCTCGCCTACAAGATCAGGTAGCCGAGGACGAGTTGGCTGCTGGCGGTCTCAGCCGCCGAGGCGCTCGACCAGGAGCGACCGCTGCCGCTCGGTCAAGGTCCCGATCCGCTTGTTCTCGCTCAGCCCGAGTGACCCGAGCAGTTTCCGGGTTCGAGTCCTTCCCCAGCGCGGCTGAGCGGTGAGGAGTTCGGAGAGGTTCATCGTTTCGGCCTCCCAGGGGACCTCGGAGATCACCTCGACGACGCTGGTCTCGCGGGATGCGATCGAGCGCTTCAGTGCAGCTCGGGCGAGTCGGACCTCATTTGCCCGGGCGAGTGCTCGGAGGTGCTGGGGAGGCGCTGCCGCGCTTTCGTCGTTCTCGGTCTTGGCGGTGGCGGCAGCTGGTGAAGTCACGTCAGGTCCTCCCTTGAGGGTCGAAGTTCGGGGTTTGGGTCCACCTCGGATCGAACTCTCGGTCCGACCCCGGTCGTATCCCTTGCCGGCCGAGCCGCCTCCCGGGCTTGCCGACGCGTGGAAACTACAACGCAACCTACAACTCGTCAACGCGTCCGTGAGGAGGTTTCGCGCTAAGAGCACCAACTTCTTCCCGCGTCGTTCGGACGACCCGAAGGGGCCCTCGCCGGTCGACCGGTGGCGGTCGTACCGAGTAGGAACGAACCGGTCCGGCCGTGCTCAGTCGGAGGTCAGTCCGTCGAACTCGGGGATGACCCGCTCGACGATTTCGAGCGCCCGGTCGAGGTGCTCGCGCTCGTGGGTTGCCATCAGGGAGGTCCTGAGCAGCGCCCCGCCCGGCGGGACGGCCGGGTGGAGGGCTACGTTGGTGTAGAGACCGGCGTCGAAGAGCGCCTTCCAGAGCAGGACTGCCTTCCAGTCGTCTCCGACGACCACCGGGACGACCGGTGTGGTGGCGACCGTTCCGTCGGGGAGCATTCCCGGCTCGACCACCTTCAGGCCAAGCGACTTGAGGCCTTCCCTCAGGTAATCGGCGTTGGCCAGCAACCGCTCGAACATCTGGGGGCCTTCCGCCAGGATGATCCGGAGCGCCTCGAGCGCAGCACCGACCGAAGCCGGGACCCCCGAGGCACTGAAGATGAAGGAGCGGGCCGAAATCTTCATGTAACGGACCACCTCTTCATCGGCGGCGATGAACCCGCCGCAGGACGCGAGGCTCTTCGAGAAGGTCCCCATCCGGATGTCGACCTCGTCCTCGAGTCCGAACATCTCGGTCGCTCCGGCTCCCCTTGCCCCGAGGACGCCGACCCCGTGGGCCTCGTCGACCATCACCCGGGCGCCGTAGCGCTTGGAGAGCTCGACGACCTGCGGGAGGTCGCAGACGTCGCCTTCCATCGAGTAGACGCCATCGACCACGACGAGGATCCCACCGCCGTCATCCTGGGCCCGGCGGAGCATCTTCTCGAGCTTTTCCATCTGGTTGTGGCGGAACGGCCTCAGTTTCGCCCCGGAGAGCTTGCAGCCGTCGAGCAGGGAGGCATGGTCACCCGAGTCGCAGATCACCGTGTCTCCCGGTCCGAGGATCGCCTGGAGGCAGCCGACGTTGGACTGGTAGCCAGTCGAGAAGACGACCGTGGCCTCGCTCCCCATCCAGTCGGCCAGCTCCCTCTCCAGCTCGACGTGGAGTGGGGTGGTGCCGTTGAGCAGGCGGGATCCGGTCACCCCGGTCCCGTACTGCTCGAGCGCCCGCGCCGCAGCCTCCTTGACCCGTGGGTCCCCGGTCAGGCCGAGGTAGTTGTTCGACCCGAGCATGATCGTCTCGCGCCCTTCCATCTCGACCACCGGCCCGGCCTGGGAGGTCAGCAGCCTGAAGTAGGGGTTGAGGTCGGCCGCATCGGCCGCCTCGAGCTGCTCGCGCCTTTCATGGTTGAAGACCTTCTCGAACAGGTCTGCAGGGGCGACCCCGGTCTCGCTCATGCCCCAAGTCTGCCAAATACCGATGATTCCGGCCCGAATTACGGCCCTTGGCATAATCGGAGGCCCCTCCTGGTCGTCCGGAAGGCTTTTCCGGACCGGATTCGGCGTCTCGTCCGCACTAGCCGTTTTGGGGGGGAGCCCGCCCGGGCGGCAAGGGGCGGGCAGTGGACGGAGGACAGAATGAGTGCAGCCGACGAAGGCATAACCGCGGAAGACCTGGTCCGGGAGTTCCGGAACGGTCCCCGCGCGGTCGACGGGATCTCCCTGGCCGTCGAACCGGGCGAGATCTACGGTTTCCTCGGTCCGAACGGAGCCGGCAAGTCGACGACCGTCCACATCCTCACCACCCTGCTCCCGCCTACGTCGGGAAAGGCGACAGTCGGCGGTTTCGACGTGGTCGACCAGGGCCCGGCGGTCCGGGGCGTGATCGGGGCCGCCCTGCAGGAAGCGGCGCTCGACCCTCACCTGACGGCCCGTGAGCACATGCGCCTCCAGACCGCCCTCCAGGGCCTGCCCCATGCCGAGCGGGTGTCGAGGGGAGACGAGCTGATCGAGCGGGTCGGCCTCGAAGAGGCGGCAGACCGGAAGGTCGGTGGCTACTCGGGCGGGATGAAGCGCCGGCTCGACCTCGCCCTGGCCCTGGTCCACTGGCCGAGGGTCCTCTTCCTCGACGAGCCGACCACCGGCCTCGATCCCCAGAGCAGATCTGCCCTGTGGGAGGAGGTCGAACGACTCTCGGGCGAGGAGGGGGTGACGGTCTTCCTCACCACTCAGTACCTGGAGGAGGCCGACCACCTGGCGAATCGGGTGGGAATCATCGATGCGGGCCGGATCGTCGCCGAGGGGACACCGGCGGAGCTGAAGAGCGAGATCGGCAGGCCCAGCGTCGTGGTGGCTCCGTCCGATCCGGGAAGGCTGGAGGACACGGCGGCGGTGCTCGAGAGGTTCGGGAAGAGTCTCCCGGCGGAGAAGGGGACCGTCGAGGTCCGCCTCGACCGGGGGGTCGACGAACTCGGGGCGATTGTCAGGGAGCTGGACGCAGCCGGGATCGGCCTGGCCAGCCTCGTCCTGAACGAACCGACCCTGGACGACGTCTTCCTCGCCAAGACCGGCCACCACCTGGAAGGGGAGGCGCTCCCGGGCGAGGATGACTCGGGGGACGACGAATGACCGGGGCGAGCCTCACCATCCAGTCCGAGCCGGTGATCGGACTCCAGATCCGGGCCCTGGCAACCCGCTCGGTCCTCCGCATGATCAGGTCGCCGGCGACCCTCGTTCCGACCCTCGTCTTCCCGATCTTCCTGCTCGCGGTCAACGTCGGCGGCCTCGACTCGGCGACCGAGCTCCCCGGATTCCCGACCGACTCCTATCTCACCTTTGCACTCGCCTTTACCTTCATCCAGTCGGCGATCTTCTCGACGATGAACGCCGGCCAGGCCGTCTCCCAGGACATCGAGAACGGTTTCTTCGACCGCCTCGTCCTCACCCCGATGCGCCCGTCGGCCCTGATGGTCGGCCAGCTGACCGGGCTCGCCCTGCTGGGGGTCTTCCAGGCCTTTCTCTACCTGACGATCGGCCTGGTCTTCGGCGCCGACTTCGCAGCCGGGCCCGCCGGGGTCGCCGTGCTCCTCCTCCTGGTCGTCATCATCTCCCTCGGCTTCGGGGGGATAGGCCTGATCATGGCGCTGAAGACGGGGTCCAGCGAGGCGGTCCAGGGGATGTTCCCGCTTATGTTCGTCCTGCTCTTCTTCAGCTCGATGGCGCTGCCCCGCGACCTGATCGAGACCACCTGGTTTCGCACGATCACCGACCTGAACCCGGTCAGCTATCTGATCGAGGCGCTCCGATCGCTGATGATCACCGGTTGGGATCCGCCGGTACTGGCCGCGGGATTCGCGATCGCGATCGTCCTCGCCTTGATCACGATCTCGATCGCCGCGAAGCTCCTCGCGGGGAGGATGGACAGGTGATCAAGACCACCGAGGCGGGCCCGACCCGGTACCTCTCGGCGGCCCTGGGCGTCGCCTGGCGGTACCTGCACAACCTCTACTCCCGACCTTCGATGTTCATTCCCTCGCTGGTCTTCCCGCTCTTCTTCCTGGCGGCCTTCGCCGGGGGCCTCTCGGTGGTGGGTGATGCCCCGAGCTTCGATTACTACGACTTCACGGCCTTCCAGTTCTGCTTCATCCTGATCCAGGCCTCGACCCTGGCCGGGGTGTTCGCGGGGTTCTCGATCGCCGGTGATTTTGAGATGGGGATGGGCAGGCGGATCATGTTGGCGACCAGGCGGCGGAGCTCGATCGTCCTCGGTTACGGGATCGGGGCCGCTTCCCGACTGATCGTCACCTGGACGATCGTTACCGGGGTGGCACTGGCCGGAGGGATGCAGATCGCCGGCGGTGGCTTCGACCTCGCAGGCATCTACGGGATCGCCCTGCTCTCGAACGTGGCCGCGTTGCTGTTCTCGGCAGGGATCGCGCTCAGGTTCCGGTCCCTCTCGGCAGGACCGCTGATGCAGCTCCCGGTCTTCATCATCCTCTTCCTCGCACCGGTCTACGTCCCGAAGGAGCTCCTGACCGGTTGGATCGAGCCGGTGGCCACCGTAAACCCGATCACCGCCCTGTTGAACGCGGCAAGGAGCCTGATGGCCGGCGAGCCGACCGGGGTCCTGACCGCCTACCTGGTCGTCTTCGGCCTGATCGCCCTGATGGGCTTCTGGGCGATCCGGGGACTGCGCCAGGCCGAACAGGCCGGCTGACCCTTCCGGGGCCGGAGGTCGGGCTGCTAGTTTGCGGCCGATGCCGGAGGTGACCGTCAGGCCGGTGGGGGGGCGCCGCGACCTGAAGCGGTTCGTACGCGTCCCCTTCGACGTCCATCGCGACCACCCGAACTGGGTCCCTCCGTTGATCAGGGAGCGGATGGAGTACCTGGATCGCTCGAAGAACCCCTACTTCGGCCACGCCGAGGTCGAGCTCTTCCTCGCCGAGCGCGGCGGCGAGCCGGTCGGCCGGATCAGCGCCCAGATCGATGCCAATTGGGACGCCTACCGGGGAGGCAACGACGGCCAGTTCGGTTTCTTCGAGTGCAGGGACGACCCCGAGGCGGCCACTGCGCTGTTCGATGCCGCGACGGGCTGGCTGGCCGAACGGGGAAGGGAGCGGGCCCTCGGACCGATGGACTTCACCACCAACGACGAGCTCGGGATCATGATCGAGGGGTTCGAGTACCGCCCGGTGATCCTCGAACCCTGGCACCCGCCCTACTACGCCCGTCTGTTCGAGGAGAACGGCTTCTCCAAGGAGATCGACCTGTTGATGTGGCATCTCGAGATGGGGAACCTCAAGGAAGGCCTGGCTTTCCATCCGGCGATCCACGAGGCGGCACAGAAGAGCCTCGATGACAACGGGATCACGATCAGGAGCATGCGCCGATCCGACATGGCTGCCGAGATCGGCCGATTCCACGAGGTCTACAACGAGGCCTGGGGAGACAACTGGGGTTTCGTCCCGCTCGACCCCGACGAGGTCGAGTTCCACGCCAAGCTCCTCAAGGTGATCCTCGACGAGGACTGGGCGATGATCGCCGAGAAGGACGACGGTGAGGTGGTCGGCGCCGCGCTCACCCTGCCCGACATCAATCAGGTGCTTCCGAAGATGAAGGGTCGCCTCTTCCCCTTCGGTTGGCTGCACTTCCTGCTCGGGCGAAGGAAGATCGACACGGTGCGGATCCTCGCCCTGGGCGTCCGCAAGAAGTGGCAGCAGACCGGGGCGGCCGCAGCGATGTACGTACGCCACATCGAAACCACCGATCCCGACGGCGTGATGAAGGGCGAGGCCGGCTGGATCCTCGAGACGAACGAGCCGATGAACCGGGCGCTCGAGGGGATGGGTGGCGAGGTACGTAAGAAGTTCCGTATTTACGGAAAACCGCTCGTCTAGGGCCATCCCCCGGGCAACGGCAGCGGGTTGGGCGCCGCTAGGGTTGACGGTCGTGGAGTCCCAGGGACAGGCAGTCGAGGACGAGGTGGAGGACATCGACGGGGAGATCGTCTCCGAGGAGGACCTGGGCAGCCAGGGTCCCGTCCGCCCGGCGTCGATGCCAGAGCCCTACGCAGCGCCGGGATCGCCGGGCGAGCCGATCAAGGGAGAGGTGACCACGGCAGCCCTCGCGGTTGCCGGGGGTGCCTTGGCGGGTGCCGCGACGGTCGCCGCAGTACGGGCAGTCGGCTCGGTTGCCACCGGCAGTCGCCGGTCACGAAGGAGGAGGCTGAGGCGGAAGCCCCGCTCCTCGGACGTGGTCGCGAGCCGCTCCTTCCTGGTCGACATCCACATGCTCGGGCGCTGAAGCGGCTCCGGCCGGACTCAGCCCGAACCGGACTCGATGCATTCGCCCGGCAGGTAGTCGTTGCTCAGGGCATCGACCGCCCGCTGGCTCTCCTCGAGGACTCCGTTCTCGAAGGCCCAGTTGGTGAATCGCTGCCACTCGACTGAGCTCATGTAGCCGAACGGGCGGGAGCCGCCTTCGCCCGCGAGCAGTGGCAGGGTCGCTTCGACCTGGGCGCGGGTCGCCTTTCGGTCCCGGCCAAGGGCCGGGTTCGCCGCGACCACTGATGCAGTCGCCAGGCCGGGCCGGGCTACCGCCTCCTTCGTTCCCCGGGAGAGGGCCGAGATGAAAAGGCAGATGTCGGTCGGATCCTCGACCAGCCGCTTCCGGTTCGCGACCAGCACCAGTTCGTCGTAGGAGGGGACGCCGAGGCGATCCACGGGCTTGACGGTCGGCTTCCGACCCTCGAGCTTCAGCTTGACGCCCTCGATGTTCCAGAACGGCCCGAGGGTCGCGTCGGCCCGGCCGCTGATGATCGAGGGGATGAGTCCCTGGCCGACCGAAACCGTCCGGACGGTCCCCGGGTTCACTCCGGCCCGCCGCAGGATCGTCTCGAGGTAATCCTTCTGGTAGGGGATTCCGGCCGTGCTCACCGTCTTGCCCTTGAGGTCGGCCGCGGAACGGATCTTCGAAGCGGGAAGCCAGATCATCGAGGTCAGCGGTCGCCCGACCAGGGACGCGACCGCAACTACTTCGCTCCCCTTCTCCCTCGCCAGCAGGACCTCGGGCTGGTAGGAGATCGCGAGGTCGACCTCCCCGGCTGCCACCAGCTTGAGTGGAAGCGAGGGGTCGGTCGGCTCCTGGAGGTCGACCTCCAGCCCGGCGTCGTCGAAGAAGCCCTCATCCCGGGCGACCAGGAAACCGGCGTGGTCCGGGTTCGCGTACCAGTCGAGCGCCACCGAGACCGGAGTCCGCTGCGGATCGCTGGGATCGACGGTCTCGGGTTTGGACGAGCAGGCGGCGAGCAGAAGTGTGGCCGACGCGAGTGCGAGGCCGAGGACCGGGACGGTCGCGCGGGATCGTCTGGTTCGGACTTGACCGGGGTTCATCGAGCTCGGACTCTACCCGCGGCGATCGACCCCTTCCCGTACCCCCGGATGAAAATCAACGCCAGCTGATGGACAGGCGTTCAAGTAGCGCGACAGTCCCGAACAGGACGAGGGCGATCACCGAAAGCAGGAAGACCGAGGCGAACAGCCTTGCCGTCTCGAGCTGCGCGTTGTCCTGGAGCATCAGGTAACCGAGTCCACTGCTCGCCCCGACCCACTCGCCGAAGACCGCCCCGATCACTGCAACGGCGACCGCAATCTTCGCGCCGCTGAACAGGTAGGGCAGCGAGGCCGGCAGTTCGACGTCGACCAGGATCCGGGACCTCCGGGCATCGAGCGTGCGCATCATCTCGACCAGCGGGACCGGGACCGAGCGGAGACCGTCGAGGGTGTTGACCGCGATCGGGAAGAAGCAGATCAGGGCGATCACTGCCAGCTTCGGTCCGATCCCGTAACCGAACCAGACGACCAGGATCGGTGCGATCACGATCACCGGGATGGTCTGGGAGGCGACGACCAGCGGATAGGTTGCCCGCCTGAGCGGCTCATGGAGGTGGAGCAGGACAGCAGCTCCTACTCCGATCACCAGGGCAACCGCGAACCCGGCCAGGACCTCCCAGAGCGTGACCAGGGCGTTCTCGGCCAGGACCGCCCGGTCTTCGTAGAGGGCCGCGGCGATCTCCGACGGGGATGGGACGAGCAGCGGGTCGAGGCCCAGGGTCTCGGCGAGGAATCCGGTGGCAGCTGCGACCTGCCACGCAGCGAGGAAGAGGACGGCCAGGACCAGCGGCGGCACTATCTGGGAGGCCTTCACGACTGGGATCCCCCGATCTGGTCGCCGGGAGAGGCCGACTCGAGAAGCGAAGCCAACTCGTTCCGGGACTCGCTGAAGGCCCGGCTCCCGGATGCCTCGACCGGGTCCATCTCCCCCCGCCCGGGCGCCTCCCTGATCCCCAGGACCCGTCCGGGTCGCCCGGAGAGCACCAGGACCCGATCACCGAGGTAGAGCGCCTCGTCGAGGTCGTGGGTGACCAGCACGGCTGAGCGTTCGCCACCGGCAAGGAGTGGGGCGAGCCAGGCCTGCATGCTTCGACGAGTCAGGCCGTCCAGCGAGGCAAGCGGCTCATCGAGCAGGAGGACGGACTTCCCGGCGAGCCAGGTCCTGGCGAAGGCGACCCGCTGGCGCATGCCTCCACTCAGCTCGGCAGGCTTCGCGTCCTCGAAGCCACCGAGTCCGAGCCGTTCGAACACCGGAAATGCCTCCTCCCGGGCCACCTTCCGGCCCCGGCCCTGGTTTCGAAGGGCCAGGGCGGCGTTGTCGAGCGCGCTGAACCAGGGGAGGAGGCAGTCCTCCTGGGGCATGTAGGCACACCGGGCCAGCCGATCGTCCGAAGCCGTACCCCCGCCAACCGTGATCGTCCCGGTGGTTGGCCGGTCGAGGCCGGCGATCAGTCCGAGGAGGGTCGACTTCCCGCAGCCCGACGGTCCGATCACCGATAGGACTTCGCCCTCGTCGAGCCCGAAGTCGATCCCCTCGAGGACCTCGAGCCCCCCGAATCGGCGTCCGACGCCGTCTGCCTGGACCATCGCGGTCATCGCCGATCCGAGTGTAGGAGCGCCCGCCCGCTCCGGTCAGTACCGCGGCCGGGGCGGGGCCATGGCAGCCGGGTGGAGCGACGGGGTGCCTCCACCCGTCCGGGCGAGCAGGTCGACGAAGTCCTCCAGCTGGTCGGTCGTCCAGCACTCGAAGACCCCGTCACAGAATGGGGCGTAGGCGGCCATCGCCGAGTCCCCATAGTTCCAGTATGCGGCCGGTTCCGGGTTGAGCCAGAGGGTCCGCTTGGCCCGGTCGGCGACTGCCCTGAAGCTGTCCGATCCCGGGGGGCGGCCGTTGGTCCGGGCATCCCCCAGGACGATCACGGTGGAGCGCGGCCCGAGGTCGCTAGAGACGTCCTCCAGGAATTCCCGCCAGACCCGGCCGTAATCGGTGTAGCCCGAGACGTCGGCGACCCCGCCCTGGGCGGTGATCCGTTCGGATATCGAGGCGAAATCCCTCTCCGACTGGAACAGGTCCGTGACCTCGGAGATTCGTTCGATGAACACGAAGCTCCTCAGGCGCCGGAAGGAGTCATGGAGTGCGTGGACCACCGAGAGGAAGAAGGTCGAGGCCGAACTGACCGACGACGAGACGTCGCAGAGGACATAGATCTCGGGCTTCCTGGGGCGCCTGGGCCGGTATCTGAGGTCGAGGGGGACTCCGCCCGTCTCGAGCGACGCCCGAGCCGTTCGACGGAAATCGATCGACCGTCCCTTTCCGCCCCTGCGGGGATCGTGTCCGACCGTCGCCAGCCTCCGCTTCATCCGGAATATGGCTCGCTGGACCTGTGCGAGGTCCGCCGCTCCCCGGGTCGGCAGGGTTCGGTTGAGGTCCCGGAGTGGCCGGGCCGGCGGCAGCTTCCCTAGCTGCCCTATCTGCCTACGCTCGAGCTCACGGCGGAGCTGGCGTTCGAACTCCCGGCGGCCTTCCGGATCGGGACCAGTTCCATCCCCTCCCGGGGCGATCCCCAGGCCGCGCCGGATCCGTTGGAGGTCGACTCCGACCACCCCCGAGCGCTCGCCGTCCCTGGCAAACACTTCGATCGACAGGCGAGCGAGGTCGTTCATCCTGCCCGCGTCTCCGGAGTCGATCGCCTCGGCAACGGCCTCCGCCAGCCCTTCGACCGACAGGTCGGCCAGACGATCGTCCCCGATGCCTTCAGGGCCCTCGACCTCGGGTTCACGGCGGAGGGCTTCGGCCTCCGCCTCCCGGAAGAAGAACCGGTCGAAGACGAGGTCGAATACCTCCCGATCGCCTCGGGACTTTGCGACGGTTGCTGCCACGGCTTCCCGGAAACCCTCTTCATCCTCCCAGCCGATCGATTCGAGCGCGTTCGAGGCGTCCAGGACCTCCGAGGTCCCGACTGCCAGACCTTCGGCTCGCAGGGCCCCGCAGAACTCGATCAGCCGGTCCGCGATCCGGGCCGGGCCCCGGTCCGGATCGGTGCTCATCCCCCGGGCGAGCCGGCCGGCTCGCCCCGACCGAGAGCCGGGGCAACCTTCTCGGCGACCAGGTCCAGGTCGGCCCGATGCTTGACGATCGTCGAGAGCGACTCCCTGAAGGTCCCTTCGTCGATGTCATCTGCGCCGAGCAGGACGAGGGTCCGGGCCCAGTCGATCGACTCCGAGATCGAGGGCGGTTTCCTCAGGTCCAGGTCGCGGACCATCGCCACGACCTCGACCAGGCGCCTGGCCAGGCGCTCATCGATTCCGGGTTCGTGCAGCCGGACGATCTCGGCTTCGCGTTCCGGGTCCGGGTAGTCGATCCAGAGATAGAGGCAGCGGCGCTTGAGGGCCTCGGTCAACTCCCTCGAGTCGTTCGAGGTGATGACCACGATCGGGTGGGTCGCGGCCTCGATCCGACCGAGCTCGGGAATCGTCACCTGGAAGTCCGAGAGCAGCTCGAGCAGCATCGCCTCGAACTCCTGGTCGGTCTTGTCGATCTCGTCGATCAGCAGGACCACCGGCTCCTCAGAGGAGATCGCTTCGAGGAGTGGTCGCTCCAAGAGGTACTCGGGGGCAAAGAGCTCATCCAGCGCACTCGCTTCGTCCGAGTCACCGGCGGCGGCCCGGGCCTGGATCCCGAGCAGCTGCTTGCGGTAGTTCCACTCGTAGAGGGACTTGGCTTCGTCGAGGCCCTCGTAGCACTGGAGGCGGATCATCTCCCGCCCGGTAGCTCGCGACAGCGCCTTGGCGAGCTCCGTCTTCCCGACCCCCGCCGGACCTTCTACCAGTACCGGCCGACCCAGCCTCTGGGCGAGGAAGGCGACGAGGGCTACCGATTCATCCGCCAGGTAGGAAGCCTCGCCCAGGGCATCTCGGACCTCGGTCGGGGTTTGCGGGGAATCTGCCTCGGGGCCGGTCACCGCGCGAAGGATAGGGGAGGGGCGCTCACGCCTCCCCGGGGCTGCCCTAGGCTCTCGCTTGATGGGACGGCTCGGAGAGGTCGACCTCTCGCTCGATATCAGCAAGAAGAAGGCCCTGAACCAGCTTGCCGGGGAGCAGGCTCGCCTGACCGAGCTCCGGCTGACCCTGGGTGGGCAGCTCGGTGACGGGTCCCTCGGGCCGCCGGTCCTGATCCTCTTCGAGGGGTGGGACGCCTCCGGGAAGGGCGGGGCGATCAAGCGGCTGGTCTTCCCCCTCGATCCACGGCACGTCCGCGTCTCGCAGTTCGCAGCCCCGACCGAGGACGAGAAGCGTCACCACTTCCTCAACCGGTTCCAGTCGTCGCTGCCGGGCTGGGGCGGGATGGCGATCCTCGATCGGAGCTGGTACGGACGGGTGCTCGTCGAGCGGGTAGAGGGGTTTACGCCGGAGCCGGTCTGGCGCAGGTCCTACGGGGAGATCCGCAACTTCGAGGAAGGCCTTGCGGCCGAGGGGATGGTGATCGTCAAGTTCTGGATGCAGATCTCGAAAGACGAGCAACTCAAACGGTTCGAGGCTCGCGCGAAGAATCCGATCAAGCAGTGGAAGCTGACCGAGGAGGACTGGCGGAACCGGGAACGCTGGCACGAGTACGAGCAGGCGGTCGAGGAGATGATCGAGGAGACCGACCGCGAGTTTGCGCCCTGGGTGGTCGTTCCGGCCGAATCGAAGCGCTATGCCCGGATCGCAGTCGTCGAGGAGGTAAACGCGAGGATCGAGGCCGGGATGAAGCGGTGGGGGGTCCCGGTCCCGCCAGGCTGATCCCGGTCAGTCGACCGGGATGTCGACCCGCTCGCCGTCCGCCCTGCCGGACGCGTCGGTCCGCCGGACCCCTGGAGTGGGCGCCTTTTCCGCGTAGGCGGCCATGAAGGCCTTCATAACATTGAAGGCCTCGCCCTGGATCGCCTCGAGCTGGCTCTTCAGATCGGGCGGCGCACTGCCCCGGATCAGCTCGGCCGAGCGGCATATCGGGCACCACTCCAGGCATTCGGCTGCCTCCTCCGGCCGATTCCCCTCGGACCCGTTGCCGGATCCCCCGGGATTCGACCTCCCGGCCCGGGTTCGGGAGAAGCCGCCCCAGAATCGCTCGGCACCACCCATCCCGCCGTTTCGGGCCTGACCACCACTGGCGGCCGACCCTGGTGGATCGGTTCCTGGACCGTGTCCCTGGACCGGTCCGCTCGGCTCGACTCTCAGCTCGTCAGTCCTCATAAAGGATCTCCAGGCTGCCGTCCTCCAGCGAGGCCCGGGTCGGATCGCGACCCCTCAGCCCGGAAGGGACGATGATAGTCCGCCTGAGGTCCCCGAGGGTCACGGTCAGCTCATCCCCCTGGCGGGAAAGGCCCAGGTCCTCGCCGGTTGCGAAGGGAACCGGTATCCGGATGATCGTCCTGCCGTCCTCCCGGACCATCTCCCGTCCACGCCCCTCGCCCAGGATCGCGCCCGGGTCGAGCTCCCCGAACAGTTCCCGGGCGAGCGCGTCGTGCATGGCGGATCCCCTCACCTCCCGATCGAAGTAGCGGGCGGTCAGCACCGGAACCGGGGCGAAAGCGTCCGTCACCTCGGCGAGGTCCGACTCCTGGCGCTCCCTCCAGGCCGCGAAGTAGGTCCCCTCGACCTCCTCGGGGAAAATCCGGTTGACCACGACCGCATCGGTCCCGTAGCCGTAGAGGGAGAGCAGAGCGAAGGTCCGCCTCGACTCGTTGATCACCATCCGGTCCGGGTTCATGACGAGCCGGACCGAGGTCCTCTCCCCGTCCTTGAGAATTGCGTCCATCTCGACGAGCTGCTCGACGACCTGCTCGACCTGCTCGACCATCTCGGGGTCGGGAAGGGCGATGTCGAGGGCTCGGGCCAGCGGGGCGGCGGTGCTGAGCAGGTTCCTGTTCCAGGGAAAGACTTTCTCCATCCACCATTCGGCGACCTCGGGGAATCCGAGCAGCTTGATCGTCTCGGCCGTCGGGGCGCAGTCGACCACCAGCACATCGAATTCCTCTTCCTTCCAATGGCGCCCGATTTCGAGAAGGGAGAAGAGTTCGTCCATGCCTGGGGGGACGGTCAGCTCTTCGGCACGGACCCGGTCGACCCCTTTGCCGGCCAGGACGTCGCCGAGCCAGGCGGAAACCCGGTCCCAGTTTCGCTCGACGCCCTCCGCCACGGAGATCTCCTGTCCCCAGAGTCCCGGGGTGACTTCCCCGGGCTCCGGCCCGAGCTCAGTCTCCAGGGCATCGGAGAGACTGTGGGCGGGATCGGTCGAGAGGACCAGCGTCCGGTGTCCACGGGAGGCACAGTCGGCGGCCGTCGCCGCCGCGACGCTCGTCTTGCCCACCCCGCCCTTGCCGGTGTAGAGGATCGTCCTTGGCGGCACGTCGGCGAGCGTATCCGAAGGAACGGGGCCGGATCGCGGCCAGGGACGGAACCCCTCCATCCCCTTGCTCCGGGATACTCCACCGACCGGGGGGCCGAACAGGGCGGGCCGAGCACTTACCCGGGAAGACCACGATGAACGTCATCCTCCTTCTCGCAAGCTTCGCAATCATCCTCGCAGGGGCCCTCCTGTTCACCAACGCGATCGAGTGGGCCGGCCACCGAATGAACGTCGGTGAGGGCGCGGTGGGGAGCCTGCTCGCTGCCGTCGGTACCGCGATGCCGGAGACCCTGATCCCGATCGTCGCGATCATCGGGGGAATCGAGGGGAGCGACGAGGTGGCGGTGGGCGCGATCGTCGGCGCCCCCTTCCTCCTGGCGACCATCGCGATGGCCCTGGTCGGCCTCTCGGCCCTCGCGTACGCCAGGCGGAGGCCGACCGGGAGGAAGCTCGACGTCCACGTCGAGACCCTCGACCGTGACCTGCTCGTCTTCATGGCCTTCTTCGGGCTCGCCCTTCTGTTCGGGGTTGTCGACCTGCCTGCCTGGGCCGAAGTGGTGGCGGGGATCGTTTTCCTGCTCGCCTACGTCGTCTACGTCTGGCTGACCCTGCGGGGTGGTGGAGAGGTCGCCGAGCACCACGAGCTCGATCCGCTGATCATGGATCGCCGCAAGGAACGCCACGAGAGTCCGGCCCCGACAGGGATCATCGCCATCCAGGCCTTGATCGGGCTGGGGGCGATGGTCGGCGGAGCACACCTGTTCGTCCATGAACTGGTCGAGATCGCCGACGCCCTGGGCGCCTCGGCGATCGTCCTGTCGCTGATCCTTGCCCCGCTCGCGACCGAGTTACCGGAGAAGGCGAACTCCTTCTTCTGGGTCCGCGAGGGCAAGGACTCGCTTGCCCTCGGCAACATCACGGGCGCGATGGTCTTCCAGTCGATGATCCCGGTCTTCGTCGGGATGGTCTTCATCGACTGGTCGCTGGAAACCAACGCGGTCGTCTCGATGCTGCTCGGCCTCGCAGGCGGTGCCGTCGCCTACTGGGCACTTCGGCTGAAGGGCCAGTTCGGGGCCCTTCCGGTGGCGATCTGGTTCCTGCTCTACGCCTCGTTCATCGTCTTCGTGACGGCCTGAGCGGGTCGGGCTTCAGTCGAGTTCGGCCAGGGCACCGAGCACGAGGTCGTCGTGCTTCTTCGGCTGGACCTTGGGGAAGACCTTCTCGACCCTCCCGTCCCCTCCGATGATGAAGGTCGCTCGCTGGACGCCCATGTACTTCTTGCCGTACATCGACTTTTCGACCCAGGTCCCGTAGGCCTCGGAGACCTCGTGGTCGGGGTCGGCCAGGAGGGTGAAGGAGAGGTCATTCTTGTCCGCGAACCCGGCTATGTCCTCTACCGGGTCGGGTGAGACGCCGAGCACCTTGACCCCGGCCTCGGCATATTCGGCCGCCCGGTCGCGAATCCCACAGGCCTGGGTCGTGCAGCCGGGGGTGTCGGCCCGCGGATAGAAGTAGAGGACGACACGGGTCCCGGCGAAGTCGGCAAGGGAGACCGGCCTCCCGGCCTGGTCGTCGAGGGTGAATCCCGGCGCGGTGTCGCCCTCTGCGATCACCTCGGCGCTCCCTCGGCGCTCACTCCCCGTTTCCCTCCGCTTCGGAATCCCCCTCGAGGGTGTCGCCTTCGCCCCCATCCGGATCGGGGTCGGCCTCCGGGGCGTCGGATCCGTCCTCGATGTCTTCTTCCTGATCGCGAACGGTTGCCGAGAGGGAGCCGCCCCCGCCGGCGTGGAACTCGGCCTGGAATTCCTCCAACGCCTCGTCCCTTGCCTGCTCGTCGATCGGCACCTCCTCGGAGATCCGGATCCAGTCGGCGTCGCCCAGGCGGGCCGGGTCGAAGGCCTCCTGATCGACCGAGGCGGAATCGTCGACCGCGATCACAACCTCGGTCCGTGGATTGAAGTAGATGCCCGGCTGCTCGGCCAGCTCCTCCAGCTCGTAGGTCTCGAGGTCTTCGGTCACGGCAGAATCGTAGCCAGAGGGGATCGCTCAGGTCCACTCGGCGAGCCGGCGGGCAACCTCAGCCTCGACGTCCAATGGCGGCTCGCCCCGTCGCTTGCGCCGCTCGTTGTTGGCGACCACCAGCTGCCGTATCTCGACCGTCCAGGCGGCCACCCGGCCGTCGGGGTCCTGCTCTACCGAGGTCAACCGGATCACCTCTGCCTCGACGTCGATCCCGTCGGCGCCCCGGCGTCGCAGGCGGTAGTCCCTGGCCTCGACCATCTGCCGAACCTCCTCCCGTGCTTCGGGGTCGAGCTCCGGACCGACCGGCTCACTCGTTTCTGAACGATCCTCCCGATCGATCGCCCACTTGCCGCCGCCGAGATCCCTGAGGGCCTTCCCCGAACGGGTGAAGAGGATCGCCGCAGCGATCAGCGCTACCACCAGGACGATCGGGACTATCCCAGTCAGGAAGGGAAAATCGGTGGGTGAAAGCGCTCCGCTCACCTCGGTAAGAGTAGGCCAGACGGGCGGTCTCCGGGACATGCTCCGCCGGGTTCGCTACCCTTTCGGAGAGTTTGTTGACTGACTAGTCAATCGGTCCTCTGGAACGGCCTGGTCAGCCAGGTCCGCCGGGGTCCAACCAGACGAAAGGAAACCGAGTTCAAGTGGTCGATTTCACCCTTACTGACGAGCAGAAGGATCTCCGTGAGATGGCGCACAACTTCGCCGAGAACGAGATCCGGCCGGTCGCCTGGGAGTACGACAAGGACGGCACCTGGCCCCAGGAGATCATCGACAAGGCCTGGGAAGTCGGCCTGATGAACACCCACATCGAGGAGGAGTACGGAGGTCCGGGCCTCGATTACCTGTCCGGCTGCCTGATCGAGGAGGAACTCGGCTGGGGCTGCTCCGGGATCGGCACGAGCCTTGCCGCCAACGGCCTTGCCGCCGCCCCGATCCAGGTGGGCGGATCCGAGGAGACCAAGAAGAAGTACCTCGAGATGCTCACCGAGTCCCCGAAGATGGCCGCTTTCTGCCTGACCGAGCCGGACGCCGGTTCGGACGTGGCCGGGATGAAGACGAGAGCCGAGAAGAAGGGGGACAAGTACGTCCTCAACGGCTCCAAGTGCTTCATCACCAACGGCCAGTACGCCGACTTCTACACGGTCTACGCCAAGACCGACCCGGACGCCGGAAGCCGCGGCATCTCGGCCTTCGTGGTCGATCGCCAGGACGGGATCACCATCGACAAGAAGGAAGACAAGATGGGGCAGCGGGCTTCGAACACCGCGACCGTCACCTTCAACGATGTCGAGGTTCCGGCCGAGAACATGATCGGCGAGGAGAACAAGGGCTTCAAGCTCGCGATGATGACCCTCGATCGGACCCGTCCCGGCGTGGCAGCGATGGCGGTCGGGATCGCCAGGGCCGCGATGGAGGCCGCAGCCGACTACTCGAAGGAGCGCCAGCAGTTCGGCGTCCCGATCGCGATGCACCAGGCGATCCAGTTCCTGATCGCCGACATGGCGGTCAAGGTAGACGCCTCGAGGCTCCTGACCTGGCAGTCGGCCGTTCAGCTCGACCAGGGGATCCGCAACACGCTCACCTCGTCCGAGGCAAAGCGCTTCGCGGCCGACTCGGCGATGGAGGTCACCACCGATGCCGTCCAGGTATTCGGCGGATACGGCTTCATCAAGGAATACCCGGTCGAGAAGTTCATGCGCGACGCGAAGATCATGCAGCTCTATGAGGGCACCAGCCAGATCCAGCGCATGGTGATCGCCCGCGAGATCCTGCTTCCCCGAAACGTCTGACCCCCTCCCCCAAGGGCCCGGTCCCTCTCTCCGGGCGGGTGACGGTCGAAAGGCCGTCACCCGCCTACGGGCCCTGCCGGTAATCTGAGTCTTCGTGGAGTCGGCTCTCCCCTCGACCGAGTCATCCGATCCCTCCGGGTCGCCGGTTGTCTCTGCCCGGGGTCTCGAGCGGATCTACGGAGAGGGCGAGGCCTCGGTCCGGGCGCTCGACGGGGTCGATGTCGACTTCGACCACGGTCTCTTTACCTCGATCATGGGTCCGTCTGGATCTGGCAAGTCGACCCTGATGCACATCCTCGCCGGGCTGGACAGGCCGACCGCCGGAACGGTCCAGATCGATGGCGTGGAGATAACCGACCTCGACGACGCCGACCTGACCCAGCTGAGGCGGGACAAGCTCGGGTTCGTCTTTCAGTTCTTCAACCTCCTGCCCGTGCTCACCGCCGAGGAGAACGTCGTGCTGCCCCTGACCATCGCTCGTCGAAAGCCCGACCAGGAGTGGGTCGATCAACTGATGGAAACGGTCGGCCTGGCCGACCGCAAGACCCACCGCCCGGCCGAGCTCTCCGGGGGACAGCAGCAGAGGGTGGCGATCGCCAGGGCCCTGGTGACCAGGCCATCGGTCCTGTTCGCCGATGAGCCGACCGGCAACCTCGACTCCGAATCCTCCCACCAGGTCCTCCAGCTCCTCCGGAGTGCGGTCGATGAATTCGGCCAGACGGTCATCATGGTCACCCACGAACCCGATGCGGCTGCCCATGGGGACCGCCTGATCGCCCTCAGGGACGGAAGGCTCGTCCACGATGCCCCGCCAGTCTCGGCGGACGCCGTGATCGAGCTACTCAAGACCCTCGGCTAGCAGTTGCTGGGGCTCACGCTAAAGAGCCTCCTCGCGAGGAAGTGGCGCTCGGCGATGACCGCGCTCGCGGTCGTCTTCGGGATCGCCCTTGTGGCCGGTACCTACGTACTGACCGACACCACCAACCAGGCCTTCGACGAGATCTTCGTCAAGTCGAACGAGAAGATCGACGTGACGATTACCGGACGTGAGCGGGTCGACCAGCCGGACGGCAGCGTCCCGGCATTCCCCGAGCGATACCTGGGAGAGGTCCGCGCCGTCGACGGGGTCTCCGACGCGGCGGGATCGGTCTTCACCCCTGGCTCGATCCTCAATGACAAGGGCAAGTCGACCGGGGCGCCCTTTGCTCCCCAGTTCATCTCCTCGGTCCTGCCGGTCCGACTCGAGGCCCTCGATTACGTCGAAGGAAGACCGCCCCGCAAGCCGAACGAAGCCGCCCTCGATGAGGCAGCAGCCGAGCGCGGAGGGCTCCGGGTCGGCGACACGATTCGTCTGGTCGGTACCGGGGCCGCCCGGCCTTACCGGCTGGTCGGCCTGACCCGACTCGGCTCGGCCTCCTTCGGTGGCTCCTCGATTTCCCAGGTCATCCTCCCGGTCGCCCAGCGGATCACCGGCAAGAGGGGTGAGTTCGACCAGATCTCGGTTGCCGGCAGGGACTCGATCAGTCCGGAGGAGCTAAAGCGCCGGATTGCCGCGGTCCTGCCCGAATCGCTGCTGGTCGAGACCGGGACCGAGAATGCCGAACGCCAGGCCAGTGACGTTCGAGATGGACTCAGCTTCCTGACGATCGCGCTCTTTGCCTTTGGGGCGATCTCCCTCTTCGTCGGCTCCTTCGTGATCTTCAACGTCTTCTCGATCACCGTCGCCCAGAGGACCCGCGAGTTCGGGATGCTCCGGACGCTCGGGGCCTCACGACGTCAGATCCTGCGGAATGTCCTGGTCGAGGGGCTGGTGATCGGCCTGGTTGCCTCGGTCTTCGGGGTGCTGGTAGGGATCGGATTGGCGGAGGGGCTGAGTGCCCTTCTTTCGGGGTTCGGGATCGACCTCCCCGGGAACTCACTTGTGGTCGTGCCCCGAACCGTGATCGTTTCCTTCCTGATCGGGGTAGGCGTGACCCTCGTCTCCTCGATGATTCCGGCGGTGCGGGCCACCCGTGTACCACCGATCGCAGCCCTCTCGGAGGACGTCCTCCAGGCAGGCAGCACCAGGCTGTGGATCAGGGGCCTGGTCTCCTTCGTCCTCGGGGTTGCGGGCGTTGCACTGATCGCCTGGGTCCTGGTCGGAAACATCGAAGGTGGGGCGGGGGCTGCACGAATCGGGGCCGGGGCCGTCTGTCTCGTGGTGTCGATCGCGATCTTCAGCCCGAGGCTGATTCAGCCGCTGGTCCGGGTAATCGGCTGGCCGATCGCCAGGTTCGGGGGACTCACCGGCAAGCTCGCCAGGGAGAATTCGTTGAGGACTCCGGCCCGGACGGCGGTCACCTCTGCGGCCCTGATGATCGGTATCGCCCTGGTCGCCTTCGTGACCATCTTCGCCTCGGGCCTGAACAGTTCGGTTACCGACGTGATCGCCCAGAACGTCAGGGGGCAGATCATCCTCCAGGGGCCGGGAGGGTTCGTCGAGATCCCACCGGAGGCCGTGCGGGATGCCGAAACGGTCCAGGGGGTGGAAGCGGCATCCGGGGTCCGCTACACCCAGGCGCGGGTTCCGCGTGCCGGCGGCACGGCGGTCGCCTCGGTCGATCCCCGATCGGTGGACCGGGTCCTCGAGATCGATCTGGTCGAGGGCACCCAGGCGGACCTCCGGGCACTCGCGCCGGGCCGGGCGGTGATCGGCCAGAAGCTCGCCGACGAGGCTCGACTCGGCCTCGGGGATCGCTTCCGACCGTTGACCAAGACCGGCCGCCGCCCCGAACTCGAAGTCACCGCGATCATGGCCTCGGGCAATCTCGACTTCCTCGGGGAGGTAGTCGTCTCCGAGACCCAGATGGACCGGGATTTCGGGGTCAAGGCCGACTTCTTCGGATTCGTCAGGGTGAAGCCCGGTCAGGACGTCGAGAAGGTGAAGGATCGGATCTCCCGGACCCTCGACCGGCCGTACCCGACGGTCGAGGTCCTCAACCAGGACGAGCTCGAACAGCGCCAACGGGAACAGATCAACGCCATCCTCGCCCTGATCTACGTCCTGCTCGCACTCGCGGTCGTGGTCTCCCTGGTCGGGATCGTGGTCACCCTGATCCTCTCGATCTACGAGCGGACCAGGGAGCTCGGGATGCTCAGGGCGGTCGGAATGTCGAGGAGGCAGGTCAAGCGGATGATCCGATTCGAGGCAGTGATCACCGCGGTGCTCGGGGCCTCGGCCGGCCTCGTCCTCGGAATCGTCTTCGCCTTCCTGATGGGGATACCGCTGGAGGGCGAGGGATTCGTACTCAGCTACCCGATACCGACCCTGGTGGCGATCCTGGTGCTTTCGGCGCTCGCAGGCGTCCTCGCCTCGGTCTATCCGGCGAGGAAGGCCGCCCGACTCGACGTGCTCGAGGCGATCTCCTACGAGTAGGGCGGGGTCCCGGCCTCAGCTGTCGAAGCCGAGCCCAAGTCTGCTGAGAAGGCGCAGCCAGAGTCCTTCCCTGCCGTCTTTTCGGTCGGCGGCTGCCAGCCGGTTCCTTGTCAGCTGGATCGTCGCCCATCGGAACGGTTCCGGCGGGAAGGGAACCGGCTTCTTCTTCACGTAGTCGAGCTCGAGCAGTTCCGGTTCGGTCTGGTCCAGCAGGGCGAGGCCCACCCGGGCTGCGAACCGGCTCGCTCCTACCCCCAATCCGGTGTGCCCCACCGCGTAGGAGACCCTGCCACGCATGGTCGTGCCGTAGAAGGCGAAGAAGCGGGAGCAGGTGTCGATCGCCCCTCCCCAGCGATGGCTGAACCGGATCCCTTCGAGCTGGGGAAATGCCGTGAAGAACCGCTGGGCGAGGCCGGCGAAGCTCTGGTCACGCTGGTAGTAGCGCTCCTCGACCCGACCGCCGTAGTGATAGATCGCGTCGTAGCCACCCCAGAGGATCCGTCCATCGGCGATCGGCCGGTAGTAGTGGAAACGGTTTGACGAGTCGGAGAGCCCCTGGTGGGCAGCCCAGCCGACCGACTCCCACTGGGAGGGAGTCAGCGGCTCGGTGACCAACACGTAGTCGAAGACCGGAATTACCCTGGACCTGATCGCCCGGACAGGGCTCCTGAAGGCCGAGGTCGCAAGGAGGGCCCGTTTCGTCCGGATCGAACCGGAAGCGGTCTCGACCAGCACGCCTTCGCCTTCGGCGCCCAGCCCGGTCACTTCCGAGTCCTCGTGGATCGTCACCCCGAGTTCGGTAGCCGCATTCGCCAGGCCGAGAGTCAGCGCGACCGGGTCGGCCGACCATTCCCCCGTCTTTTGCCAGAGGCCGCCGGTGAAGAGGGGAGAGTTCACCTGCTCGCGCATAGCTGTCTGGTCGAGCAGCTCGGCCTGGTGTCCGTAGCTCTGGAGCTCTTCCTCCGTACCGGAGAGCTCTTCGAGCTGTCCGGGCGTCATCGCCACCTCGATTGCCCCCGGCTTCCCGAGTTCGCACTCGATCCCGTACCGGTCGATCCGTTCACCGATCTGGTCGAGGTTTTCCAGTCCCAGGCGCTCGAGCGTGCCAACTTCCCCGGGGAACCGGGAAAGGCCGTTGGCGATCCCATGGACCAGCGAAGAGGACATGAACCCGCCATTTCGGCCGCTAGCCCCGGTTGCGATCCCTTCCGACTCGAGGACGACGATCCGCCGGTCCGGATCGCGTTCGATCGCAGTGAGGGCGGCCCAGAGTCCAGTCAGCCCCCCGCCGACGACGACCAGGTCGGCATCGGTCATTCCCTCGAGGGGGGCTCGCCTCGCCGGCCGCCGTCGGTCCAGCCAGAACGGGACCGGTTCAGCCTCGGCGTAGGAGGCCCGATCCGAATCACTCGGTGGTCCGGTCGGCCAGACGCCGGATCCTGGACTGTCAGCTTCCCGGTACATCGCCCCGAGCGTAACCGACCCCGCCGTTATCCTCGCGGGTCCGGTGAGGGGCTGGTCGAATACCGGCGCCGGATGGAAGGATTTTTCTTCCCGTCCGTCAGGAATGGACCCAGGGCCCGACTCTTAGGGGCCGAAAGGGGGAATTCATCTTCAGGAGGAAGTCACAGGAGCAGCTCTCGGCGCTCGAGGACGCCGAAGTCATGGCGTACGTGGTCGAAGCGAGGGATCTCGGCGAGACCTCCGAGTACCGCTCTGCGCTCGCGGTCCTCATCTTCAAGTGGGAGGGCATCTTCTTCAATCGGGCGCGCCGTCGGATCGAGGCATCCTGCGCCAGGGCCGGCACGACATCGGTCGACGAGGAGGCAGCGGACATCGTCGCCGAGGCCTTCAAGGACGTCTTCGGGAGTGTCGAACGCTTCGAGGGCGCGGTCGCCCCGCAGTTCCACAAGTTCGTCCAGACGATCGTCGATCGGAGGGTCATCGACTGGTTCCGGGCCAGGGACGGGGCCCCGAGGATCGAGGCATACGACGGGACGGTGAGCGAGGTCGGTGAGGAGCGGGGTCTCTACGAAGTGGTCCCCGACCATGGCACCGACATCGAGAAGGCCGTGGAGCTACGGCTGCTCTGGGATCGTGCTCTGGAGGATGAGAGTGAGCGGGATGCCTTCATCGTCGGCCTCAAGGCTGAGGGATACTCGGCCCAGGAAGTCGTAACGATGGTCGAGGACGAGGGACTCGACCGAGGGGAAGGCATCACGACCGACAACGTCGACACGATCTACTCCCGGTTCAAGAAGAAGAACAGGGAACTCTTCCTCGAGGAGATGGAGGTCGATGTCCTCGAAACGGCCGATCGGGAAGGTGGGGGCGCTGATGGACAGGGTTGACGAACTCCTCGAGCGGTATGCGGCCGCGGCGAGGTCGGGGGATGCCGATCCGGCTCCTTTCCTGGCGGAGGTCGAGGGCCCCGACCGGGACCGGCTGGAACGACGGATCGAGATCCTCTTGATGGCGAGTCCGGTGGAAGAGGATGGGGAGCCCAGGGAGTGGGACCCCGCGGCCTATCGGGGATCGCTGGCGGAACGGGTAGTAGGGGAGGTCATCGAGGAGTCCCGTTGCCCCTCGGGGGAGTGGCCGGAGCTGATCCCCGATCTGATGGCCGAACGCGAACTCGAACGGGACGCGGTGGTGGCCGAACTGGCTGAAGGACTCGGCGCCGAAGGTCCCGAACAGGTGGAGAAGGTGAGGGTTTACTTCCATGGGATGACCTGGGGGACGCTCGACGCACGGAGGGTCACCGACACCGTCCTCGACAGACTGGCCCTGATCCTCGATTCATCGCGGGATGCGCTCCGCCAGGCAGGGGAGGCAATCGGCCGACGCCAGCCCGATCCGGCGGGTGGGGCGACCTTTGCCCGCAGGCCTTCCGTCGAGGCGCTCAACCTGGGACTGGTGGATTCCGGGGAGGGCGGGATGAGGAGTCCTTCGGTGGAGTCCGACGAAATCGATCGCCTGTTCACCTCGCGTGAGGCGGATCGGACGTGACCCGCGAAGACAAAGCGAACCGAGGTTGGGTCGAGGCCCGAGCCGATGCGATTCTCGAGGGGGTCCCCGACTACATCTGGAACGGGGAAGAGCTCCCGGTCCCGGTGGAGAAGATCGTCTCGAATACGTTCGGTCTCCTGATCCGGGAGGTCGAGGACATGACCGAGGCCCCTGGGCTGGAAGAGGAGCGGAGCACCAACGTTTCCGGACTGCTCCTGACCGGACCGGGGGAGATCTGGGTCAACGCGGCCGAGGCCCGCCAGTGGGAGGGGCGGAAACGTTTCACGATCTGCCACGAGCTGGGCCACTACGTAATCCACCAGGACAGTCTCGAGCCGACCGTTTTCTGTCGACGGATCGAGGTCGTGGACGGAGCGGAGCCCGGGCCGGTTGAGGACCCCAGGGCGGAGTTGGAGCGGGAGGCAGATGCCTTTGCGGCAGCCCTGCTGATGCCGGCCGCACTGGTCGCGGCGCGGCGGGTCGCACTCGACGACGACCTGGCAGCGCTCTGCGCCGAGTTCGGTGCCTCGGAGAAGGCGATGCGATACCGGCTCCAGGCGGTGCCAGCGACCGAGGGTTGAGTCAGGGCGCCAGGTCGGATCCGGCGGTGCTGGGTTCGAGGCGCTCCACCATCGACGAGTGCCTTCGGCCACCGTCGTCCCTCTTGACACCGCGATCGAGGGTCAGGCGGTCGCCGACCACGACGCACATTTCCTTCGCCCGGGTGATCGCCGTGTAGATCAGCGGCCTGGTGAGCATGCCGGCGTTGGCCCTCTGGCAGACGAAGACGACGACTGGGATCTCGCATCCCTGCGACTTGTGGACCGAAATCGCGTAGGCAAGCTTCAGGTCACGGGCCTCCTCGTAGGGGAGGACCACGGTTTCCCCGCCGTCCGTCTCGAGAACCAGCGAGCCGTCCTCGGGGTCGTCTTCGACCAGGAAGCAGATGGTCCCGTTCATCAGGCCGATCTCGTGGGCGTTGCGGGTCTGGATAAGCCTGTCGCCGAGCCTGAAGCGACCCTCGAAGGCCGGTCTGCCGGTCGGGTTCAGTCGCTCCTGGAGACGTTCGTTGAGCGCATCGATCCCGGCCTCGCCCCGGTAGATCGGTGCGAGGACCTGGGCGTCCCGGCTCGGATCGAGGTCGAGCCCGGCCGATACCCTTTCGGCGACCAGCTCGACCACGGAATCGGCCACCTGGTCGGGCGACGGCCGGTCGAGGAAGAAGAGGTCGGTCTGCTGGTCGCCGGAGGGCTCGAAGTCAGGCGCCTCGCCCGCATTCACCTGGTGGGCCGCGGTGATGATCATCGACCGGGCCGCCTGACGGAAGATGTGGGTAAGTCGGGTCGCCGGGACCAGGCCCGACTCGATCAGGTCGGAGAACGGTTTTCCAGCTCCGACCGGCGGCAGCTGGTCGGCATCGCCGACCAGAACCAGGTGGGTCTCGTGGGCAACGCCACCCAGCAGGACCTCGAACATCCGGAGGTTGATCATCGATGCCTCGTCGACCACGATCAGATCGGCCGGGAGCGTTCTCCCCGGACCGAAGCCCGGTTCGCTTCCCGGTCGCCACTCGAGCAGCCTGTGGACGGTGTAGGCCTCCACTCCGGTTGCCTCCGACATGCGCCTGGCGGCACGACCGGTCGGGGCCGCCAGCAGAACGCGAAGGTCGGCCCCCTTCGCTGCGCGGACCAGCTCCCGGGTGCAGACCGTCTTGCCCACTCCCGGGCCACCCGTGATCACCGAGACCCGGGAGGTGAAAGCCCCCTCGACCGCCCGCCACTGTTCCCCGGTCAGCTCGGTCCCCTCGGGAGGCGCGGGTTCGAGGTCGAGCCAGGCCGGTTCCCCTGCACGCTCAATCAGGTCGGAGGCGCACCACCTCTCCCGGGCGAGGGTGCTCTCGCGATAGAGGCGATCGCCGTCCGATGCCAGCCCGGGGCCGGCGAGGATTACCTCCTCCGAGGGGACCCGCTCGAGGAGCCCCTCCAGTCCGCTCGCCACCTCCGACATCGGGAGGTGAGTGTGGCCGCGCTTCTCCCCTTCGACAAGCAGGTAGAGGGTCGCAGCCTGGGCCCTCCGGTCGGAGTCCGGTGGCACTCCTGACTCGAGGGCGATCGCGTCCGCCCGTCGGAACCCGACCCCCTCGACCTCGGTCAGGGAGTAGGGGTCCTCATGGATCACGGCCAGCGCTCGATCGCCGAACCTCGAATGGATTCTCTGGGCCAGGTGGGCCAGTCCGAGCGGGGCGAGCTGGACGTAGAGGTCCCGAACGGCCCGCGACTCGACCCAGCTTTCGGCCGCGGCCTCGGCGTTGCCGCGACTCATCCTGGGAAGTGCCGAGAAGGCGCCGACCGGATCCCGGGCGATCGTCTCGAGGACCTCCGGTCCGTAGATCTCGCAGAGCGCCTCGGCCCTGACCGGACCGATGTGCTTCAGGGTCCCGAGGAATGCGATCTGGCCCTCCCGGTCCTCCGGGTCGAGGGGCAGGGCGACGGCTGCCCTGAGCTGGGGTCCGAATTTCTCGTGGTGCTCCCAGTCGCCGGTCACCTTTGCCTTCTCCCCGGGCGAGAGGTGGGCCAGCGATCCGGTCAGGACCATCTCCTCACCTGAGTCGTCCCTCACCTCGAGAATGGCGAAACCGTCGTCATCGGCAACGAAGATCTGCCGGACGATCTCGACCGTCCCCTCGAACCCCCGGTCGTCCCCGTCGAACAGCGTTTCGCCTCCGTCTTCCACGTGACTGAGGGTAGTAACCGGATCGGAGCGTGGCCCCGGGACGATCGCCGGGCCAGGGGCCCCTAGACTCGACCGGACCCGATGCCGGACGAAGTTCGAGAGCCACTGAAGAAGGCCGTCGCCGAGGCGACGGGCAGGGCTGCCGGGAAGGATCGGGAGTCAAAGAGGGGAGGGGGGCGCCCCTCGGACGTATTCGGCGGGGAGCTTCGCCGCAGGGATCTCTTCCCGATGCTGGTCCTCCACTTGATCCGGAACGAGCCCTCCTACGGGAACCAGCTGATCGAATCGATCGAAGACATGACCCAGGGCCTGGTCTCGGTCAACCCGAACACGATGTACCCGCTGCTTCGTTCGATGGAGGAGCAGGGTCTGATCGTCGGCAGCTGGGAGCACCCCGATCGCCGGACGAGGCGCTTCTACTCGATCACCTCATCGGGTGAGGACGAATACGCACGACTGCTGAAGGAGATCAAGCCGTTCCTCGACTCGGCGATCCGGTCGATCGGGCTGATCCGGTCCGAGGTCTACGGAGCCGTTTCCGATCGGGATCTGGACGGCTGATCGCTCTGTCGGTAGGGTCCGCGCCATGTATTCGACGGGGGGAATAGCCGACAAGTTCGCAAAGCTGGTCGCGGGAGTGGAGGAGCGGGTCGATGGACCGCTGCCCGCAGCCGTCCGCTTCTGGGACGGATCCGAAGTCGGACCGGGGGAATCCGGTCCGGCAGAGGACACGATCATCGTTCGCGACCCGAGGGCGCTCCAGTATGCGGTGATGCGACCCGACCAGCTCGGGATCGGCAGGGCCTGGGTGGCCGGTGATGTCGACCTCGACGGGGACCTCTACCGGGTCATGTCGAAAGGCTCGCGGCTCTACGGATTCCAGTTCACCCTCGGGGAGAAGGTTCGGGCCTTCCTGGCCGCTGTCTCATTGGGTGCGATCAAGATCCCACCACCCAAGCCCCCCGAGGCCGAGGCACGCCCTCAGGGCAGGCTCCATTCGCTCGGTCGCGACCGGGACGTGATCTCCCACCACTACGACGTCTCGAACGACTTCTACCGGATGTTCCTCGGCCCGACGATGGTCTACTCATGCGCCTATTTCGCCGATCCGGCCGACACCCTCGAGGCTGCACAGGAGCGGAAGCTAGACGTGATCTGCCGGAAGCTCCACCTCGAGCCGGGGGAGCGGATGCTCGACATCGGCTGCGGCTGGGGTTCGTTGCTGATCCACGCCGCCAGGAACTACGGGGTCCGGGGGGTCGGGGTGACCCTCTCCGAAGAGCAGGCCGAGTATGCCCGGGCGGCGATCCGGGAGGCCGGCCTCTCAGACAGCCTCGAGGTCAGGGTCCAGGACTACCGGGAGGTCTCCGACGGTCCCTACGACAAGGTCGTCTCGGTCGGGATGTACGAACACGTCGGTGCCAGCCAGCTCGACAGGTACATGGAGATCACCCGGGACCTCGTACGGCCCGGGGGCCTGGCCCTCCACCACGGCATCTGCCAGATCCACCGGGACGAGGACATGCCCAACACCTTCATCCAGCGTTACGTCTTCCCGGACGGGGAACTCCATCCGGTCAACCAGGTGATCGCTGCACTGGAGCGCTCGGGTCAGGAGCTGCGTGACGCCGAGTCGATGCGGGAGCACTACGCCCTCACCCTGAGGCACTGGGTCGCGAACCTCGACGCCCGTCGGGATGAGGCGATCACCGAGGTCGGTGAGGAGCGGGAGCGGGTCTGGCGTCTCTACATGGCAGCCAGTGCCCTCGCCTTCGAGCGCGGGGACGTCTCGATATTCCAACTGCTCGCAGCGGTGCCGGGGGACCGCCACCAGCTCGAGCTCGCCCGCCCCCGGTACGTGGCAGACGACCTCGAATCGGCCACGATCGAGCCGGCCTAACCCTCGGCCGCGGCCAGCCTCCGGCTCTCGCCCTCCAGTCCGGCAAGGTTCAGCCAGCCCGGGTTGACCATCTCGAAGCGTTCCTGGATCGCCGGGTCGATCTCCCCTTCGGCTCGTGCGAGCAGCTCCGCCGCGGCATCCGGGCCCGCTTCGAGCTCCTCGAAGGCCTCGTGCCAGCGGGCCAGGGACTCGAGGGCGAGGTCGAACATCGTGTTCGGATCCGATTGGGCCTCACCGAAGTGGGGCAGGAGCAGGCGGCCGAGGCCGACTCCCCGCAGCCGCTCGATCGAAGCCTCCGTCGAATCCCGACCGTAGTCGGAGGGCGGTGTCGAGGGTCGGACCGCCGGCACATCACCCATCTGGATCGCCACCGCATCGCCACAGAAGATCGAGTCCGAACTGCGGTCGAGGAAGGCGAGGTGCGCCCGGGTATGCCCGGGCGTCTCAACTACCTCGAGGCTCCGGCCTCCCCCGAGCTCGATCGCATCGCCCTCGGCAACCGCGACCACCGAGCCTTGAGGCGCCGGCTTGGGAAATCCGAAGAGCTCTCCGGTCGCCTCCCCCCAGACCGAGGCGACGGCCCGGTTCAATCCGGTCGGATCGACCAGGAGCCCGGCGACCTTCGGATGGACGTAGATCTTCGCGCCGGGATTGAGGGTCGCGAGCTCGGCCGCCCCTCCTGCGTGGTCGAAGTGGATGTGCGTGAGGACGATCGCCCCGCGTTCTTCGACGCCGTGCTCGTGCAACTGGCGATCGACTTCGACGGCCCGGTTGGCCGGCCCAGGGTCGATGATTGCGGCTCGCTCCCCGGGGATGAGCCAGGGGGACTGGAGACCCGCCCTGCCCATCAGGCCGGAGTCGAGTGCGATCGGGTCACCCACCCTCGATGACTCCCAGGAAGGATCGGCGGGGTCGGCCTGTTTCAAGCCCCATGAACGCGAAGCGCCCGCTCTAGGCGGGCGCAGTCGCTCGGCTTTGTTGCCTGGTCCAGCTCAGATCGCCTCGACCGAAGCGGCGGCCGGACCCTTGGGTCCGTCCTCTGCCTCGTAAGAGACCTTGGCGCCCTCCGCGAGGGTTCGGAAACCCTCCGACTGGATCGCCGTGTGATGGACGAAGACATCCTTCGAACCATC
>VEQW01000142.1 GCA_018883025.1 Solirubrobacterales bacterium | reverse complement strand
TCCGTGAGGCAGGTGCGACCGAGGTCCACCTCCGTATCTCGGCCCCGCCGATCCGGTACGGCTGCAACTACGGGGTGGACATGTCCGGTCGGGAGGAGATGGTCGCCCACGGCCGCACGGTCGAGGAAATCTGCGAAGCGGTGGGCGCCGACACGCTGGCCTACCTCTCGATGGAGGGGGTCTACGAGGCGATCGGAACGCCGGCCTCGATCCACTGCGACGCCTGCTTCACCGGCAACTACCCGCTGGGCGACGACCCCGAGCAGGCCGACAACAAGTTCGACCTCGAACAGATCGCGACGATCCCGGTCGGTCGCTGAACCCGGTTCCGGCGGTCAGCCGTCAGTACCGAACTCGTCCGGTACCAGGACGATCACCAGCCCGGCCCCGATCATGATCATCAGCAGCTCGCGGAAGGGCGACTCGCTGCCGTATGCGACGAAGAACTCGGTCATGAAGACGAAGGCCGTCCAGACGAGCGTGCCGAAGCAGACAGCGAGGATCGCCCTGGTCCGGGCCTCAGGTCCTCGTCCCGATCCGACGAGTGCCCTCCAGAAGAGGATCGCCGCGATCAGCTCGATCAGGAATGCCCCGATCAGGAAGAGCTTGGTGATCCCCTCGCCCATCCCGTAGATCTTGTCGGTCTCCTTCAGGTAGGCGAAGTTCTCGGAGTTGAGGAAGGTCCAGTCGAAGACATCGAAGACCCCCATCAGGTTGACGAAGTTGGTGATCGCAACCATCGTGAAGAACATCGTCCAGAAGACCAGGACGAGCCTCTTGAAAAGCAGGCCGGACGGACGCAGAACCGACTCCATGACCACTCCCTTCCTCGACGAAACCGACCATTGAAAAGTAGCCCCGGCTATCGGACGGCTAGAGGGCACGCCTATCCGAAAGGATGCGGGTCCTGATGCCAGACGCCAATGGGAAAGCGGGGGCTCCACCGGTGTTCAGGCTGGTGGTACTTGCCTCCGGCACGGGATCGAACCTCCAGGCGATCCTCGACCGACTCCACGGCCGTGACGGGATCGAGGTGGCCGGCGTCGGCTCGGACAGGCCGGATGCCAAGGCCCTCGACCGCGCCCTGGAGGCGGGGGTCGAGACCGCGACCTTCCCCCGCGACGACTTTCCCGACCGGGAAACCCGGGACCTGGCGATGGCCGACTGGATCGACTCCCTGGACACCGACTTGGTCGTCCTGGCCGGCTTCATGGCTCTGCTGACGCCCCCGTTCATCAGTCGATTCAGGAATCGCATCGTCAACGTCCACCCCTCGCTCCTCCCCCTCTTCCCCGGACTCGATGCGATCGGCCAGGCGCTGGAGGCCGGAGCAGCCGAGACCGGGGTCACGGTCCACTTCGTCGATGAAGGCACCGACACCGGACCGGTGATCGCCCAGCAGGCGATCCCGATCCGCTCGGGGGTCGAACGGGAGGAACTCGAGGCCGAGATCCACGCCGTCGAGCACCAGCTCTTTCCAGAGGCGATCGGCATGGTTGCCCGGGGCGAGGTTAGGATCGCCGAGGACGACCCCGGCCGGGTGATCATCGAGCGAGGAGGGTGAGGCAGGCGTGACCAACATGGATCCGACCAACGGGCCGATTGCGGTACGCCGGGCTTTGGTCTCGGTCTCCGACAAGACCGGGGTGGTCGACTTCGCCCGCGGTCTGGCAGCCCAGGGGGTCGAGATCCTCTCGACCGGGGGCACGGCGAGTGCGATCCGCGAAGCCGGGGTCGAAGTGACCGACGTCTCCGAGTTCACCGGCCAGGCCGAGATCCTCGACGGTAGGGTCAAGACCCTCCACCCCCGCCTTCACGCCGCGA
>VEQW01000070.1 GCA_018883025.1 Solirubrobacterales bacterium | reverse complement strand
CCCCCGAGGACCTCCCGGACCCCCGGATCCTCGAAACGGCAGCTCGGGGAATGCTCGAGTCGCTCGATCCCGTCGAGGGGGGGTTCGGGGATGCGCCGAAGTTCCCCCCGGCCTCGGCAATCGATTTCCTGCTCGCCCACGGGCATGCCGAGGAGGTCGAGGTAACCCTCGACCGGATGGCGGCCGGAGGACTGTGGGACCAGATCGGAGGAGGGTTCTGCCGGTATGCGGTCGACTCGGCCTGGCAGATACCCCACTTCGAAAAGATGCTCTACGACAACGCCCTGCTCGCCCGGACGTACCTCCACGCCTGGCAGATCACCGGACTGGAGCGTTATCGCCGGATCGCGGTCGAGACGCTCGAGTGGGCCCTGGGCGAGATGGCCAACGGTGAGGGTGGCTTCCACGCATCCCTCGATGCCGACTCGGAGGGGGTCGAGGGTCTTTTCTACACCTGGACCGCCGATGAGGCCACGACGGTGCTCGGGGACAGGGCCGACTCGGGACTCGAACTGTTCGGGATCACCGAGGCGGGCAACTTCGAGGGGAGGAACGTCTTGAGGATTCCCTCAGGGACCCCGCCCGACCGGTTCGAAGGGGACGAAGCCGAGATCCGCTCCCTGCTCCTGGCTGCGCGAAGCGGGAGAGTCCGACCGCCACTCGACGACAAGGCGGTCTGCTCGTGGAACGCGTTGATGGTCTCGGCCCTGGCGGATTCCGGCGCGGTGCTGAATCGACCGGACCTGGTCGATGCAGCGATCCGCTGCGCGACCTTCATCTGGGAGGAGATGCGAGATGGGCAGGGTCGCCTTCTCAGGGTCTGGCGAAACGGTGAGGCCGGGGTCGGGGCATTCCTCGAGGACCATGCTTTTCTGCTCGAGGCCCTGCTCGACCTCTACGAGGCAACCTTCGACCCGGTCTGGTTCGAGAGGGCGAGGGGAATAGCCGAAGAGATGCTCGAGGGTTTCGGTGACAGGGTCAGGGGCGGTCTCTTCACGACCCGCGAGGTTTCGGAGGATGGGCTGATCGCTCGCCGAAAGGACGTCGGCGACCACCCGATCCCGTCGGGGAGCGCGTCCGCTGCCCTCGGACTCCTTCGACTGTGGGGACTAACCGGTGAGGGAAGGCTCCGGGACGAAGCGGAGAAGATCCTGAGGATGCTCGGCCCGGCTTCGACCCGAAGGCCCGACGCCTTCGGGCACCTGCTCAAGGCGCTCGACTTCGCCCTGGGAGACCAGACCGAGCTCGCCCTGATCGGGCCATCCGGGTCGCCCTTTCCGGATTCGATCCAGGTACTGCTCGAACCGGTCCGCACCCGGTACCTGCCGAACACGGTCCTGGCGGGTGGCCCCGAGGGAACGACCTCGCCCCCCCTGCTGCTCGACCGTCCCACCGTCGACGGAAGTCCTGCCGCCTACCTCTGCCAGAGGTTCGTCTGCCTCGAACCGGTCACCTCCCCCGAGGCGCTCGGGGCGGAGCTGGACCGCGACCCTGACGGCTAGAGGATCGGCAGGAAAGACTCGATCTCGTAAGGCGTCACCTGGACCCGGTAGCGGTCCCACTCATGGCGCTTCAGCTCGATCAGCCGGCTGAAGGTGTGCTCACCGAGCGTCCTCAGCAGCAGTTCGGACTCAGATGCCCGCTCGATCGCCTCGCCGAGGGTCTCGGGCAGCAGCTCGACACCGCGGGCCGTCATTTCCCCCGGGTCGGCGTCGTAGAGGTTTTCCTCCATCGGCTCGGGCAGCTCGTAGCCCTGCTCGATTCCCTCGAGGCCGGCCTGGAGGATTCCGGCCAGGCAGAGGTAGGGATTACAGGCGGGGTCCGGGCACCTGATCTCGATGTCGAGGCCGGCACCCTCGACCTCGGCCACCGGCGGCACCCGGATCAGCGATGAACGATTGCGCCTCGACCACGAGAGGTAGACCGGCGCCTCGAACCCCGGGACAAGACGTTTGTAGGAGTTGACCCACTGGGCGTAGAGAATCGCGATCTCCGAGGCGTGGCGGAGCTGTCCGGCGACGAAAGCCCGACCCACCGGACTCAGTCTGGACGGGTCGTCCGGGTCGGGGAAGGCGTTCACCCCTCCGGCCATCAACGTCTGGTGCAGGTGCATCCCGGAACCGTTGGCTGAACCGATCGGCTTCGGCATGAAGGTGGCGTGCCAGCCCTGCTGTTGCGCGTACTCCTTTACGACTATCCGAGCGGTCATGCAGTCGTCGGCCGAGGCCAGGGCCGGCTCCAGCTTGAGATCCAGTTCGTGCTGGGACGGCCCTGCCTCGTGGTGGGTCGAGGCAACCTCGATCCCCATCTGCTCGAGGGCGAGCACGGTCGCCCTGCGGACGTCCGAGCCGGCGTCGAGCGTGGTCAGGTCGAAGTAGCCGCCCTCGTCGAGCACCTCCGGCGCGCCCTCGGGTGGCTGGGCCGACCGGAAATAGAAGAACTCGAGCTCCGGGGCGACCGCGAACTGATCGAACCCCATCCCCGCCGCCCGATCGAGGGCCCGTTTGAGCACCCAGCGTGGGTCGCCTTCGTAGGCGACCCCACCTGGCAGTTCGATATCGCAGAACATCCGGGCCACTGCATCCTCGCCGCCGGGCCTCCAGGGGATCAGGGAGATGGTGGCGGGATCGGGCCGGGCGACCATGTCGGACTCCTCCACCGCGTTGAACCCAGTCAGCGATGCCCCGTCGAAAGGGATACCACCGGTGAGCGCCCGATCGAGTTCGGAAGCATTGATCGAGAAGCTCTTCAACCTCCCGAGGATGTCCGTGAACCAGAGCCTGATGAACCGGACGTCGTTATCGGCGACGAGCCGGGATACGTCGGCGTCGGCGTCAGCCTTTCCGGGCACGCTTCCCCTGCCGGTGGACGAGCCACCTTTCCCCGCACTTTCGACCGCTTCCCATGGGCTAGGGAACGATAGGGCAACCGGGGTTGAAAACGACCGGGCGGGCAGGTACACTTACGCCCCGTAAGTAGGTAGCTAAAAGTAAAGTAATGGCTTCCTAAACGGGTGATAAAGAGGCAAAAGTCTCCCGATCGAAGAAGCGAGGACGACATGACGGTCAAGACAGAAGTCAGCCGTTTCCACATACACGACGAACTGACAGCTCCGGACGAGAGCGCTCCGATCCTGAAAAGCATCCAGGTCGGTGGACGGGCCGTCAACAAGCTGGTCGGCGTGCTCGCCGGCTCACCGGCGGTTCTCCGCGCCTACACCCGGATGCGGGCAGAGCTTCAGAAGGGGGTGCTCCCCCAGGCGACCAGGCAACGGATCGCGCTTGCCGTCGCAGAGCGCAGGGGCGACGGCTACAGCATCGCCCGTTACGCAAAGACTGCGAGGTCGGCCGGGCTTGGCCTGGACGAGATCACGGCTGCCAGGAGTTTCGCCTCGGCAGATCCCCGTGAGCAGGCCCTGCTCACCTACCTCGAGGCATCACTCGAGGCCGATGGTGCCCCTCCGATCCACCTCCACGAGGAGGCGCGTGAGATGGGCTGGGAAGACGAGGAGATCCTCGAGGCACTCGCCCACGTGGCGCTCGGCGAATTCCAGAGCCTGATGGCCGCAGCAGCCGCCCTGCCGATGGACCAGGCGACGGCCAAGGTCCTGCCGGACGCAGCCTGAGCGACCAGCTGAATTGAAGGAAGAAAGGCCCCGGCCCGGCTTTCGGGACCGGGGCCTCTTTTCCAGGAGCTAGCCGTTGGTCAGGGTCGCCGTGTAGAGCAGGCGGCTTCCGCTGAACGTGCAGCCGTAGAAGCGCTTGGTGTCGACCTTGAGCTGGGGCGACGACTGGTCGATCGAGGCCGCGGTGCACATCCCCGGCTGACGACTCGCTCGCCACTTGTTCTGGGCGGCACTCTGCCCGAGGGCAAAGATCGGAGCCCAGGTCGGGACGGCCAGGGCGACGTAGTTACCGGCGCGGGCCGTCAGCGGCTTGTTCAGCTTGAAGGTCGCCACCGTTCCGAGCTCCTTGCTCAAGCCCTCGATCGGACTCTTCCGGAGCAGCTGGAACTTCTCGTTGCCCTGGGGGGTCGTCACCTTCTTGAGGATCGTGATCGCCGCCTGCGGCGGGCTTCCGAACCGATCGTTGAGGGCGGTGCGGTCACGACCCGTCGGCTCCCCCAGGTAGAGGCGGAACTGGGTCACCTTGCCGTCGAACGGGACCTCGAATGGAGTCGTGCTGGTTGCGGTGCGGGTCTGGAAACCGTTGACCGAGGCAACGACCTGGCAGTTGTCGGGGCATGCCGGATCCGGCATCGTCGCCGACTGGCCAAGGACCACGGTCTTGATCGCGCGGGTCTGGTCGGCACCTGCACCGTTGCCGAGGCCGACCAGGGCGAGTGAGAGGAGGGTGACGATCGCCGCCAGCGCAAGAACTGCGACTCGGGCGAGACGACCCCGGCTGGCCGGGTCTGTGGACTGGAAAACCTGATTCATCCTGATCTGCTCCGTTCTTCGCCTCCCGGTCCCCCGAAAGACGGACGCTGCGGTTTTTCTGGTTCCAGAGGCTACAAACACGGCAACACGGCAATCGGTGCGGGAGGGAGCTGAACCCGATCGACCGTTTCAACGGACTGGCTGGCGGACGAAACCCCGGCAGTCCAGCCAGCAAGCGCCTCCCGGTGCTGGATCAGCGGCCGACGACCAGATGGCGGACCGGGTCGACGCCCTGATAGCCGAGGGCGATCATCGCCGCATGGCTCAGGTCCCAGGTCCGGCCGGGGGTGTAGGGCCCGCGATCGATCACCTTGGTCAGCAGGAACCGACCCTTGTATCCGATCAGGACCCGGGTCCCGCAGGGAAGGGTCTTGTGGGCCACGCCGATGATGGTCGGGGTGAACTTCTGTCCACAGGCGGTGTTGTTCCCGAAGAGTGGCGCTCCGTACCACGAAGCTCCCGACCGGGGCATCGAGGCGACCAGCTGGTCTGCAGTCCGTCTAGTCACCACGCCGCTGGCCTTGAGGCCCTCCCTCCTCTGGAACAGGCGAACGGCCGAGTGGGTCGCGTCGTCGAAGATGTCGGTCACCCCGATCGACCGAAGACCGAGGGTCTCCGACGAGATCATCGACCGAAGCACCCCAACGTCGGGACCGGTCATGCCGACTTTGAGCACCCGTTCTCCAAAGCGGGGCGCCGGGTCGATGTTTCCGGGGTCTGCCGGCAGAGTTACACCTGCCTGGGATGCGCGTCCCGACGGTTCGCCGGCCGAGGCAAGACCCGACGAGGCGAAGAAACCGGCAACTGCGACAACTGTGGCGAGAAAGGCAGAGCCCGGTCCCCCCTCCCACCTGAGGCGCGGGAACGACGAAACTGAAGCCTTTCTCGATGCGGTCTTCCTCATCTTCTCTTCGCCTGCGGGGTTAGCTGACGGGCTCGCGCGAGGCTGCTCTGCCTTGCGCTACACGGCTCTCGTGGCCGGTGATTCGCCCCTGGGATCTCTCCCTTTGGGTCCCCCGCTCCGGTCGCCTTGACGACTGGATTAGGCGTTCGTGGTGACGATGTTAGCAAAGCTTCATACGGAAATTTGACTCGCCGGTTTTTCCCTTTGTGAAGGGAAACGCAGAGCCTCCTATCCTCCCCGGTACTTCATCCGAAGACCGATGAAACGGGGAAGGGGGCCCGAGGGCCCCCTTCCGAGGTGGGTCTGTAAGCCGGATCCTGTCTGGGACGACCATCCATCTCGCCTCCCAACTAAGGGGGCGGGGCCGGCTTTCGCCTGGCTTCCTGCGGCCTACCTGGATCTAACCGGGCCGGGTCATCGATCCTGTTTGGCCTTGCACCGGACGGGGTTTGCCTGGCCGCCGCGTCACCGCGACGCCGGTGCGCTCTTACCGCACCTTTTCACCTTTGCCTGTTCGCGACTCACGTGTGGTCGCGCCATCGGCCGTGTGTTTCTGTGGCACTTTCCCGCGGGTTGCCCCGGGTGGGCGTTACCCACCGTCCTTGCCCTGGGGTGTCCGGACTTTCCTCGAGGGGTTTTCTCTCCCCCCGCGATCGTCCGACCCACGCCCGGAATGATACGCGGCAGCGATCATCCGCAGGGGAAACCACCCCTGACGATCGAGCCCGGTCAGACCGTTCGGAATACCCCGATGACCCGACCGACCAACTCGGCGTCGGTGGTCCGGATCGGCTCCATCTCTTCGTTTTCGGGCTGGAGTCGCAGATGGTCTTCCTCGCGGAAGATCCTCTTCACGGTCGCATCCTCACCCAGGAGTGCTACGACGATCTCCCCGTCGTCCGCCACCTGCTGGGGCCTGACCACGACCCAGTCGCCATCAACGATCCCTGCGTCCTTCATGCTCTCGCCCCGCACCTCGAGGACGAAATCCCCTTCCCTGCTGCCGATCATCGACGGAACCTCGACGTAGTCCTCGACATTCTCCTCGGCCAGCATCCCGGGACCGGCCGAAACCCGGCCGAGGACGGGCAGGCCGCCGTTGCCGCCCGGCAATACGGAGTCGACGGCGTCCCGGGCCGAGCGGGCGGTCTCGACCAGGATCTCGAGGGCTCGGGGCTTGGTCGGGTCCCGGCGGAGCACTCCGGCCTTCTCCAGGTTGGAGAGGTGCACGTGGACGGTCGAAGATGAGTGGAGCCCGACCGCCTTCCCGATCTCGCGCACGGTCGGGGGGTAACCCATCTTGTCGGCGTACTTGCCGATGAAGTCGAAGATTTCCTGTTGTCGCTTGGTCAGGTCCACCTTGTTACGTCGTCCCTTTCCAGTTCTGGCTTGGCTTTGAGGACCCGACGCCGGCTAGGCAGCTGACCCGGGGACCCCGGTTTCCACACGAACCTATGTTCGTAGATTAGTCATCGGAACGGATGTTCCTTCCGAGGACTCTGGCTGGGACGGATTTGGCACCGGTACCGAGCTTGGGAAGGGCGGTTCAGTTACATAGACTCCCGAACCCCTCCCCGCGGCTGTGGCGGAACTGGTAGACGCGCAAGCTTGAGGGGCTTGTGTCCCTCGGGACGTGGAGGTTCGACTCCTCTCAGCCGCACTACCCGGGCCGGAGCCCGAATCAGCCCCCCATCGAATTGACCCGTTGGGTCAGGGCCGAGATCCGCGAATTGATCTTCTGGTTTGTCTGGTCCTGGGTCGCCTCGAAATCCGAGAGCTGGCTCTTCACCGAGTTGATCGAGGCCTGGATCGAACCCAGCTGGCCGGCGCTCTTCTGGGCCTCCGACTTCACCTCCTGCTCGGCGGTCGCCACCTCCCCCTGGACCTTCTTGTTCGCCGAGGCTGCCTCACCCTCAACCTGTCCACCGAGCCGCTTGAGCCTCTTTCCGGCCTGGGCTTCCTGCTGGGCGACGCCCCTGTTCTCCGAGGCGATCGCCGCCTTCAGGGCGTTCTGCGTCTTCTCGTTCTCGCTCTTCGCATCGTTGGCGATGACGATCCCGGCGATACCGGTACCGACCCCGATTACCGCGATTACGAGTGCAGCGACCAGCTTGCCGTCCATTTGATGGATCCTCCAGGGGGTGTCGTTTTCCGGATGACTCCGGACCTCTCAGGCCCGATCAACGATAGGGCCGAGGCAGGACGATCCCCCCGCCGGAAACGGTCGTCCGGTGGCATACTCGGGTCGTGGCAGACGAGGGAAACGGCGAGTCGGACGGACGGGTGACCTCGCTGGTCTGGTTCAGGAGGGACCTGAGGACCCACGACCTGCCCACACTCGCAACCGCGGTCGAACAGGGTCCGGTGGTCCCCTGCTTCGTCTTCGATGACCGGCTGATCTCGACCGGTCGGTTCCCTTCCGCCGAGCGGGTCGGCTTCATGCTCGGCTGCCTCGCCGACCTGCGGGAGACCCTCGAAGGGCTGGGGGCAGGGCTGGTCCTCCGGAGGGGCGATCCGGCCAAGGTGCTCGCCGAGCTCG
>VEQW01000069.1 GCA_018883025.1 Solirubrobacterales bacterium | reverse complement strand
GCCACTACCTGTTCAGGGCCCGCTGAGCGGATCCCGGCCGGGTACTACTCCTCGGGCTCGGGGATTACGAAGTCGGTCTTCTCCGAGTCGGAGAACTTGACCCAGCAGTGCTCGGGGGGCGCTCCGGCCACCTCGACCAGGGCATCCTCGATCCGCTTCGCTATCTCGGCCTTCTGCTCATCGGTCCGGCCGGCGAACCAGTGGACCTCCACGAACGGCACGTCAGCCGCCGAGGACGGGCTCTAGCTGGTCGAGGAGCTTCCGCTTCGGCATCGCCCCGACCATCTTGCCGACCATCTCGCCGTCCTTGAACAGGATCATCGTCGGGATCGACATCACCTCGTACTGGGCTGCCGTCTGCTGGTTGTCATCGACGTTCAGGCTGACCACCCGGATGTCGTCGCGCTCGCCGTTGATCTCCTCCAGGACGGGGGTGAGCACCCGGCACGGTCCGCACCAGGGAGCCCAGAAGTCGACCAAAGTCGCCCCGGACTGATCGATCACCTCGGACTGGAAGTTCGTGTCTGTTACTTCGGGAAGGCTGCCTGACATCTGTCTCGCACCTGATCCTCTCGTTGATAGCTGTTTCGCCGTGGCTTCCGACTTGGGGACCCGATCGTATCCGGGACCGCAGCCGGGCCGACATCGAGAACCTTACTATACAAAATGAAGTAGGGCTGGCGAGACCGGGACGAAGGTCGCACGGCCGTTAGCTTTCGGCCATGACCAACGCCGAGATCGCCGACGCACTCGACGAACTCGCCGTGCTCTACCAGCTCGACGGGGCGGACCGCTACCGGATCCTCGCCTACGTCAACTCGGCCCGCTCGGTCCGCTCCGAGCCCCGATCGGTCGAGGACCTGGCCATCGAAGGGAAGGTGACTGAGCTGGACGGCGTCGGCAAGACGCTCGAGGAGAAGATCGTCGCCCTGGTCGAAACCGGGGAGATCCCGGCAGCGACGAAGCTGAAGGAGAAGATCCCGCCGGGCCTGATCGAGATCAACCGGATCCCGGGCCTCGGGCCGAAGACCGTCCGTCGCCTGCACGAGGAGCTCGGGGTGGACGGGCCGGCCGACCTTCGCAAGGCCGCCGAGGCCGGCAAGGTCCAGGAGCTGAAGGGGCTGGGCCCGAAGGTCGAGGAGAACATCCTCTCCGGCCTAGACCGGCTGGCCGAGGAACCCGAGGGACCATCCCGGCTGAGGCTCGACGAGGTGCTGCCGGTGGCCCGCGAGCTGGTCGAGGCCCTCCGGGCGGACCCGGCCTGCGACCGGGCCGAGGTCGCCGGCTCGGTCCGCCGGATGGCCGACACCTGCAAGGACCTCGACCTGATCGCAACCTCGGACGAGCCGAGGGCGCTGGCAACCAGGATCGCCGAACACCCGCTGATCGGAAACCGGGGCAACCCCTCGGAAAAGGGGGTGAAACTCGAAACCAACTCCGGGGTCGGGGTAGACGTTCGGATCGTCCCACCCGATGCCTTCGGCAACCTGCTCCAGCACTTCACCGGATCGGCCGCCCACAACACCGAGCTCCGTGAGACGGCCGTCGCCGAGGGACTACACGTCTCCGAGCACGGGATAACCGATGACAAGACGGGCGAAGTCGAATGCTTCGACTCGGAGCAGGGGGTCTACGAGAGGTTGGGCTACGAATACATCGAGCCCGAGCTCCGCGAGGGCCATGGCGAACTCGAGGCCGCCCGCGAGGGACGCCTCCCCAAGCTGGTCACCCGGAAGATGATCAAGGGCGACCTCCACACCCACACCACGCTCTCCGATGGCCGGGCGACCCTCGAAGAAATGGCCGAGGCCGCGATCGCCCTCGGTTACGAGTACATCGCAGTGACCGACCACTCCGCCTCCCACGGATTCGGAAACGACGTCTCGCCGAAGGAACTCGAGGCCCGGATCGCCGAGATCGCCGAGCTGAACGCCAAGTTCCGCAAGTCACGGTCGAAGGCGAAGAAGGGGTTCCGGCTGCTGGCCGGCTCCGAGGTGAACATCGGGGTCGATGGCAAGCTCGACTACGAGGAAGACCTGCTTGACGAACTCGACTGGGTGATCGCCTCGGTCCACACCTCGTTCCGCGATGACCCGGACTTCATGACGGGGAGGCTGAGGGAGGCGATCGAGAACCCGCTGGTCGACTGCATCGGCCACCTGACCGGCCGACTGCTGAACCAGCGCGATCCCTATCCGGTCGACATCGAGGCCCTGGTCGAAGCCGCCGCAGCGAGCGGGACCGCGATGGAGATAAACGGGAACCCGAGGCGGCGGGACCTCTCCGACGTCCACGCCCGACTCGCCGCCGAGGCCGGAGTGGAGATCGCCCTGACCACGGATGCCCACGATCCGGCCCACTTCGACTACATGGAGTACGCGGTGGCAACCGCCAGGCGGGCCTGGCTCGGGCCGAAGCAAGTCCTGAACACCAGGTCCTGGTGGAAGTAGGTACGAATCCCTAGAGCTGGGTCAGCCCCGGCGAGCGAAGCAGCCGGATCGGCTTCAGGGCCGAGCCGGACTCGACCAGGAACCTGACCCCGTCCCTTCGCTCGACCGCCAGGACTGCAGCCTCGCGGTTTCGCCAGGCGAGCGAGACCAGCAGCGAATAGCCGCTGGCAATCACCGCCACCTCCGGCAGGAAGACCCCAAGCGCCCCGGCAAGGCCTACCGCGAGCAGGATCGGCCAGGTCCTTCCGAAGGCGATCCGACCCGGTGAGGGCAGCGAAACCCCTGGCCCCGATGTAGGTGCCGTCCGAGCCTCGGCCAGAGTTCGGCCTACTCCCTCACGGACCCTCTCGGGGGAGCCGAGGACCGTCCCGATCACCGCGGCGAGGAACCACCAGACCAGGGCGACCACGATCACCAGGTCGTCGCCGCCCTGGGTAATCCCGATGATCGAGATCGCCGCCAGCACGGTCGCACCCCCGGCAGTCAGGAAGACCGTCGCCCTGAGCAGCTCGGCGTAAGGCAACCCGCCTCCTCAGCCGGCCAGGGCCTGGAGCATCTCGAGCCACCGGTCGGGGTCATCGACCACCAGATCGGCAATCTCGACCAGCTCCGGTGGGCCTTCGGTCGAGGAGACCGCGACGAGGACCAGCCGATCGATCTCCCCCGCCTCCTTCATCTCCTTCAGCCGGATCGCGGCTTCGAGGTCGGTCCGGTCGTCCCCGGCGAAGGCAACGGTCCGTATGCCACGCCCCTCGAGCAGGGACTCGACCGCCCCGGCCTTCCCTTCCATCCCTGGCGGCCGGATCTCCATCACCTTCCGTCCCCAATGTATGTCGAGCCCGGAGGCCGCGGCGAGGTCAGCGATCTCGTGGACGGTGGCTTCGGTCCGCTCGTCCGCCCCCCGCCAGTGGAGTGCCTGGATCGGACCCTTGTCCTCGACCCGGATCCCGGCCGATACCCAGAAGGGGCTGTCGTGTTCCCTGATGAACGCCGAGGTGAGGACTGCGTCCTCAGCATCGAGCTCGACCACCGGTGCCGAACCACCCGGCTCGATCAGCTCGAGGCCGTGGTTACCGATGTAAGTGAGCGAGGGGACGTCGACCATTCGACTGACCACCTCGACCGGGCGCCCGCTGACGCAGGCGACCACCTCGAGCCGTTCGGCGAGGGTTCCCAGCGAGGCCCGCGCCCGTGCCGGGACCACCGCCCGCTCGGGTCGTCCGACGATCCGGCAGAGGGTCCCGTCAACGTCGGTGATCAGGGCCGACGAGTCGGGATCGTCCAACAGCACCGACAGGGGTGAGTCCGAAGTCATGCTTCTAGTATCGCCCGGATGGAGCGCGGGCGTCTGATCAAGCTGGTCCTGCTGGGCACCGCTGCCGGGGCCTTCAGCGGTCTGTTCGGCGTCGGAGGCGGAACGGTGATCGTTCCGATGTTGATCGCCTTCCTCGGCTATTCCGAGAGGCTCGCAACCGGTACCAGCCTCGCCGCGATCGTCCTGATCGCCCTTTTCGCCGTGATCACCTCGGCCTTCTACGGCAGCGTCGAGTGGGGAACGGGACTGCTCCTCTCGGTCCCGGCGATCGCCGGGGTACTTGTCGGTACCACCCTCCAGCAGAAAGTCTCCGAACGCCTGATCTCGCTCGTCTTCGCCGTCGTCCTGGTCGGGGTCGCAATCCAGATGTTCTTCTTCTAGGCCGATGGACCTCGCACTCGCAATCCTCATCTGTGCACTCGGCGGTGTCGTCGCCGGCCTGATCGGGGTCGGCGGTGGCGTGCTCTTCGTGCCGGCGCTCGTCGCCTTCCTCTCGCTCGATCAGGTCGATGCCGAAGCGACCTCGCTCCTGATGATCTCGGTCGTCTCCCTGTTCGGTGCCCTGAGCCAGCGCCGCTTCGGCAACGTCGATCTCCGCGACGGCCTGCTGATCGGGCTGCTCTCCCCGGTCGGCGTGGTGGTCGGCGTCGTGCTTGCCAACAACATCCCCGAACGTGCATTGAAGATCGCCTTCGGGGTGCTCGCCCTCTACGTCGCCTGGAGGCTGGTCTCCGGGACGTTCGACCGGGAGGCGCGGCCGAACGAGTCGGGATGAGCGTGAAGCGCGGGATCAGACCCGACGGGGGCCCGTTCATCCCCATCGCCGAGATCGAGCTGAAGGCCTCCCGCTCCTCGGGACCCGGAGGTCAGCACGCAAACGTGACCGCCTCCCGCATCGAGGCGCGGTTCGACGTCGCAGCCTCGACCTCCCTGACCGAGGCCCAGCGACAGAGGATCACCGAGCGGCTCGGGCCGGTGGTCACTGCGGTCGCCCAGGACGCCCGCTCCCAGGCCCGGAACCGCGACCTCGCCCTCGACCGGTTGGAGGCAAAGCTCTCCACCGCACTCGCCCGCCGGAGGAAACGCCGCCCGACCCGCCCGACCCGTTCCTCCCGCGAACGACGCCTCGAATCGAAACGCCGTCGCTCCCGGACCAAGCGGGAGCGCCGTCGCCCGACTGCCGAGGACTGATCCGGCCCTCCTGTCAGGTTTCGGCCGCCACCGGCGACCTTGACCCCATGAACTACCCGCTAACTAGGGATTTTCCGGCTCTGGCCCTGCGAAAACCGGGGATGGCCCGGGTATGGTCCCGATCGATGGGACCGACCCGGACTGAACAGGAGGCGACCGGCCGATGATCTTCATCGCACTTGCCGCCGGACTCCTTATCGGTGCCCTCGCCACCTACGCCCTGCTCACCCGACGCTCGGCGACGCTCTCGGCCGAGGTCGATTCACTCCAGTCCCTGCTCGCCTCCCAGGAGGAGTCCCACCAGCGCCAGCTGGAGCTCGCCCAGGCCGACCGGGAAGAGCTCTCCGAGCAGATGAAGGCGATCTCCTCGGAGGTCCTCAAGGAGACCTCGAAGGAACTCAAGGAGCAGATGACCGAGCTGAGGAAGGTCGAGGGGGAGCTATCCCAGGCCGAGCTCGAGAAGAGGACGACCGAGATCAAGATGACGGTCGGCCCGGTTTCGGAGGGCCTGAAGAAGGTCCAGGAGAGGTTCGAGGAGCTGGAGCGCCAGAGGGCGACGGCCCAGGGTCGCCTCGACGAACAGCTCAAGCAGCTGAGCGAGCGGACCGACCTGTTGGCCCAGGAGGCGGGGGACCTCACCACCGCCCTCAGCAAACCGGCCGAACGGGGCAACTGGGGCGAGATCCACCTCGAGCGGGTGGTCGAGATGGCCGGCCTCGCCAGGCACTCCGACTTCGTCACCCAGGACACCCAGGAGACCGACGACGGTCGCCAGCGCCCGGACCTCGTCGTGAAGATGCCGGGAGGCAAGGTGGTCGTGATCGATTCGAAGGCACCGGGCGATTCCTTCCACGAGGCACTCACTGCCGAGTCGGACTCCGAACGCGACGAGCTGCTCAAGCGCCATGCCCAGCAGATGCGGGGCCACGTGACCGAACTGAACAAGCGCGACTACCAGTCGAACTACGAGGAGACGGTCGAGCTGGTGGTGATGTTCGTGCCGAGCGAAGGGATCTACCAGGCGGCGCTCAGCGTCGACCCCGAGCTCTACGAGTTCGCCCTGACCAAGAAGGTGGTGGTCGCCACCCCGACCACCTTGATCGGCTTCCTCAAGGCAGTCAACCTCGGCTGGCGCCAGGAGAAGATGGCCCAGTCGGCCCGGGAGATCGCCAAGACGGGTGAGGAGCTCCACGCGAGGATCGTCAAGTTCCTCGAACACGTCGGAAACGTCGGCCAATCGATCAACAAGTCGGTTTCCAGCTTCAACGGGGCGGTCCGCTCCTACGACTCACGGGTGGCACCGAGCCTCCGCAAGCTCGAGGAGCTGGGGATCGATTCGGGCAAGGTGACCCCGGAGCTCAAGTCGGTCGAGGCGACCACCTCGACCTTCGACTCGGAACCGAGCCTCGAACTCCCGGCACCGGGTGACGAGGCTCCCCTAGAAGACGACGAAGCGGCCTAGCCCACCCCGTGCTCGAGCGCGGTCTTGACCTGGGCGTCGAGCGCGTTGAGCCTGTAGAGGGCGATCGCCTCGGCCGAAGGGAAGGACCGGAGCCTCAGCGGTTCGGTGCCGTGGTGGCACATCACCACCGAGAGCAGAAGGTCGGATAGCTCCGGGTCTAGTCCGCTCCGCTGGGCGGCGTCGGTGATCAGCCCGGCTCCGATCTGGAGGTGGCCGAGGGCACGGCCCCGCTCGGAGAGGTCGATCTCGGCCCCGTAGGTGAACTCGCCCGTCTTGCCGACGTCGTGGATCAGGGCCGCGGCCATCAGCAGGTCGGGCCTCAGCTTCGGGTGGAGTACGCAGGTCTCCCCGACCAGGGTCCCGACCGCGACGGTGTGCTCGAGCAGGCCGCCGATGTAGGCGTGGTGCCCGGCCCGGGTACAGGGGGCGATCCGGAACTCCTCCGCCACCTCCCCCTCGAAGAGCAGGTCCCGGACGACCGCCGAGAGGCCGGGGTGGTGGACCTCCCCGGCGAGGTGCTCGAGGAAGCCCTCGAGTTCCTCGCGACTCCGGTAGGCGGTCGGCAGGAAGTCGGACGGGTCGATCTCCTCCGTGGGCACCTTGACGATCGACTCGACCTCCGCACTCAGGACTCCCCGAAAGAGTTCGGTCCGCCCGCTCACCTCGATCACGTCGCCGCGATCGAACAGCAACCCCAGCCGATCGGCATCCCGGAACAGCCTCGCGGAAAGGCTCCCGGTCCGGTCGCGAAGCTCCAGGCCCAGGTAGGCGGACCCATTCCTCGCGACCAGCCGATCCTTCCGGGCACAGGCATAGCGCCCGCGGAAGGGCCTGCCGGGGGTGAGCTCCGAAATCGCCGGACCCCGCGCCGGCTCTGGATCTGGAAGTTCGGCCGCCTCCACGACCACATCCTTACCCAACTGCCAGACGGGGAGCATCCTCTAGATTGGACCCGATGGAGCATCTGATCTGGACCGGGGCACCGCCCCAGCTGAGGGACCCGATCATGGTCTGCGCCTTCAGGGGATGGAACGACGCGGCCGGGTCGGCAACCTCTGCTCTGACCACGCTGGCCGACTCCCTGCCGGTCGAGCAGATCGCGACGATCGACCCCGAGCAGTTCTTCGACTTCCAGGCGAACCGGCCGACAATCCAGGTGGTCGACGGCACCTACCGCGAGATCGAGTGGCCCGACACCGAGATCTACGTCGCCACCCCGGAGTCGGCCCCTCGCGACCTGGTGATCGTCATCGGGACCGAGCCCAACCTCCTCTGGCGGACCTACTCCGAGACCCTGCTCAAGGTGGCGGAGGAACTCGACGTGGTCACGGTCGCCGTGGTCGGCGCCCTGATCGCCGAGGTCGCCCACACCCTGCCGGTACCGGTGACCGGGCTGGCCTCCGATCCCGAGATGGTCTCCCGGCTCGAGCTGGAACGGGCCAACTACGAAGGGCCGACCGGGATAGTCGGGGTGATCCACGAACTCTGCCGCCGCCGCGACATCCCCTCGGTCTCGCTCTGGGCAGCGATCCCCCACTACGTCGCGGCCGTCCCCAGCCCAAAGGCCGCCC
>VEQW01000068.1 GCA_018883025.1 Solirubrobacterales bacterium | reverse complement strand
GGGAAATAGCGGGGGCGGGATTCGAACCCGCGACCTTCGGGTTATGAGCCCGACGAGCTACCTGACTGCTCCACCCCGCGGCGGACACGCGAGTTTAGCACCGGCTGACAGCCTGCCCCCCAGTTTGCCGGGCCAGGGAAGCGACCGGTTACCCGGTCTGGGCGGTCGGCTGGATCAGTACTTCGTTGACCGAGACGTGGCCGGGACGGGTAACTGCCCAGAGGATCGCGTCGGCGATGTCCTCGGACTGGAGTGGCTCGATCTGGCTGATCGCCGCCTTGACTCCCTCCCGGAGTTCGTCCCGGATGTGGTCGGTCAGCTCAGTCGCGACGATGCCCGGTTCGATGATCGTCGTCCGGATCCCTTCGCTCGTCAGCTCCTGGCGAAGGGCCTCGGATACGGCCCCCACCCCATGCTTGGTCAGGTTGTAGACGCCCATCCCGGCCCGGACCTTCCGGCCGGCGATCGAGCTGATGTTGACCAGGTCAGCGGCTCCCCTGGGTGAGTCGGCGACGGCTTCCCTGAGGTGCGGGATCGCAGCATGGGTCACGTGGAGCAAAGCCTTCAGGTTGAGGTCGATCATCCGGTCCCACTCCTCGGTCGGGGCATCGGCCATCGGCCCGAGCAACATCAGCCCAGCGTTGTTGACCACGATGTCGAGCCGACCGAACTCGGCAACGGTCCGCTCGACCGCCCCAGTCGCCTGCTCCTGCTCGATCAGGTCGGCCTCGACAACCAACGCCCGACCTCCTGTCTCCTCTATCTCCTTCGAGAGTTCTTCGAGCCGCTCGCGCCTCCGGGCGACCAGGGACACCGCAGCGCCTTCGCTCGCCAGCGACCGCGCCGTCGCCTCGCCTATCCCACTGCTCGCACCGGTGACGAGTGCCACCGAGCCTTCGAGTCCATTGCCCATTCCCATTCCTCTCGGGTTGCCTTTGGCCGACGCCCGGGTCCGGGGGTCGGCGCGGGCGACTCTACCTCCGTGACAGAGATGAATGGGCCTGGTCGTCCGGGAACGGTTGCCCGCGTTCCAGTCAGCCTGTAGTCTCACGTTCCCTTGGAGGCCACTCGATGAACCGTCTTCTTTCGTCCGTAGCGGTCCTTCTGGCCAGTCTCGGCTTGGCCTCCCTGGCCAGGGGAAGCGAGGAAACCAGTCCGCCAGGATCGGCTTCTCCCGTGGATTTCGTCGAGCGGGGCAGGGCGCTTTCGAATGCGCCCCCAGGTCAGGAGTTGGGGCTGGTCCTCTTGCTGAGGGCTGATGACCGGGGGTTGGCCCGGGCAGCATACGCAGTCTCGACCCCGGGGTCGGGCAAGTTCCGCAGCTATCTGGATTCAGAGGAAATCGCAGACCGCTTCGGTGCATCCCAGGAGGTCCGCCGCGAGGTCGTCGCGACGCTTGCCGCCCGAGGCATCTCATCCGAAGCCGGAGCCGATGGGCTCTGGATCGAAGCCACGGCAACGGTCGAACAGGCCGAGAGCCTGTTCTCGACCGACCTCAAGAGCTACTCCGCCGGATCAGGCCTGGGCCGCTTCATCGCCCCCGCTGAAGAGCCGAGAATTCCGCCGGAGCTGTTCGGGGCGATCGAGGGCGTGGTCGGCCTCGACACCGAACCTGCGATCGAGCGGCCGGATCCACCGACCTTCAGGTCCCGAACGGCACTGCGGGTAGACGAAACGCCGCCCGTCCGGATGAACAGGCAGCAGGGTCTCGAGTTCAACAAGATCGCCCGCGAGCTCAAGACCTCGGTCCGGGCGAATCTCGGCAGCCAGAAGGGCTGCTCACCCGGGAGGAACGCCGCAACCCCCCTTGCCGGCACCACGGGTCTGCCCGATGGCCTGGGCGGCACCTACATCCCGGCCTATACCCCGAACCAGATCCACTCTGCTTACGGGATCGACTCCCTTCGAAAGAAGGGCCTGAACGGCGAGGGAGAGCGGATCGCGGTGATCGAGATCGACGGCTTCAAGCGCTCGGACCTCGAAGAGGCGGCGAAGTGCTTCGGTTTCAGGGCTCCGCCGACCCCGGTCAAGCTGATCGACCTGAAGAAGAGACTCGCACCCGGCGGGGAGACGACCCTCGATCTCCAGGTGATCGCGGCGGCCGTCCCCGGGGTAGAGGAGATCCGGATCGTCCAGGGCAAGAACGACAACAGCGCCCTCCTCCGGCAGCACATCTACCTGCTCAACCTGCCGAAGAAGAAGCGTCCGTCGGTGGTCTCGGCCTCGTTGGGTGCGTGCGAAGCCGGCCTGACCAAGAACGGGAAGTACCGAAAGGGGATGGAGCGGGTCCTCAAGACCGCAGCCCTCAAGGGAGTGACGATGATCGCCTCTGCCGGGGATACCGGGTCGAGCGGTTGTGCCCTCGCGGGAAACGAGGGGGCCCTGGGCCAACTCTCCGTCGAGTACGTGGCCAGCTCCCCCTGGATCACGGGAGTGGGCGGGACCAACATGACCCTCAACCAGGGCAACGGGATAACCGAGGAAGTCGTCTGGAACAACTCCCCGCTCGCCTTTGGCGGTGGATCGGGAGGTGTCAGCCAGTTCTTCAACCAGCCCAAGTGGCAGCGCGGCCCTGGGGTCGGCAGCCTCGGCAAGCGGAGCGTTCCCGACATCTCGATGCTGGCTGACAACCTGCCCGGCTGGAGCATCTTCTGCACGGTGGAGGATGAGTGCACTGATGGCTGGCTGCCGATCGGGGGAACCAGCGCAGCCGCACCCCTGACCGCCTCGATCGCCCTGATGGCAAACCAGCAGGCTCGGAAGTCGAACGGCTCGAGGCTCGGGTTCCTGAACCCCTCGATCTACGAGATCGCGAGGAGGGAGCAGACCCGGAAGGCCACCTTCCGGGACGTCTTGAAGATCGGAAACGACCTCGGATCGATGATCGGACCCACCGATGGGGGAAACAACCAGCCTCTCGGCTGCTGCAAGGCGACGCGGAACTACGATCGGGCCTCGGGCTGGGGCTCGATCGAGGGGCCGAGCTTCATCGGGCGGATGCTCCGCCTCGCCCGGGGCTGACCTGATTCAGATCGGCTCTTCGACTACGGCGGCTTCGGCCGCCTCGACCCGGGAGTTCCTCTTCGCCATCACATAGGCGAACGCGCTCCCGGTGAAATACATGAACACGGCATACACCGCGGCCGGGATCATCAGCTCGTCGTTGATCATCCCCGCCACGACGATCGCAACGGTGCCGTTGTGGATGCCGAGCTCCATGGCGATCGCGGTCGCTTGGCGGTCCGAGAGCCGGGCGACCCGGGCGACCGTGAAGGAGATCGTCATCGCAAGGATGTTGAGCAAAAGCGCCGCGGCTGCGACCCGCCAGAAGTTCTCCCGGATCAGGTCGAGTTCGGAGAGGATCGCAGCCAGCACCACCAGGAAGAAAAGGACGACCGAGACCTTCATGAAGGTCGGCTGGTAGCGATCGACCCAGACCGGCGAGCGGGAGCGGACGAACATGCCGATGCTAAGAGGCAGCACCGTGATCAGGAAGGTCCTCAGGACGACGGTAAGCATGTTGACGTCGTCGAGCGACTTGCCGGCGTCGAAGTAGCTGTTGGCCAGGGTGAGGAAGAGCGGGATGGTCACAACCGAGCAGATGCTCGAGATCGCGGTCATCGTCACCGACAGCGCCGTCTCGCCCTTGGCCAGGTGGGTGAACATGTTGGCCAGGGTCCCCCCAGGCGAGGCCCCCAGCAGGACGAGCCCCAACGCCATCGCCGGATCGAGGTTGAGCAGGTCGGCGATCAGGAAGGCGAGCAGTGGCGAGATCAGAACCAGGTTCCCCAACCCGATCGAGACGCCCTTGGGGAATACGAACACCCGCTTGAAGTCGTCGAGGGTCAGCCCGAGGCCGAGGGTGAACATGATCACCGCCAGCGCGGCCGGCAAGACCACACCGACGATCAGATTGTCGTCGACCATCACTCCCCTCCTCTCTCCCGCTACCTCTTCGGGAAGCGAACCATACCCGTCGCGCTCGAGGCCGGGTCTACGGGAGGCGGCGCCCGGGGACTTCGCCCGACCCCTTGCCAGTGGGTAGCCTTGCCGCCTTGGCCGAGTCGCCACCCAACCCGCCCGAGTCGACCAGGGTCGCCGTGATCGACATCGGCACCAACTCGACCCGACTCCTGGTCGCCGACGTCGGTGAGGCCGGGCTCGAGGAGGTCGAGCGGATCTCGACGGTGACCAGGCTGGGCCGCGGGGTGGACCACTCGGGCAACCTCTCGGCCGAGGCGATCGAGGACGTCTGCGAAGTGATCGGTCAGTATCTGGAGCGGATCGATGCGCTGGTCGCCGCGCCGGTGTCGGTGATCGCCACCTCGGCCGTGCGGGATGCTGCGAACGGGGGTGCCTTCGTGGCCGAGCTCCGGGAGCGTTTCGGACTCGACACCGAAGTCCTTAGTGGTGATCGCGAGGCCGAACTGACCTACCTCGGCGCGATCTCGGGTGGTGGCCGCGACGGTTCGATCCTGGTCTGCGACATCGGTGGGGGCTCGACCGAGGTCGTCGTCGGGACCGGTGGCGAGATCGGATTCCACGCATCGCTCCAGATCGGGGTCGTCCGCCACACCGAGAGGTTCCTGGCCGACGACCCACCTACCGCGGCCCAGCTCGACGCGCTTGCCTCGGACGTTCACGACCGACTCGAGGAGGCCCTGACCGGCGTCGCCCTGCCCCCGATCGAGCGGGCGGTGGGGGTTGCCGGAACACCGTCGTCACTCGCGGCCGTCGACCTGGCGCTCGAGCCCTACGACCCGAAGGCGGTCGAGGGCCATCCGCTGACCCTCGAGACGGTCCAGACATGGCTCTCGCGACTCGCCTCGGTTCCCCTGGCCGAACGCCGCGAAGTGACCGGCATCCATCCGGACCGGGCCCAGGCGATCGTCGCCGGGCTGGTCATCCTGATCGAGGTCATGCGGGCCTTCGACCTCGAGGAGATCGAGGTCTCCGAGCACGACATCCTCTACGGCTCGGCCCTTGCAGCGGCCGAACCCGGCGCCTGAGTCCTGACTAGTCCTCGGGACCGAGGATCCGGGTCTTCTCCTCATTGAACTCCTCGTCGGAGAGGACCCCGGTGTCGTGGAGCTTGCCGAGCCGCTCGAGCTGCTCGAGCCGCCCGGTCTCGTCGTCCGCAGCGGCCGGCTTTGCGGCAGCCGGAGTCGCGGCGCTCGCCGCAGCCTCGGCCTTTCGGGCCTTTCGCTCCTCGAAGTAGCCCTTCCCCGGCATCTCCTTCGGCCGGCGCGACCAGAGGTTGTGCAGCTTCTCCTTGCCGCTCTCGACCAGGTGACCGAGCTGGGGCGCATCGGCCTCCGGGTGTTCGGCGACCAACTCGCGGCGGAACAGGTACGCGGCCACCCCGAGCACGATCACGATCAGCAGGTGGACGAGGAAAACCCGCTGGTTGCCGGCCCCCATAAGGAGGAAGACCAGGCCGACCAGTCCGAGCAGGCCGAAGGTCGCTCCCGGGAACCGGCCGAAGGGGACGGCGAGGTAGCGGCGAGCCGACACCGAGGAGGAGGCTGGCGAGACGAGCCAGGAGAGAACGAGCAGAAAGATCGCCGCCCAGATCGTGGTCCAGGCATAGGAGGTCAGTAGCTGGGTCCCGATCGAGTAGGCCGAATTCGCCGCCGGGTAGAGGTCGGGCGTCGCCAGTGCATCGACCACGTAGCCCTGGGCGATCGCCCTGATCACGAGGACGAGGATCGAGCCGAGGACCAGCCCCCCGGCCGCCCAGATAAGGGCGAGCCAACGCCAGCCTCGGGCCAGGTAGACGGTCAGGGCGACCAGCAGGACCAACAGCAGCGAGAAGATCAGGGCAAATCCCTGAAGTGCCCCGGCGACCTTCTGGACGGTCTCCAGCTGCTTCGAATCGATCACCTGGACCGAACCGACCGAAGCAGGGATGTTCTGGCGAGCCTGGCTGCCGAGGCCGATCTGGTCGGCGATCGCGATGATCAGGGGCCTCAGCTGCAGCTCGACCTGGCCATTTCCGGTGGTCAGCACCTGGCTCTTGTTCTCGACTACATCGATGAAGGTCGTGTGGGCGGCCCGGTTGGCCTGCTCCCACGCACTCTGGACCTGCGGCAGGGTGAGCGCCTGCTCTGCCCCCTGATCAGCGACCTGTCGGAGGCCGCCCGCTGCGATGCCGGAGAGTCCCTTCAGGTCCTTCGGGAGGATCTGCTTGAGCTCGGCCTCGACATCGACATTGGCGTAGAGCTCCTCGACCGCGAAGGCAGCGACTGCCGACTGGATGTCGGGGTTTTGGAGCATCTCGCTCGAGGTGTCGACCCACTGGTTGGTGTCGAGCAGCTGGCTGTCGAGCCAGGAGGTGATCAGGGCGAGGACGGTGAACAGGCCGACCAGGAAGGTCGTCAGCTTGACCCAGCCACTCCGCGGCCGGGAATCGTCCGTGGTCAGGTCGTCGGACATTCTTCAACCCCCTTCGCGATCACCGGGCAACCCTATTCGACGATCGCCCCGGTCGGTTCCCGGAGGATCGGGGCGCAACCGCGAAGGCAGTGCCCGGAGCGGGATTCGAACCCGCACGCCCCTTTCGGGACACCGGCTTTTAAGGCCGCCGCGTCTACCGTTCCGCCATCCGGGCTCGACGATCCTAGAAGGCGGTCGAATCGGGCGTGGGAAGCGGGATCGGGCGGTCGTGGTGACCCCGCAGCGGAGGCCTTTCCACTTTTTCTTTAGGAAGCGCTACAACTCGCTCTCTAGGGTGTTTCGACAGATGACCCTGCCATCTTCCAGAGGGAGATAGATCGTGGAAGCCTCGGCGCTGAGTACTGCGGCACAGAAAGGGCTCCTGGCCCGCAAGTCGCCCCTGTTGAAGATGAAGGGCGACGAGCAGCTGGTTGCGATGGTCCGGGCTGGCAACCCAGGTGCCTTCGACGTGATCGTCGACCGCTACCAGTCCAGGTTGCTCGGCTTCTGCCGCCAGATGCTCGGGTCGACCGAAGACGCCGAGGACGTCCTCCAGGAAGTCTTCGTCAACGCCTACCGGGCGATGCTCGCCGACAACCGGGCGATCAACCTAAAGCCGTGGCTCTACCGGATAGCCCGCAACCGCTCGCTCAACCACCTTCGCCGACCGAAGGCCGAGGCCCAGGAGTCGATGGACATGGTGCCGATGGTCGAGGCAGCCTCGACCGCCGAGAAGGTCCACAACCGGGAAGAGTTCCGCCAGCTCCTCAACGACGTCACCAAGCTTCCCGAGACCCAGCGGGCCGCCCTGCTCCTCCGGGAGATCGACGCGATGAGCTACGAGGAGATCGCCGAGGCGATGGAGACAACCGTGCCGGCCGTCAAGTCGCTCCTGGTCCGGGCGAGGATCTCGCTGGCAGAGGCGAGCCAGGCGAGGATGCTTACCTGCGGAGAGGTCCGGGTCGAGCTGGCCGAAGCGGCCGAGGGACTGGCCAAGGCTTCCGGTCCGGTCCGGCGACACGTCAAGGACTGTGAGTCCTGCGCCGCCTTCCGCAAGCAGCTGAAGTCGGATTCCAAAGTCCTGGCGATGATCATGCCGATCGGCCCGATCGTCGCCCTCAAGGCGGCCTTCCTCGGGAAGCTCGGACTCGGTGGCGCGGGATCTGCCGGGACGGCTGCAGGTGGTGCCGGATCGGTTGCCACCGGTTCGGCCGCCGGGGCCGCTGCAGCTGGCTCCGCAGCCGGTGCAGCTTCCGGGATAGGCGCGATCGGCGGGGCGGTCGGGATGAAGGCCGTCGCCGGCCTCGCAACTGCAGCCGTGATCACCGCCGGAGCGGTCGAGGTCCGAAACGTCGTCGTCGAGTCCGATCCGGTCGAGCCGGCACCGAAGCTGATGACCGCCAAGAAGGAGCCGGTCACGCCGCAGCCAGTCGCCATTACCGCACCTGAGGCGGTGGTCACCGAGGAGGTCCTGGTCGCCGTCGAGCCCGTAGCCGAAGTCCCGGTCGTCGAGACCCCGGTCGAAACCGAACCGGTGGTCGAACCGGAGCCCGAGACAGGTGCCGTCGAGGCATCCGAACTGGCCGCACCGGCGGGTGGAGGACAGGTCGAGGCCGAAGTGATCACCGTTCCCACTGAGTCGACCACCGGCACCACGACTACTACCGCGTCGCCTGCTCCGCCGACTGCCGAGTCGCCGACGCCGACACCGCTTCCGACTCCCCAGTCGGCCCCAGTCGGGTCGATCC